>JABDLI010000222.1 GCA_013003065.1 Phycisphaerales bacterium | reverse complement strand
CATCGCGCAAGGGAGTGTGACTGACGGTGCCACGGACAGCGAAGCGTCCGTGCCGTGCGTTTTCCATCGCGCAAGGAAGTGTGACTGACGGTGCCACGAACAGCGAAGCGTCCGTGCCGTGCGTCTTCCATCGCGCAAGGGAGTGTGACTCCCTCGCGCAATGGACGCTGACGGCACGGACGCTTCGCTGTCCGTCGCACCTTTGGGATGGGTGCCGTTGTCAGGCCGGAAGGGTTGCGCTTCCACGGGCGGCGTCCTGCCGCCCTCGGCCTCAGTTGGTCGTGCGCTGAACGCTGTGTCGTCCGGCGCAGAACCGGCCCCCGCTCGATCCGCCGCATCCTGCGGCGAAGCACAGACCTGCTTGGACGCCCAAATACACCGCCCGCATCCTGCGGGCTGGCGTCTGGATGGTTCAGCGTGGTTCGGACTATTTTTCGCACCGCCTCCGGCGGGTGCAGGCTGCGCGGGGACCGGCGGCGTCCATGCCGCCTCGGGCAGGTTGGGTCCGGGGGATTGCGCGATGGGCGCGTTTGCGCTGACGCCCCGCGAGCGCTAGCGAGCGCTCCCGCGTCCGGGTCCGCGTCCGCGTCCGGGTCCGTGCTCCCTCAGCAGGCTCCCCAGCCGACCAGCACATCCAGCAGTTCGGTAAAGCCGACGACACCATCCCCGTCGAGGTCCGTCGCGCATCCGGCGCACGGTCCCCAATCGGAGAGCACCGCCATGAGGTCGGTGAACTCGACGATGCCATTGCCGTCGACATCTCCCGTGCACACGCTCGCGCCGAACTCGTGGGCGCCCAGATCGACCACGCCGCCGGTGATCCGTGCCGCGCCGGCGTGATCGAGCGGCGTGGGCTCGGTGAGATCGCCGTCGGCGTCGAGATCGGCGACGTCCGCCGGCAGCCCGCTCGTGTCGCCGGTGTCGACGGCGGGGCTCGCCGCGTTCAGACGCAGGTCGTCGTCGGGAGTCCCGAATTCGTCATCCGGTCCGTCCGCGTCAACGAATTGCGGATCCTCGTCGCGGTTGCCGGCGCCGGCGTACCCGCCGGTCACGATCGACGTCGTCACGACGGGGCCCGGGCCAAGCTCGCCCAGGATCTCCGACGCGGACGGCGTCTGGTCGGCGTCGTTCTGCCAGAAGATGCAGTTCTCGACGCGGCTCGCCGAGGGGCTGGAGAGGAGATACAGCCCGCCGGCGACCCGATCCGCGGTGTTCGCGGTGATCGTCGAGTTCGTCAGGTCGAAGACGGACTCGGTGCCGTAGAGACCGGCGCCGTGGAAGGCCGTGTTGGCGACGAAGATCGAGTTGGTCACGACGGCCGATGAGTCCTCGGTCAGGTTGATGCCGCCGCCGCTGTACGTCGCGACGTTGCGGCGGAAGTGACAGCTCGCGACGATCGGGTGCGACCCGGAGACGGCCATCAGACCGCTGCCGTTGTTCCCGTAGTTGTCGATGAAGAGGCACCGGACGATCGTCGGGCTGCTCGCGTCGTTGTAGATGCCGGCGCCGCCGTTCAACCAGCCGCTGCACCCCAGCAACGCGTTGGCCTCGAAGACGCAATCGACGACAAGCGGATCGGCGGATTCGTTGTACATGCCGCCGCCGCTGCCCTGGATGTCGAAATCCCAGGCGCTGATCGTGTTCTCCCGGAAGATGCACGCCACGACGGTCGGGGCGCTGCCCTGGTTGTACATGCCGCCGCCCTGCCGCCGGAACCCGACGAGCGTGCCGACCCCGCCGGTCAGCGTGAACCCTTCGAGCACCGTGTCCGGCCCCTCGCCGCTCGTGCAGAGCACGACGCTGCGATTGGCGCCGGTGGCGTCGATCGTGGTGTACTTCGCCCCGGCCGTCGACCGCACGGTGATCGCCTTGCCGCGAAGATCGATCGCCTCCGCGTACGTGCCCGCGGCGACCACGACGTGATCACCCGCGGTCGCCGCGTCGATGGCGCCCTGAATGCTGGCGTGATCGCCCGGGACGTGTCGCTCGGCGGCGGTGGCGCGAGTCGCAAGCAACGCGAGCAACGGGAGCATCACCATCCAACCAAATCGGATCGTCGGGTCCGTCGACATGCGCTTCCTCCCGTCCCACCGGCCGGTGGGTCCTCGGGAGAACCGTGTCAAACAAGCCGGCGTCGCGGAAGCGAACGACGCGGGACACCGGGCAAAGGCGGTAAGAAGGATGGACTCTGCCGGTCAGGCAGACCGCCAGGCTGGACACCCGCGGGAATGGTCCGCTTTGGCTATGGCATCAATGCCGCACCGCGGTATCGTCCGCCCCCTCGAGCCTCGCGGGCCAGACCATGATCGTCACCCCGCGACGCTTGGAGACGAACCACACGCGGCCGGACTCCCCCCCGGCCGCGTTGTGTTTTTTGCGGACCGACAAAGGCCACCGCCCCGGGATGGCACCGGGGCGGTAGTGCTCCTCACTCCATCCTCCTCTCGCCCCCCCAGGCCGAGAGGAGAAGAAGGAAGACGGTGGGTGGATGTCGTTCAGTCGGCCCGTCTCACTCGCAGTCGCCCCAGGCCAGCAGGATCGCGAGCAGGTCGGTGTACCCGGCGTGCCCGTCGCCGTCGATGTCGGAGACGCAGCCGGCGCACTCACCCCAGTCCTGGAACAACGCGAGAAGATCGGTGACGTCGGTCTGCCCGCTGTCGTCGAGATCGGTCGGACAGGCGTCGGCGATGGGACGCGTGTGGTACACGACGCTGATCGACGCGGCGACCTCGAACCCGTCGATCACGACGGTGGCGTCACCGGTGACGGGGTCGACCGCCACGCCCGCCGCCGAGAACAATTCCGCGTTGAGCGGCACGCCCGACGCAAAGGAATCGAGGTCCACGCTCGTGGTCTCGGTCAGCGTCCGGGTGAGCGCGACGGTGCCGAAGTCGACGAAGTCGGGCCCCGCCCCGCTCACACCGTCGGACGGCGGCACCGGTCCGGTCGTCTCCACCGTCTCGAAGAGCGCGAAGAGCGAAAGCGGACCGAGCTCGACCGTGGCGAAGCCGGCCAGGTCGAGGGTCCAGCCCGGCAGCTCGAAGTCGGAGTCGTTTTCGGCGGTGACGTTGGCGCCAATGGTGAGCGTCGCGGTCAGCTCGACGCTCACCAGCTCACGCGTGCCGCCCTGGTCGTCGAAGGGCTCGATTGCGATCGATTCCGCCGCGGGCGAGAGAGGCAGGGTGAGCTGATGCACGGCAACCTCGGCCGCCCCCGCGACCGGCATGGCGAGGCCAAGCAGGCCGGCGGTCATCGTGAGGTCGCAACAGAGTCGGTTCGTTCGATTGAATCGGCGGCAAAGCATCGGACGTGTCTCCCAGGTGATGGGCCCCTCCGGGCCCGGCACAAGAAGACGCGATGGATGCGGCGGGCGACCGACGCCGAATCTCGAAAGTACCGAGTGTTTCGGACGGCGGCGTCCTCCCCGACGGTGCCACGGACAGCGAAGCGTCCGTGCCGTGCGTCGTCCCCCACGCAAGGGACACCGACTCTCCTGCCCAATGGACGCTGACGGCACGGACGCTTCGCTGTCCGTGGCACCGGTTGCCGCGTCCCTACTCGCACCCCCCCGCCGGCGGATCCGGTGGCTTCGGGCACGGGCCCAGGGACAGAAGCACGATCTGCAGATCCGCCGCATCGACGACACCGCTGCCGTCGATGTCTTCCGGGCAGCCGTCGCAGGGACCGCTCGCCAGCAGCACCTGGAGATAGTCGGCAATGTCCACGACGCCGTCGCCGGTGACGTCGGCCAGGCACTCGCATTCGTCGGGGATCCCGTTCTGGTTGCCGTCGAGCTCGTTGAGCAGGCAGTCCGGCCCGAGCACGTCCATCTGGAACAGCCCGCGGCGGAAGTCGCGACCGGCGAAGCGGACGTAGTACGTCTCTCCCCGGCGGGCCGTGAACGTCACGCCGTTCGGGTTGGGATAGTTGCACGCGATCGACACGCCTCCGTCCGACGGACAGCCGTCGAAGACGTGCACGACCGGCTCGAGCCCGGGCGCGATGAACGAGACGAACGCGAGGCCGTCCCACGCCGGCCGGTACCGGTACCACACGTCGTAGGCCCCGAACCGCCCGCCGCAGAACTCGATCTGATCGTCCTCGGTGCCGAGCGTGTCGCCGGCGTAGAAGAACCCGGGGCAGAGCCACTCGGCGTCGGGGCACGAGTCCCGGGCAACCGACGTCGCCGGATCGGCGGCGACGGCGGTGTCGCACTCGTCGGGGATGCCGTTGCCGTTGCAGTCCTCGCTCGTGCCGGTGGCGATGTCGCACTCGTCGGCGATGCCGTTGTCGTTGCAATCGGCTTGGAGCTCGTTGATCAGCACCGTCACGGACCCGTCGGTCGCGCCGTCATCGAGGTTGCACGTGATGAGGTCGATGAGCCCGTCGAGGTTCATGTCCGCGGTGACGATCCAGTTCGGATCGGCCGCAACGCCGAAGGGAATCGGCAGACTGAACAGCGGCCCGGCCCCCTCGCCGGCGAGGCTCTCCAGCACCTGGATACCGAGGCCCGCCTCCGGATCGTCCGCGACGACCTCGATGTCGGCGTCGCCGTCATCGTCGAGGTCGACCGCCTTGATCGAACGCGCGTCCGCGCCGACCGGGATCTGCACCGACGGCATGAACGTGCCGTCGCCGTTGTTGATGATGACCGAGACCGTGCTGCCGCCACCGAGCGTCGCGACGCCGGCCCGGTCCGCGGTCAGGATGTCGGCGTCGCCGTCGCCGTCGACGTCACCGGTCGTCACGTCGGCGGGATCAACGCCCACGGGAATCAAGACGACCTCGGAGAAGCCGCCGGGGATCTGGAAGAAGACGCCCGCCACGTCGCCGCCGAGACCGCCGACGACGAGATCGAGATCCTTGTCGCCTTCGAGATCCTCGGGATCGACGGCGATCGGTGTCTCGACGCCACCGAGCATCGCGAACTCGACGAACCCGCCGGCGCCGTCGCCGGCCAGGATCAGCACCGAGTCGTCCCCGGCGAGGGCGACCGCGATGTCGGTCACACCGTCGCCGGTCAACTCGCCGGTGACGACGTCGCTCGGCTGCGAGCCGACGGCGATCACGAGGGGGTCGCCCAGACCGCCGCCACCGGCCGTCTCGCCGGTGTTGAAGAGCACGGTGATCGTTCCGTCTCCGCGATTGGCCACGACGGCGTCGAGCCGTCCGTCTCCGTCGAGCTGACCGGTCGCCACGGCAACCGGATCGCTCCCCACCGGGATCGGGGTCGTGGGCGTCAGCCCCATCCACCCGTCGCCGGTGCCGCCTTCGTTGCGGAAGACCTGCGCGACACCCGGGCCGTTGCCGGCCGTTGACGGTTCGACGACGATCACGTCGCGGAAGCCGCTGTCGGTCAGATCACCGGTCGCGCACTGCACGCCCTCACCGGCCGCGACGAACTCGAGCGGATCGCCGAGCGCGATATCGCCCGCAACCGCGCAGTCGGTGGTCCGGCAGTCGGTGCCGGCGCCGGCGAAAGAGCCGCCGGAGCGGTCGCAGTCGTCTTCGGACAGGGTCAGGCACGCGCCGCCCTCGAAGCAGCAGGCGCCGGTGTCGACCTCGCACGAAATGTCCTTGCAGTCCGAGCCATCGCCGAAATAGACGCCGAAGATGCGATCGCACTCCTCCTCGGTCGTGTCGATGCAGAAACCCTGCACGCCCGAGGTGATGCAGCACGCCCCGAACGGCGGGCAGGAAACCCCGCCGCAGTCGGTGCCGTCCCCCTGGTAGACCCCGCCGGAGGACAGGCAGTCGGACTCGTCGGTCTCGAAGCACTTGCCCGGGATGCAGCAGGCGCCGAACCCGGGGCCGCAGTCGATCGCGTCACACTCGAGCCCGAGCCCCGCAAACGAACCGCCGACCGCATCGCACTCGTCCGCCGACAAGATGCCGCAGGAGCCGTCGGGCAAACAGCAGGGGCCGTGCGGGAACACGCACTCGATCTCGCCGCAGGGAACGAAGTCGCCCAGGAACGTGCCGCCGACCTCTTCGCAGCCGGCGGCCGTCGCCTCCACGCATTGACCGGTGTAGAGACAACAACCGCCGGGAGTGATCGTGAAGCAGATCTTCCCGTCGCAGCTCACGCCGCTACCGACGTACACTCCGGCGTCGGCATCACAGGATGCGAGCGACGTCTCGACGCACTCGGAGCCGAAGCAGCAGATGCCGAACTCGAGATCGACGCACTTGGCCGACGCGCACGGGAAGCCGAGGCCGAAGAACTCGCCGCCCACGGCTTCGCACAACGCCGGCGTGGTCTCCAGACAACGCCCGAGCGCGAGACAGCACGCGCCGAGGAGCGGGCATTCGATGCGTGCGCACGTCGTGCCCTCGCCCTGGAAGTCGCCGCCGAGCGACGAGCAGCCCGTGGCCGTGGTGTCGGTGCATGACCCGTCCTCGAAGCAGCACGCTCCCACGGGCTCACCCGCCCGGACCGCACCCGCGCACACCAAGACCACACCGAGGAGCAGGCCCCACGACCACGCATTGCGCATCATCTTTCGTCACCCCTTGCGTTCGGTTCTCCCGACCGTCTCCGAGTCTCCGGGACCGGCGTGGGTTGGTCAAGGCATTTCCGTGCCTCAAACGCGTCGCGGACGACCACGATCCGACGGCCGGTCGACCCCTTTCGAGCACGCGTCCTTGCCGGGCCGACTCCGGGAGGGCAGAATCAGCGTCGTGCCTGATCCCCCCAAGCCTCCAGAGAACTCCGATGTCCGGCCGGTCTCATCCCCACCGGCTCCGTCCCCGGAGCGTCTGACCGCCTTGCTGTCGGACATGAGCGCCGGCGATCGCGGCGCCTGCGATGCACTGCTCGACGCGGTCTACCAGCGGCTCCGCAGCCTGGCCGAGCGAAAGCTCGATCGCGAGCGGGCGGGGCACACGCTCCAGCCGACCGCGCTGGTTCACGAGGCCTATATGAAGCTCGTGGATCAGAAGAAGGTGAACTGGCAGGGCCGGACCCACTTCTACGCGATCGCCGCCCAGGCCATGCACCGGGTGCTGATCGATCATGCCCGACAAAAAAAACGCGAAAAACGCGGGGGTGACTGGCGGCGGGTCACCCTCGACGACGCGTTTGATCTGCAGGGCCAGAGCCCCATCGATTTCCTCGCCCTCCAGGAGGCGTTGGAGAAGATGGAACGGCTCGATCCCCGGCAGGCACGGGTCGTGGAGTTGCGGCTGTTCGGCGGCCTGTCCGCGGAAGAGGCGTCGGAGCTGCTGGAAGTTTCCAGCCGGACCGTCGAACGCGACTGGAAGATGGGGCAAGCCTGGCTGCGTCGCGAGCTGAGCGGCGGCGAGGACGAGTGACATGAGCGGCGATCAGACCTACCACCGAGCCAAGCAGATCTTCCTCACGGTGTGCGACCTTCCCGAGGAGCAACGGGGCACGGCGCTCGACGAGAAGTGCGGCGGTGACACGGCGTTGCGCTCCGAGGTGGAGGCGTTGCTCTTTCACCACGTGGCCACGATCGAGTCCACGGACGCCGACGGCTCGATGAACGCCGCCCCGTCCTCGCTGGTCACCCAGGTCGCGTCCCCGACGGACGATGGCGAACACGACATCAAGCAGATCGGCGCCTACCGCATCCTGCACGAGGTCGGCCGCGGCGGCATGGGCGTGGTCTACCTCGCCGTCCGCGAAGACGAACGATTCACGCGACGCGTCGCGATCAAGCTGCTGAAGCGTGGCATGGACACGGAGGACGTCCTGCGCCGCTTCGAGCTGGAAAGGCAGATGCTGGCGGCGATGAATCACGCCGGCATTGCGCGGCTGTACGACGCGGGCGAGACGGAGAACGGGCTCCCCTACTTCGTGATGGAGTACATCGAGGGCCGCGAGATCGAAGCCTATTGCGACGCCCACCGCCTGCGGATCGAAGAGCGTCTGGAGCTCTTCCGCCGGGTGTGCGACGCGGTGCAGCATGCGCACCAGAACCTCGTCGTCCATCGCGACATCAAGCCGAGCAACGTCATCGTCACCGAGGATGGCCAGCCCAAACTCCTCGACTTCGGTATCGCCAAGGTCATCAACCCCGAGTTCGCAATGATGGGCGGCGACCCGACCGCACCGGAATACCGGGTGATGACGCCGGAGTACGCCAGCCCCGAGCAGGTCCGCGGCGATCCGATCACCACCGCGAGCGATGTGTACTCGCTCGGTGTGCTGCTCTACGAGCTGCTCTCCGGCCACGCGCCCTATCGGCTGCGCAGCCGCGTGCGGGCGGAGCTGGAGCGGGTGATCTGCCACCAGGATCCGGAGCGTCCGAGCACCGCGATCAGCCGGGTCGAGGAGCTGGACACCGGTTACGCGACGACGAAGATCACGCCCGAGTCGGTCTCGGAGTCACGCGAAGAACGGCCCGAGCGGCTGCGGCGTCGTCTCAGCGGAGACATCGACAACATCATCATGATGGCGATGCGGAAGGAACCGCAGCGTCGTTACCGCTCGGCGGAGCAGTTCTCCGAGGACATCCGCCGTCACATGCATGGGCTGACGGTGAAGGCTCGCCCCGACACCATGGGTTACCGCGTCTCGAAGTTCGTCGGCCGCCATCGGCTTGGCGTCGCCGCGGTCGTGGCCATCGGTCTTCTGCTCGTCGCCGGCGTCGTCGGCACGAGCTGGGGATGGAACCGCGCGGTGCAGGCGGAGCAGAACGAGCGTGATGCGAAGGAGATCGCCGTCGAGCAGCGGGACCTCGCCGACGATCGCCTGCAGCAGACGATCGATCTCGCCCGCACGTTCATGTACGACTTCCACGACGCCATCGTCCAGCTCGACGGCGCGTTGCCGGCGCGGCAGTTGCTGCTGACCAAGGCGCACGAGTATCTGGCGGGTCTCCAGCAGGAGGTCGCGCACGATCCGGATCTGGAGCGTCTGCTCGCCGCCGCCTACGAGCGGGTCGGCGACATCGAGGGCGGCAACCGGAACCCCAGCCTCGGCGGTGCGGCCAACGCGATGGAGAACTACCGGGCCGCGCTCGCGCTCCGGCAGAAGATCGCGGCCGCCGACCCCGGCGACGCTGAGACGCAACGAGACCTGTCCCGCGTGCACATCAGCATCGGCGACATGCTCGCCCTGACCGGCGATCTGGCGGGCGCGATGCAGTCGTACCAGACCGCGCTCGACATCCGGACGACCATCGCCGCGAACGCCGCGTCGGACCCCGTTGCGCGTCGCGATCTGGCCATCGCGTTGCTCAACGTCGGCAAGCTGCACGTCAAGATGGGGACGCCGGCGGAGGCCATCCCGCTCTACGAACGCTCGCTCGCGATTCGCAAGGAGCTCGCGGCCGAGGCTCCCGACGACACGCGGGCCCAACGCGATCTTGCGCTGGCCCACATGTACATGGGGGGACGCCGCGCGGACGTCGCCGACGTCGACGGCGCGCTGGCCGAGTACGAGGCCGCGCGGGGGATTCGCGAAACATTGGTCGAAACGAACCCAGACAGCGGGCGATGGCGTCGCGATCTGGCCATGACGCACTTCTTCATCGCGGCGACCTATCTCCAGCGGGAGGATCCGAAAGGCGCCCTGCCCCACCTGGAGCACTACTTCACGACCACGCGTCAGAGGGCGACGGACAATCCGACGAGCGCCCGGGCCCAACGTGACCTCGCGCTCGCCCACGATCTGCTCGGCCAGACGCACCAGCGGCTCGGCGAAGCGGACCGCGCGCTCGAGCACTTTCGCGCGTTCGAGGCGACGATCACGCCGCTCGCGGCGGCGCACCCCGAGCAGACGACCTACCAGGCGCTCAGAGCCACGGCGCACGAACGCATGGCGGAGCTTCGCGCTGCAGACGAAGCGTGGGGAGGCGCGATCGAGGAGGCCCGCAAAGCCCTCGCGATCATGGAGGGCCTCGTCGACGCCGATCCGGACAGCGCCGACCGCAAGCACGAGCTCGCGCGGATCTCAACCGGGATCGGTCACTGGCTGATCCAGAACGGCCAGCGGGGCGAGGGCCTGCAGCGACTCGAGGCCGGTCGCGACCTCTACCGGTCGTTGCGGGCCGGGCAGCCGGACGACCCCGGGCTCCAGCAGGGTCTGCTCGTGGGGCTGCACTACCTCACGGAGCTCATGCTCAGCCTCGAGGACGCACCCGCGGCGCTCGGGTACGCGCAGGAAGCCCGGGCCGTCACCGCAGACGCCGCCCCCCGCACGCTCCACGATCTCGCCCGCGCTCAACATCTCTCGGGCGCGCGAGACGACGCCATCGCCAACGCCCGCGCCGCCCTCGCAAAGCTCGCTGACGCAACCGACGACGCATCCGTCGCGTTGCGCGAACAGATCGAGGCAGACCTCGCGCGGTTCGAGCAGCCGTAGAACGCATCGCGCGCGCGCGCACGACCCAACCTGCTCGAGGCGGCACGACGCCGCCGGCCCCCCGCGCGATTCCTGCACCGCCGGATGGCGGTGCGAAAAATAGAAATGTGAACCGCTGATCAATGTCCGGGAACCCAGCCGGCAGGACGCCGGCGGTGTATTGGGGCGTCCGGCCACTGAGGTCGAGCCGCAGGACGCGGCGTCATCGCGCGGGGGCCGGCGCCCGGCAAGCACATTCACCGCCCAAGGGCAGGACGCCCGTTATTTCCTCCACGTCCGGCCTGACGAAGGCGAGCCGCAGGGACGCGGCGTCTCGCGCGCGGGGGTCCTCGGCGCGACCTGCACCGGCAGGACGCCGGGCAACCGCGTGATCGTCGCAAGGCCCTTCCCACCGCACGCACGAAGAAGACCTCCCACCGCGCAATCCGCCCGAGCTGAAGAATCCGAGGCGGCACGACGCCGCCGGTCCCCCGCGCGATTCCTGCACCGCCGGATGGCGGTGCGAAAAATAGGAATGTGAACCGCTGATCAATGTCCGGGAACCCAGCCGGC
>JABDLI010000124.1 GCA_013003065.1 Phycisphaerales bacterium | reverse complement strand
GACCAGTTCGGGAAGACCCGCGTCCCCGCGTCCGCGTTGGTCGTCACCCCCCCGCTTTCACCGTGTACTTCCCCCGCGACACACGCTTGAACACCTTCGGGTTTCCGATGAGCGTCTGGTTCACGATCGTCCGGAAGTTCGGGCTGGTCGTGCGGTAGCCGGCGGCCTGCACCGCTTCCGCCATTTCGCTGACCGACATCGTCCGATCGGTGAGGATCTTGCGCAGCGCTTCGGTGAGGTTGGTCGTGTTCCGCGCGCGTTTGCGGGTGGGTCGGGTAGCGCGGCGGCCGGGGGCGGGGGCGATCTCGAAGTTGGCGATCTCGCGTTCGAGCTGATCGAGCTCGGTCGTCAGCTCGTCACGCCGTCGCTGGAGCGCAGCCAGACGCCGTTCGAACTCCGCCTGGAGCGCTTCGATGCTGACGTCCGCGAGCGGGCCGGAGCGGCCACGCGTCCCCCGCTTGCTGCTTGAGGCGGCGTGTTTCTGCGGTGACTTCGCGGTCTTCGGTTTCTTCTTGCGGCTGCCGGAGACGCCGGAGCGTCGCTTCTTCGATCCCGGTTTCGCGGTGGACATTGGGGGTTCCCTGCGAGTACGGGCGTTGTCGCCGTGCGCCCGACCTTCCACCCACTTCGCGAACGTCCAGCGACGTCGCGCTCCCCTGCGGTCGAGCGATCAACCGCGATGCTACCCGACGGGCAGGCAGCGACCAAGTTCATTTGCCGGAAGAAGCAGCCGGTCTTCGTGGGCGTGCCGACGCGGGTGGCCGGTCGGCGACGACGCGACCACGGCAAGCATCGGCGAGAACGGCGGTTACCGTCCCGCCGCGCGGACCGGGTGACCCGAACGGCTACTCGTACTCGAACCCGAGCCGCTTCATGAGGCCCTCGAATTCATCGAGGCTGAAGAACGAGATCGACAGCGTTCCGGCGCCCTTGCGACGCCCCCGCTCGACCCGAACCTTTGTGCCCAGGTGTTCGCCGAGGCGACGCTCGAGATCGTCGAGTTGCACCTGTCGCGGGCTCGGCGATTTGTTCGTGGTGGCGGCGGAACTCTGGCTCCGCGCGCGGCGCTCGAGATCGCGGACGGACCACCCCTCTCGCGCAGCGCGGGCGGCCAGGCGGCGTCGGGCATCGAGGTTAGCGAACGCTAACAAAGCGCGTCCGTGTCCCCCGCTCAACACGCCTTCGCGCACCAGCGTTTGCGTTTCCTCGTCGAGCTCGAGCAGCCGCAGGTGGTTTGTCACGTTGGACCGATCCACGCCGACCGACTCGGCGATCGCGCGGTGGGTCAGGCTGTGCTCTGCCGCCAGCCGCTGGAACGCCTCCGCCCGCTCGATCGGGTTCAGATCTTCGCGTTGCAGGTTCTCGACCAGCGCCCACTCCATCGCTTCGCGATCGTCGAGCTCACGCACGATCGCGGGGAGGTGACCGAGGCCGGCGAGTTGGGCGGCGCGCCAGCGTCGCTCGCCGGCGATCAGCTCGTACCGTCGCGCCCCGGCAGGGCGGACGATGATCGGCTGCATAAGGCCCGAACGCCGGATCGACTCCGCCAGCGTTGCCAGCGCGGCCTCGTCGAAATCCTGACGAGGCTGGAACGGATTCGGCCGGATGGAATCGACCGGGACCGTGCCGACCTCGCCCGGCGGGGCGTTCGGGGCAGGGGTGGCGGGGGAGGAGGTGGTGGGGGCGGCCGTCTTCGGCTCGCCGGCCTCGACGGCCACCGGGGCGGACATGAGGCTTCCAAGCCCGCGTCCCAGCCGTCGCCGGCCGGCCGTCTTCGTCGCATCCTTGCGGCTGCTCATCGCGTTCTCCTTGTCGATGTTTCACGTGAAACCCCCCTGCCCGAGGCGCGGGTGTTTCACGTGAAACCTGCTCCGCGGTTATCTCACGCCGGCGGCGGACCGTCAAATCCCCAATGCCTTGCCCAGCTTCACAAGCTTGGTGAACCACCCTTCCGGCCCCGGGATCGCGACTTGAGATGCCCCGCTCATTGGTCGATCAGCCTTCTGGCGTGCGCGCCACGGAGCCCGATGAGCGAACCCATCGCCAACCCGAAGGAGACCCTCGATCGGCTCGCCGAGCTGGAGCGGGAGCTCGAGACCGTTCGGGACGAGCTGGACCACGGCCAGCGTCTGATGACGCTCGGCACGATGACGGCCGGGGTGGCCCACGAGGTCAACAACGTGCTGACCCCGGCGTTGGCCTACGCCCAGATGGCGCAGTCCCGACCCGAGGACGACGCGCTCAAGCTGAAAGCCGTCGACAAGGCGGTCGAGGGGATCGGGTCGGCGGCGCGTATACTGGATGCGATCCTCGACTTTTCGCGGGGGACGGCTGACGACGTGACGTCCGACGTGTCCGCGGTCCTTCGGGCTGCGATGGAGTGCCTCGGGCGTGACCTCGAACGCAGCGGCATCCACGTGCGGAACGAGGTGCCGCGTGATGCGAGCGTCAGTGTTCCGACCCTCGCACTCCAGCAGGTGTTCATGAACCTGCTCCTGAACTCCGTCAAGGCGCTGCGGTCGGAAGGGGGGACGATCACCGTCTCCCTCGCCGAGGATGCAGATCACGTCACCGTCTCCTTCCGTGACGACGGGCCCGGCGTTCCGCCCGAGATCGCCGCGGCCGTCTTCGACCCGTTCGTCACGACCCGTCAGACCCAGGGCGGGCACGGTCTCGGTCTGACCATGTGCCGCCGAGTGGTCGAGGGCGCGGGGGGATCCATCTGCCTGTGCCCGCCCGAAGCCGGCGAAGGCGCCCGCTTCGAAATCCGACTCCCCCGGGCCAGTTGATCCGCGCAATTTCTGCGCCGGCATCCTCGAATCGCACGAAAGCGTCGAGTTCGGGCCACGATCGCCCCAGGACGCGGTCGATTGGGTCGCGATGCAGCACAATCGCAGAACAGGGCTGAACATGACGCGAATTGAAGCGAACGTGGGGGCACGTTCGGCGATGCTGGGTTGTCCACGCAGTTTCTGCGCCGCGGTGTTCCCTGGTACCATCCCGGGATGGCCGCTCCCGACCAGCCCCACCGTCCCCCGCTGAGCCCGGCCGAGGCGACCGAGGCGATCGAGTCGATCCGACGCTCCCGATCGCTTCCCTCACCGGTCGATCGAGGGCCGGCCCGCGACGCGCGTCGTGATGACATCGCTGCGGTCACGCGGACGCTCGAGAATCTCCAGACGCGTCGGGCTCGACGCCAGCGGGAGCGATCGATCACGCCGCTGTTGCAGCAGCTCGACCGCGAGGCCACGCTCCGCCGGAAGCGGTTCGGTCAGCTCGTCGAGCTGTGGGTCGCGTTGCTTCCGCGCGAAATCGCCGAACGCACGACGTTCACGATGTTGCGTGGCGGCTCGCTTTCGGTCGAAGCGGACTCGGCGTCGGTCGCGTACGAAGTGAACCGGCGTCTGCGGAGCGGGCTTCTGGCCGAGCTGCGTCGCGGGTACACCGGAACGCTGACACGCGTCATGGTCAGCGTGGCCGGTCGCCGTTGACCGGAACCGCGTTCGCGACGGCCTCGGGAATCGCCTGCGGCCGGCCGGCATCGTCCACGCACGCAAGCGTGCTCGTGGCGGTGGCGAGGATGACGCCGCTCGTCGCGTGCCGCAGCTCGTACGCATGGGAAAGCCGCACCCGCGTGCAGCCGGTTTGGGCGACGGCGAGACGCAGCTCGTCGTCGTAACGGGCCGGCCTGCGGTAACGCACCGAGACGTCGATCACGGCGAGCTTCGCGCCGGTCGCCTCCAGGTCGCGGTAGCTCAGGTCGCAGACGCGGTACAGCTCGGTGCGGCCGATCTCGAACCAGACCAGGTAGACGCTGTGGTGGGCAACGCCCATCGGGTCGCACTCCTGGTAGCGAACCCGCAGGGGAATCTCCAACATCCAGCCGTCACGGGTCGCCGACGCGGGCGAAGACGCACGGGCGGGCGGGGGCGGTGGCGGGGGGCTCGAGCGGTTCATCGCCGTCACGATACGCGACCCGCCGCCGGCCCGCGCGGCCGGCCCGCGGGCGTTGCGTGTCACTTCCCGAGTCACTTCCCGACGCAGAAGCTCGAGAAGATGTGGGCGAGGACATCGTCGGGCGTCGAGCGGCCGATCATCTCACCCAGCTCGTCGAGGCCACGCCGGAGCGTGGAGGCGACGAGCTCGGGATGGGTGAGCGTCGGCCGGCCGGCGTCCGCGTCGGCCAGCTCGCGTGCGTGCGTCACCGTCTCGCGTACGGCGTGCAGCCGATCGCGATGCCGCGGACGCAGAACGACGGTGTCCGCGGCGACGCTCACCCGCTGCGGACGCAGACACGCGGTGATGCGATCACGCAGCGTGTCCAGACCGGCGCCGGTGCGCGCGCTGACGTGCGCGTCGGCAGGGGGGAATGGCGGGTCCGCGAGGTCCGTCATCGTGATGACGTGCAGGCGGGGCACGGCCGCGGGTGAGGGCGGGGGG
>JABDLI010000113.1 GCA_013003065.1 Phycisphaerales bacterium | reverse complement strand
GACACGGACGCGGGCACGGACACGGACGCGGACACGGTCACGGTCACGGACACGGTCACGGACACGGTCACGGACACGGACGCGGACACGGACGCGGACACGGACACGGACGCGGGCACGGACACGGACGCGGACACGGTCGCGGACGCGGACACGGACGCGGACGCGGACACGGACACGGACGCGGGCACGGACACGGACGCGGACACGGTCGCGCCCGCGAATCTTGCGCGTTCCGCGTACAACCAAACCCAACACCGACAATCCCCCCGAACCTCAGCCCTTTTTCTGTCGGCGCCCCCCGCACGATGCCGACTACCGAGAGTTGGAGACGCAGACCGAGAGGTGCCTCTCCGTGCCCGCACCACATCTTCGCGGGTACCGCGTGTGTCACACGCCTTCCGCGGGTGCCTACACGTCGCGGCAGTGAGAAGCAGGATGGGAAGCGAGGCGCGCCACGACGGCAGCGCGGTTGTTGTCGTGTGTGGCAAGGAGCAAGCCTGCCATGCGAACCGACGGACACCACCGGATCACCCTTCTTCTCGCGCTGTTCGTGCCGAGCGTTCACGCCACGAACGTCCATGTCTTCGACGATCCGGCGTACGTCGACACCGTCGACATCGACCCGACCGCCGAGTCGGACAACGTGCAGGCGACGCTCGAGCAGCTCGGGTACTCGGTGACGCTCGTCGAGGATGCGTTGACCACCGACTGGTCGGCGACGCTCGGGCCGGCGCGGGTGCTGATCGTGCCCGAGCAGGAGGTCGGGGAGCTGCTGCCGCGTCTGACGCACGAATCACACGAGGCCATCCGGGCCTACGTCGCGAGCGGCGGGGGGATGATCGTGCACGGCGCGACGTTCCCGCGGGCGTCGCATCTGCTGAACGAGCTGTTCGGCTGGGCGCTCGTCGAATCGGCGACCGTCTCGACGTTCACCGTCACCGAGGCGGCCGATGGCATTCCCTTTCAGGGCGGCCCGGCGACGTTGCCGGTCAACGGACCGACGAGCGAGCTGGACCCCGCGTCGCTCCCCGAGGGTGCGATGAGCGTCTACGAAGCGACCACCGGCACCGTGGCCGCGGTCCTGCCGTTCGGGGCGGGCACGGTCGTCTTTCTCGGGTGGGACTGGTCCCACGCGTGGCCGCTGGGCACGCAGGACGGAGGCTGGGTCGATGTCCTGCACCGCAGCGCGAAGACCGCCGGGCAATCGTGCCCCGGTGATCTGGACGGGAGCGACGATATCGGCGTCTTCGACATGTTGCTCGTCCTCGCGGCGTGGGAGACGAGCGACCCCACGCGTGATCTCGACGCATCGGGCACGGTCGACTTCGGCGACTTGCTCACCGTGCTCGACCGCTGGGGTGCGTGCCCCAGCCCCCGCAACGTCGTCATCCTCGATGACAAGGGCGTGGTGGACACCGCGAACGACGATCTCGTCTCGTCCGAGTCGAACAACGTGCAGGCGACGCTCGCGCAGCTCGGTCACCACGTGCAGACGTTCGGCGAGACCGACCCCGCTTCGTGGAACCTCTGGACG
Source organism: Phycisphaerales bacterium (assembly GCA_013003065.1). Classification (GTDB taxonomy): domain Bacteria; phylum Planctomycetota; class Phycisphaerae; order Phycisphaerales; family SM1A02; genus JABDLI01. The sequence continues at coordinate 4,839 of JABDLI010000113.1, read as the reverse complement.
CCCGGTGTCGACGTCGTGATCATCCCCGAGCAGGAGCACGCCGCGTTGACCCCCGATTTGTCCGTCTCGGCGGAGACCAGGCTCCGTGATTTCGTCGGCGCGGGCGGGGGGCTGATCGTTCACGGCGGTGTGCAGGGACGCGGGGGCGACCTGCTCAACGCGGTCTTCGAATTCACGCTCGAGACCATGCCCATGACCGGCTGCTGCGGCAACCTCCCCGGCGGCGGGCCGACCGGCACGCTGTTCGACGGCGGGCCCGGGATGATCCCCAACTACAACGCGACCGGCAGTCTGGTGACGGCCTCGCTGCCGCGGGACAGCGTGCGGGTCTACAAGTCCACGGCGGGACCGACGTCGCCGGTTGTCGTCCTTCCGTACGGCGCCGGTCAGATCGTCTACCTCGGGTGGGACTGGTACGACGCCGCGCCGCTCGGCGGGCACGACGGCGGATGGCGGGAGGTGCTCGACCGGGCGCTCCTGCAAGTGATCGGCGGCGAGTGATGGCGTTCCGGTGCGGCGGGCCGGATCACCGCTTGGTGCGATTGCGGTGACGTCATTCGCGCGACAAACGGGGCGACAAACCGGGCGCAAAGCATCTTATCGACGATGGCTGATTTGACGCATCGGTGGCCCATCGTTGATGATGACGACGTCGAGGGGGTGCAACGCCTCGAGCCGCCGTTTCCGCCGCGCCGATTCGCCTGCACCACCACCCACGCCGACCCCGCCACATGCCCGACCCCGCCCGGATCATTCGATGTGCGATCGTGCCGATGCACAGCGCGCACAGCGGTCCTCCGCGTCGCGCCGTCGGTGACATCGCGGCGGATCTGACGGACGGCGAGCGGTCACTGCTGGCCTACTTCCGCGCGGTGTCGTACGGCGCCGTCGAGTTCGAGGTGTGGTCGGCCGCGGACTGGCACCACGCCGGCGCCGCCCGGCACACGGCCGACTTCGCGCGGGCGGCCCCCGACGTGCCCGGCCTGGACCTCGCTCGGTTCGATCATCTCATCGTCGTCGTGCCGGCGCATCCCGCCGAGAGCCCGGGCCGGTTTCGCCCGATGGGCGCGTTGTCGGCGCTCGAGGTCGGTGGGCACCCGGTGTGGGCGGGGGTCTCGATCATCGAGGATGGTCCGCTCGGCGTCGTGCGTCCGGGCGAACCGAGCGATCGCTACGCCGGCGCGTTGCGGCACGAGCTGGTGCACGCGTGGTTCGGTCTCGGTCACACGGGGCGAATGATCTGCACCGACCAGCTCGGGCGGCCCGTCCCGTACCACCCGGTCAACCAGAAGATCGAGACCGGCGGCGTGAAGGCGGGCGGCATCACGATGGGCACGGGTCGTTTCTTCGACGTCGTGCAGGCGACGGTGGCGGGTTTCATCGATCCCGAGGACGAACGCGTGCGAACGATCACGGCGGCCGGGACGAGCGAAATCGAGATCCAGGCGCTCTCCGTCCCCGAACGCGGCGTCAAGACGGTGCGTCTGCCGGTCGGTCCCACGGGTGGTGCGCCGCACGTCTGGATGGAGTACCGGCGTCCGATCGGTTTCGACGCCGATCTCTTCGAACACCGCCGGTCGGGTCTGCCGGGCGCGCAGCTGATCGACCTCGACGGGCTGCTCTTCTACACCGACGGCGTCGAGCAGCCGGGTCACGGCCACCTGTCGTCGATCCTGCTCGACATGACCCCCGGCACGCAACGCGCCCGAGACGATTGGCGGGTGACGGCCCTCCACGCGGGCCGCGCGTTCATCGAGCCCGTCCACGGGACGAAGGTGGAGGTCCTCGAGACGGGGCCGACGTCGTGCCGGGTGCGGGTCACCGCGGGCGGCGTGGCGTAGGTCCGCGGGCGCGGGAACCTCCGATGGTGCCACGGACAGCGAAGCGTCCGTGCCGTCAGCGTCCATCGCGCAGGAGCGTGTCACTCCCATCGCGCGAGGTGCGACGCACGGCACGGACGCTTCGCTGTCCGTGGCACCATCGTTGGGTCCATCGTTGGGTCCACCGTGACAGCACGCCCCTCACCCCCGGCCTCACCCCCCGCACACGCCCCACGCCGCCAACACCACCAGCAAATCCGCAAACCCCACATCCCCCGACCCATCAAGATCCTCGACGCACCCACCGCACGGCCCCCACGCCGCGACGATCGCCAGCAGGTCCGTGAACCCCACGTCGCCCGACCCGTCGACGTCGCCCACGCACAACGCGGGGCCGCGATTGCGCAGGACGACGACTTCGTCCCGGTCCCAACCGGCCGCGAGCAGGTCGATGCGGCCATCGCCATCGACGTCGCCTGCCGCCAGACCGACGCTGCCGCCGACGGCGTCATAGAGGAACGGCGCACCAAACGTACCGTCGCCGTGGCCGAGCCCGACGACGACCGCGTGCGGCCCGTAGACCGTGAAGGCGAGATCGCGGACGCCGTCGGCGTCCAGGTCGGCGATGACCGGCACGGCGGGGAAGCCGCCGAACGGCAGTGCGAACGGGCTGACGGCAAAGACACCGGCGCCGTCATTCACGAGCACGGTTGCGCTGAAGCCCTGCTCATTGGCGGTGACGAGGTCGAGGTCGCCGTCGTCTTCGAGGTCGCCGATGGCGAGGGCGAAGGGAGACTCGCCGACCGAAAAGGCAATCGGCGAGCCAAAGGTGCCGTTACCGGCGTTGAGCAGGATCGCCACGGTGTCCGCCGTGCCGTTGGCGACGGCCAGATCGAGGTCGCCGTCGCCGTCGAGGTCACCGGCGACGATCGACCGGGCGCCGTTGCCGGCCGGATAGTCCAAGCGGGGGCCGAACCCACCGGCGCCGTCACCCGGATAGACGCTGACGTCGTCGTCCGCCACGTTCGCGACGGCGAGGTCCGTCGCGCCGTCGCCGTCCAGGTCGGCGAGCGCGGACCACTGCGGGGCGTTGCCGGCCCCGACGGTGGTGTGGAGGGCGAACGTTCCGTCCCCCTGGTTCAGGTAGACGCTCACGTCGTCGCTGCCACCGTTGACGACGACCGCGTCGGGGTACGCGTCCCCGTCGATGTGCCCCACGTTCACCGAGCGTGGGAACGTCCCGGCGGCGAGCGACTGCGTCCGGGTCAGCGTTCCCGCCGTGTTCGTCAGCACGGTCAGCGTGCCGTCGACGTTCGTGCAGGCAAGCCCGTCCAGATCGCCGTCCTGATCGACGTCGGCCATGGCGACGGCGAAGGGACCGCCGGCAACCGGCGTGATCTGGCGATCCGCGAAGACCCCCTCGGGGCCGATCAGAAAGAGCGTCACCTCGTCGGTGTCGAAGCACGTGAGGGCGAGATCGTCGGCGCCGGTCCCATCGGCGTTGCCCCGCACGAGGTGGAGAGGGGTGCGGCCGATGCTCCGCGCGAAGGTCGGCGTGAACACGCCGTTGCCGTCGTTCTCGAAGAACTGGAGGGTGGCCACGCCGAGGGCGTCGAGCGCGATCGCGAGATCCGGGTGCCCGTCCGCGTTGATGTCGGTGAACGCGAGCACCCGCGGTCCGTCAATCGCTCGGATGGTGCTGCCGCGGGTGAATCCGCCGGCGCCGTCGTTGATCCAGAGCTGCACGACGTCATCGACCGTCGCGGGGACGGCGGCGTCCAGGTCGCCGTCGCCATCGATGTCGGCGAGGTCGACGTCCTCGGGCTGGTTGCCGCCGTCGTACAAGACCTCGGCTTCGATCGTGCCGTCCCCGGCGTTGAAGAGCACGGTCCACGAATCGGAGGTCCGGCGCGCGCAGACGATGTCCAGATCGTCGTCGCCGTCGAGGTCAGCGACGGTGAGCCCGGCGGGCGATCCGCCGATCGCCTCGCTCACGTATTCCGTGAGCGTGCCGGTCCCGTCGTTGCGCAGGATTGCGATCACGCTGCTGCCGCTGGCGATGACGACGTCGGTGTCGCCGTCGCCGTCCATGTCGGCGGGGACGATGTCCGCGGCGCCGTCCGTGATGACGACCGGCGCGCCGAACGTCCCGCCGCCAAGGTTGAAGTAGAGAAGAATGCGATCGCTTCCGAAGAACCCGCCATCCGTCGAGACGATCAGGTCGCGATCCTTGTCGCCGTCGAGATCCGTGATCGCGATCGCGCGGGCGTTGTCGATCGTGTCGATCCACTGCGACTGGGCCCAGCCGTCGTCGCTCGACAGGGCGACGAGCACGCCGCCGCCCCCGAAGTGCGCGGCCGCCACGTCGTCGAATCCGTCGTCGTTCAAGTCGCCAAGGGCGACCGCAATGGGCTCGATCCCCGCGAGGAACTCGGGGGAGTCGAAGAGGCCTCCGTCATCCGAGGCGAGAGCGGGGAGGGCGAGGGTGGCAGCGAGGATCGGTGCGGTCAGTCGCATGCAACCAGTTGAAGGGCGGAGGGGGGGCAGATCAAGAGCGTGACGGCAAGAAACGCGTCGATCGCGGCCCCCGGTCGCGGACGCGGACACGGACACGGACGCGGACACGGACGCGGACACGGACACGGGCACGGACGCGGACACGGACGCGGGCACGGACACGGACGCGGACGCGGGCACGGACGCGGACACGGACACGGTCACGGACGCGGACGCGGTCACGGACGCGGACACGGACGCGGTCACGGTCGCGGACACGGACGCGGTCACGGTCGCGGACACGGACGCGGACACGGACGCGGACACGGACACGGACGCGGTCACGGTCGCGGACGCGGACACGGACACGGACACGGACACGGACGCGATCACGGACGCGGACCCGGACACGGACGCGGACACGGACACGGACGCCGTCCGTGCGGAGCTCCGCGTCGATTTCTCGGTTCACGCACCCGATCCGGTGCCGTACACTGACGCGGCTCTCCCGGTGCCCCCCCCC
>JABDLI010000105.1 GCA_013003065.1 Phycisphaerales bacterium | reverse complement strand
CTCCCCCGCGCAACGGACAACGCACGGCACGGACGCTTCGCTGTCCGTGGCACCACTGTTCGGAACCCGCTGGTCCTACTCCAACCGCTTCCCCCAAAAGAACACATCCCCCGCCCGCGGCGTCACATCACGGTGGTCGAACCCCTCCGACTCGTACAGCCGATTCGCCGCCGTGTTGTGTTCGTGCGACTCCAGCGTCACCTTGCAACACCCCAGCTCCCGCGCCCGTTTCTCGACTGCGCGAAGAAGCGCCCGCGCCACGCCCTGCTTGCGTGCCGACGGCATGACCATGAGATCGTGGATGTTCAGAATCGGCCGCGCCGAGAACGTCGAGAAACCGCGAAAGCACACCGCGATCCCGACCGGCTCTCGGTTCTCCTCCCGGTTTCGATGGGCGAGCAGGATCTCGGTCGTCGGGTGTTCCCGCAGACCGTCCGCGAGTCGCGTTCGGACGGCGGGGTCGATTTCGGCGCCGCCGTCCCGGGCAAACGCGTCGATCATCGCCACCGCATCCGCGGCCACGGACGGAATCGAGAGATCCGCCAGCGTGATGTGGATGTCGTCCGGGGGCGTTGTCATCGGTGGGTCTCCACGAACGAACGCGTCGCCGTGGCCAGCTCTTCGAGAACCTCGCCGTCCGTTCGGCCTGATCGTTTCAGGACGGCAAAGCCGTGATCGGCGCCCTCGACCTCGTGCAGCACGGCCCGTGGGAGATCGGCAAGAACCGGCCGGAGCAGATCAAGCTCGGCCAACCGATCGCGTGTGCCTTGGAGAAACAGCATCGGCACCGCGACGCTCGCGAGGTGTGCCGCGCGTTCAATGCCCGGTTTCCCCGCGGGGTGGAGCGGGAAGCCGAAGAAGATCAGTCCCCGCACGCTTTCGATGGCATCCTCGGACATGCACAACGACGTCATTCGCCCCCCCATCGACTTGCCGCCGGCGAAGAGCGGGAGGGTTCCCGCTTCGGCCCGAGCCCGCTCGATCGCGGCGGCAACCGTGCCGGTCAGCACCGACGACGCGTCGGGGCGCCGACGGCCGGCGTGCATGTAGGGAAACGCATACCGCAGCGTGGCGATGCCGACCGCCGACAGGTGCGCGGCCATCGCTTCCATGAACGCGTGGTGCATGCCCGCGCCAGCCCCGTGCCCGAACACCAGAAGGCCGCGGGCCTGCGGAGGTTTCTCGAGCCGCGCCGGAACGACGCCCGCCGGCGTGTCGACGTCGAACGTGGCGACGGTCGTCACGCCGGGGCCCCCGAGGCATCCGGGCGGGGGATGGTTCGGTTGAGCTCCTCAACGTCACGCAGGAGCCGCTCGACCTCACGCACCTTCGGGATGCCGTAGAACCCCACACGCTCGACGTGCCGATCTCCGTCGGCGTCCTTCCGCGTCCGAACGTGCAGGATGAGATCGCCCGAGCCGTCCGCCCGCTCGGTCCGGGTCACCTGGCCGAACCCCGTCACCGGAAAGCTCCGGACCCGCCGGCCCCGCCGCGTGCGTTCGAAGATGACCGCCCGGCGGTCGGTGATGGCGTACACGGTCCGGCGGGCGGAGCGACGCGACCACAGCGGGGAGGTGAGCATGGCCAGTCCGATCAAGACGAACGGCACCCCGAAGAGGGGCAACAGCCCGGCGCCGCCTTGAAACGTCGGCATCTTGAAGCCCGCTGCGCCCGCGATCCAGAACACGGCAAACCCCGTCCACGGCACCGCGAACGCGACGATCGGCCACGTGCGCAGCGTGGCCCGGCGGGCGTCGGGCTGGCCGAGCCAGACGATGGGCTCGTCTCCCGCCAACTCCCGCTCGACCTCGGCCCGGAGGGCGGCCGGCAGGGTCCAGTGATCAAACACGGGCTCGACCATCGGTGGACATTCTAAGTGGCCGGCGATTTTCCGCCCTGGCGCGAAAACCGGAACGCCCACCGCCCATAAAGTGGCATGGAGACCCTCGCGATGCCGGATGTCTTCCCGCCGTCCCCGCCCCCCGCGGCCGCCACCGTTGCGACCAGCAATGGCCGTTTGCGGCTGGAGGGTCTCCCCTCCGGAGAGCGGAATTACGCGATCTGGATCCACCTCTCGCCCCTCTTGGCGTTTCTCGTCGTCGGTCCGATCGCGGGCGTCGTTCCGCTCGTCCTCTGGCTGACGCGTCGCGAGACCTCGGCGTTCGCGGATGATCACGGCAAAGAGGTCGTGAACCTCTGCATCAGCGGCATCGTGCTCTTCGTGATCGGGCTCGTCACCGGCGTCGGCCTGCTGCTGTGGACGGTCTGGGCCATCGTCGCCGCGATCAACGTCATCCGCGGCTCCATCGCCGCCAGCAACGGTGAGTACTTCCGCTACCCGATGACGATGCGGTTCGTCAGCTAGCGACCTCCTCGACGCCCCGAACGCCGCCGCCCGTCCCGACTACGCCCGGGTCGGGCACGAGCAGCCAACCCTCCGAGTACACGACGGCCCCGCCCCGCAGCTCGCAGCGGTCGCCCCGGAGCGTGCCCGTGAGCGCACCGCCCCGCGCGGAGATCTGCCGCGCGGCCAGCGTCGTGCGGCCGAGACGCTCGGCCCAATAGGGAATCAGCGTGCAGTGGGCGGACCCGGTGACCGGGTCCTCGTCGATGCCGGCGGCCGGGGCGAAGAAGCGGGAGACGAAGTCGACGTCGTCGCCCGAGGGGCCGAAGGGGCCGGGGGCGGTCGCGATGACGCCGGTGCCACCGAGGCGGGCCAGGCGGTCGAATGCCGGGTCCAGATCACGCACCTGCTCCGGGCGATCGAAGACGGCCAGGTAGTCACGGGCGCGGAGCACCGCGGTCGGGGTCGCGCGCAGACCCTCGATGAGCGCCGGGGGAGTCTCGCACGCCTCGGCGGGCCGGGCGGGGAAGTCCATGGCCAGCTCATCGCCGCGACGCTCGACCTCCAGCCGGCCCGAGGCGGTGTCGAACGACACGACGGCGCGGTTCCGATCGGGTCCGTGCAGGAGCACCCACGCGCTGGCGAGCGTCGCGTGTCCGCACAGGTCCACTTCGACCGCCGGCGTGAACCAGCGCAGGTCGTAGCGGCCGTCGCCGCCGACGAGAAAAGCCGTCTCCGAGAGGTTGTTCTCGGTCGCAATCGCCTGCAAGAGGTCGTCCGGCAGCCATTCGACCAGGCGACAGACACCGGCGGGGTTCCCGGCAAAGAGCGTCGAGGTGAACGAGTGCACGACCGTGTACGGCACGCGGCGCACCGGCGGTCCGACCGGCACGCCGGCGCGACGCAGCAACGCTCGCACCTCGGACTCGATCCTGTCCCGCACGACGCGAAAGCGGTCGGGGGGAAGGTCACGCGGGTCGGGAATCGACCAATCCTCACGGTGCCGGGCGGGGACATCCGGGCACGCATCGCCGCAGCCCATGGTCACGACGACGTCGAACGTCTCCGCCGGCAACGCGTCGAGGCCGGTCGACGCCTGCCGCGTGAGATCGCAGCCGATTTCCGCCATCGACGCGATCGCCGCGGGATTGATCCGCCCGGAGGGCCGCGAGCCGGCGCTGAAGGCGACGACCGCGTCACCCCCGAGGCGAGACGCGAACGCCTCGGCCATCTGGCTCCGGTTGGCATTCTCGACGCACACGAACAGAAATCGACGGGGTGCGGACATGCGGGTGCTCCGGGAAGAACCGTCTCTCGCCCCTGGGTCCGGCGGGCCGTACGTTGATTCGGACTTGCCGGTCCGAGCGTCGCGGAGATTCCGTCAGTCGCCGAGCTCGTGACGCAGCCACCGCCGCTCGAGACGCTCGATATCGCCGAACGCGGCTTCGAAAGTGGCGAGCTGGGTGCTCGCGCTGGGCACGCCCGCCGGCAGGTCGTTGAGACGACGCAGGTACTCCGCGAACCCGCGTTTCTCGTGGACGGCCAGCCAGGAGACGAGCGCGTACGCCTGGTGGTAGAGCACGACGGTCGCCGCCGGCGTCCCGGTCAGCTGCTGGGGCGTCGCGCCGATGAACGATCGCAGCGGAACGATCAGGTCCCGATCCGCGATGGCGTAAAAACCGATGCGGCGGGGCGCATAGTCGTGCCGGGGACCGAACGGCAGGTGCGGCTCGTCCGTCTCGAACATCGTCGCGAGCCCCTCGGAGAGCCAGAGCGGATGTTGCACCCGCGCCGACTGCACGCCGGTGTGGAACATGAGCTGGTGAATGGCCTCGTGCACGGTCACGGAGATGCTCTGCTGACGGGCGAACTCGTCGACCGCGCCCGCCCGCTGGTGCCAACGGTCCATCCGACGGGTCATCTCCGCGCGCATCGCAGCCGCATCCGCCCGCTGCCCCACGCTGCCGGCGCGTCGCGACGCCTTGTACAGATCATCGATCTCGCTCAGGCTTCGGTCGAGCTCGGCCCGGGCGGCGGCGACGTTCTCATTCGATTCGACGTGGTAGAACACCAGACGATCCTCGGGCTGGCGGTAGTAGCCGGCGATTCGACCGCCGGTCCCGTCCCGCTTGGCGAACGCCTGAAAGTCGCTCCGCTGGTTGAACACGACGGCGACGAGTTTGTGACGCGGGGGAACCGCCCGAACGCCCGAGCGATTCACGAAGCGAACGAACTGCTCGTACGAACGCTCGAGCCGCTGCCCCTGGTCGGTCAGCCAGCCGGGATCCGCGTCCGACAGGATCACGTAGCGTCGGGTCTCGAGTTCGCGAAACGTGTCCGGGACCCGCGTGCGCGCCTTCTCGAGCGACTCGGACTCGCGTGGCAGCTCGCGTCCGCGGCTCAGATGCCACAGGTCGTGATAGGCCGCCTCGTCACCCGGTCGAAGCTGGAGCACCCGGCGGTACAGCGCGTCCGCCTCGTCGAGCAGGCCACGACCGTACGCCCACTGGGCGAGGCGGAGGACGCCGCGGGGGTCATCGAGATCGAGCGTGGTCAGACGCTCGGCGAACTCGGGCCGGGGGTCTTCCGCGATCGGCGGCGGTGTCCCCGCGTCTCTCGCTTCCTGGGCGACCGCCGTCGTGGTCACCGCCAACACCATTGCCGCGATCGGCACCCTCCATCGCTGCATGCACTTACTCCATCCGCGGGTTCGGCGACATTGTAGCCCCCCCCCGACCCCGCATCGCGGGTCGCGACGCCCGTACAATGAGCGGAGCGTCCGCCGCGGCAGACGGACGCAGACGCTACCAACACCCGTTCGGAGGATTCCCGATGCGCAAGCAGACTGTCTTGGGTCTCGCCGCCCTCGTTGGACTCGGATTCGTCGCCGGAAGGATGGACATCTTCGCGACGACGGCCGCCGTCGCCGTGCAGGATGCGCCCCCCGCCGAAATGGACCCGCAGATGCAGGCATGGATGGACGCCGGCACGCCCACCAAGCATCACAAGTATCTCAACGTCATGAACGGCACCTGGGACGCCAAGTTCACGATGTGGATGGAGCCCGGTGCGCCCCCGATGGTGTCGATCGGCACGATCAAGCGTCACTGGGCGCTCGACGGCCGGTACCTCGCCGAGGAGGTCGAAGCGCAGACCGACTTCGGCACGTTCCACGGTCTCGGGTATCTCGGCTACAACAACGTCGACGGCCAGTACGAGTTCATCTGGATGGACTCGATGTCCACGGCCATCATGAGCGAGACCGGCAGCTACAACCCGGAGACGAAGGTGATGCACACCCGCGGATCGATGCGTGATCCGGCCTCGGGGCACATCATCGCGTCGCGGGGCATGCTCGACATGTCCGACCCCGACCGGCACGTCTACACCGGCTACATGACCGGCGCCGACGGCAAGGAGTACAAGTCCTTCGAGGGCATCAGCGAGCGGCGCTGAGCCACGCGGGCGGATCGAAACGGGCGGGGTCGCGCGAGCGGCTCCGCTTTTTCGATGCGCCGCGTCAGCGGGCGGCGGCCACCAGCCGCGCGCGGTCGAATTCGATCCGGTCCCCGACCTTCAACCCCAGGGTCTTGATCGACCCGGCGGGCACTTCGATGACGAACTGCGCGGGCCGGCGGCTCGTGTACCGCTTGAGGCGACGGTGGTAGTTGGCCGCTGACTCGAAGCGGTGACGCAGCGGCTCCTTCTTCATCGCGTGCCGGGCCACGATGCGGCCCGTGGCGTCGAGGAAGTACGCGTCCATGTCGACGACGCAGTGCGCCATCCAGAACGAACGAAGCTGCTCGTCCCGAAAGACGAAGATCATGCCGGTGCCGGGCTTGATCACGCGACGGCCCATCATGCCGCGCTCGCGGGAGACGGGATCGGCCGCGAGCTCCAGGCGGAACGGCTGACCGGCCAGCCGCACGGTCTCGATCGTCACCTTGGGCTCGGCCGGCGGCGCGGGTGGTTCATCGACGCCGACCGCCGTGCCGGCGAAGAGCATGATCGAGAGGAACGCGATCAGCGCGGACGCGGACATGGGAGGCTCCGGACGGGACCCAGGAAAACGAGACATGCGTCGTGATGATACGCCATCACCCCGCCGGGCGGCGTCCGTCGCACGGAGCCTACGGTGTGGCGAGGACGAGGTTGTCCAGCAGGCTCCGGAGACTGGGGTCCAGCTCGGCGAGGATCTCGCACTGCCGACGCGCGGCGGGAAGATCGTTCGTCCGCACGAACGCGAGCCCCAACGCGTAGTGGGCGCCCGCATGATCGGGAGCGAGCGTGACGACCGATTGCAGCGCCGGGATGACCTCGTCGTAGCGTCCGGCCGACGAGAGCGACCGGGTGTCCTCGAAGAGTGCCTGCGCTTCCCACCGCCGCCACGCCGCCTTGGGATCCGGGGTGCGGGGGGCGACTCCTGCCATCGCCCGGTCGGGCGCCTCGACCATCGCAGCGTCGATCACGCGCTCCGCGCACCATCGACGCCACTCCAGCTCGATCGCGGCCACCGGCTCGTCGAAGACCTCCTCGATCGCGCGAGCGCCGCTCGGATCCTCGTCATGGGTGCGGCAGTACGCTTCGTACCAGGGGTGGACGCGGTCGTGGGCGTCCAGAAACGAGACGACCGCGTGGGCCGCCGCGTACCGGGCGGCGGGGGCGACCCGGAAGTCGCGCCGATCGCTCGCGAACAGCTCCGACCACGTCGGCAACCCGCCGCCTCGCGCGAGATCACGCGCGATCAGATCGCGTTCGGTTGCCGCTTCGGCGGCATCGCCGGCGAGACCGCGTCGTTCGTAGAACGATGCGAGCCCCTCCTGGATCCACATGGGGTGCGTCTGGCCGAGCCGGTCCATGTGGCTGTGGTGAAGAGCGTGCACGAGCTCGTGCCGGAGCGACCGGCCGGTATCGGTTGCGATCAGCGACCGGCCGACGTGCTTGTAGGAGCCCTTGATGTGCGGATCGGCGAAGTGCCCCATCGCGTCGTCGGCATGGGGGATGGCGACCACGAGCGTGTGCCGGGGCGGCGCCCCGAAGAGCGTCGCGGTCAGCTCGTCCACGATGCCGGCCACGTGTGCCTCGAGCGCCGCCGGATCGATGTCGGCCCGGCCGACCACGTACCGGAGGCGACGCGTTTCATCCTCGCCAAATCGGTAGGACGCGCCGTGGGGCCCCTGTCGCCAACGTTCGATCTGACGGTCCGCCAGGATCGGATCGGCCGCGTCCCGCGCGGCCATGAGCGCACGGTAGGCGGGACGGTCACGCAGTCCGTGCAGATCGCGATCGCGACGCATCTGGCTGAAGTTCATGAATCCTGCCTTGACCGCGTCGAGCAGGAGCTGCTCCGCCCGCGCGTGGTCGCCGAGAAGGCAGTGCGCGCATGCCCCGTTGTAGAGCATGACGCCGTCGTCGGGGCGAAGCCGCGTGTACTCCTCGATCAGCCGGGCCGCGTCGCCGACGGCCCCGGCCGCGAGCGCCTGCAGTGCGGCGTGCCGGAGCGTCGCGGCGTCGGTGCCGCCGAGCTCGGCCACGCCGGCTCCGACCGCGCGACCGATCCGCGCCCCGGGCGGGTCGGCGACGGCGGGACCGCCCACGAGGGCCGCGGTCACGATGGACGCGAGCACCAGCATTGCTCTCTCCCGATCACGCATCGAGCCGAGGCTCAACGGTAGATCTTGATCTCGTCCCAGGTTCCGTTCGTGCTCGCACGGCGGCGGAGCACCCAGGTGCGGCCGGTCACGATGTCGACGAGGAAGGTCTCGTCGGTCTCGTGGAACGTGACTTTCTGGATCTCCAGAAGCCCGCTCGTCGCGCCGGTCACGGGCCCGACCCGCAGCTCCCACGAATTCTGCACGCTCGAGTTGTCGAGGTTGCCACGCAGCCGATGAACGGCGCCGGTCGCGGTGTCCAGCCGGGCGACCGTGTCGTCATAGCTGATGATCTGCGCCGCCGGGAGGATGTACGCCGCGTTGTCGATGCGGTAGGCGCGGGTGCCCTTGCCGGCACCAAACGCCGCGAGCATCGCGACGAGACCGCCCGCGAGGAGCGCGTTCCGCATGCTCAGGATCTTCATGTTTCTTCTCCTGTCGTCGAACACGGACAGCAACGCCGCCCGGAAGGGGCCGCGTGCGTGGCCGCGAAACCGGCACTCCGCCGGCCGTATTCGAATGTAAGCCGTTGGCGTTCGAAGCCAACTCCCGACCGCCAAATCGGTCCGAAATGACGCTCGCCCAGACCGCACCATCGTCACTCTGGGCGTGCTGGGAAGACGGGGGCCCGGCGCCCGATAAGGACGCGAGCCTCGGCCGAGGCGGTGCAGAAAGCACACCCTCACCTCTCGCCGCGACCGTTCGCCGGCTCGCCCACGAGCAACACGGCATTCCGGCCGAAGACCGCCGGGGTCCCGAAGAAAGACCCTCCCGGAGGGAATCGCGATGCAACACTCACCCGCGTCGACCGTGAAGCAGTGCTTTGCCTGCGCGGCCACGTGCTTCTGCTTCTGCTGTCTGGTCCTGACGTTCGTCCGGACGGCGCATCCGACCGGACCTTACTTTACTTCGGCCGAGGATCGCATCACGCGGACGATCGAGCGTCAGCGTGTGGAACGCACCGCCATGTTCGCCGAGGCACCGGTCCACGTCGCCGCCGCGCCGGCCATGCGGCGTCCGGAGTAACGGACGCGAACGCGGTCGCGGGCACGGACACGGACGCGGACGCGGGCACGGACACGGTCGCGGTCGCGGGCACGGTCGCGGGCACGGACGCGGTCGCGGTCGCGGACACGGACGCGGACACGGTCGCGGACACGGTCGCGGGCACGGACACGGACGCGGACGCGGGCACGGCCCCGGCCCCAGCCCCCGGGATCGCCGTGCCACACTCCGAGCATGTGCCAATGCTCGCGCGAAGGTCGTACCCACACCGAGCGCACGAGCCGGCGGGCGGGAGCTTGCCGCCGAACAGTCGCTGGACTCCCAGCACGACGAGCATCAACACCAGCAGCGCGATGTTCAGCACCACGCCCTGCACGAGCGTGATCAAGAGGATCTGGAAGAACGACTCCTCGGGGATCGGAAGCGTCTGAACGAGCGCGACGCTCGCGAAGCCGCACCAGAGGTCCACCGCCAACCCCACCGGATACACCATCGAAACGAGCAACCGCGTCGCGTAGATGATGTACATCGACCGGCGTACGCGACGGCGACCCTTGAGCCGGACGAACCGGTCGGTGCCGGTGATCAGCGTGTATCCGATGACGAAGATGATGATCCCCGTCACCATCGCCGCCGCGTGCTCGGGGCGGTCGAAGAGGCTGTAGCCGAATATGAAGCTGGGGATTGCGCTGACGAAGCAGACGAAGGTCCAGAGGAGCAGCCGGAGGTGGAGCGGGGTTCTCTTCATTGACGGTTGGTCTTCATCGGAATGATCGGCCGAGCGAGGGCGGAGATCGAGGGGAACGTCCGAAAATCCGGGGGGGCCGGTCCGAGGCCGCGACCGTGTCCCCACCTCCGGGTGCCACGGACAGCGAAGCGTCCGTGCCGTCAGCGTCCATCGCGAAGGGGTGATCGACTCCCCTGCGGAATAAGGACGACGCACGGCACGGACGCTTCGCTGTCCGTGGCACCCGGAGGTGGAGTCCTGGCCGCATCCCCCCGCTCACTCACGCAGGTCGGGCAGGTCCACGAACAGGTCAAGCGCCTCTGGATTCTTGAGCGCATCCCGGTTCTTCACCGGTCGCCCGTGGACGATGTCCCGCACCGCCAGCTCGACCTTCTTCATGCTGATGGTGTACGGAATGTCGTCGACCGCCACGATCCTGGCCGGCACGTGGCGGGGCGAGCAGTTGGACTTGATCGCGGAGCGAATGCGTCGTGCAAGCTCGGGGGAGAGCGTGTGGTCGTCGGCGAGCTTGACGAAGAGGACGACCCGCACGTCGTCCTCCCACTCCTGTCCGATGACCAGGCTGTCGGCGATCTCCTCCAGCGGCTCGACCTGCCGGTAGATCTCGGCCGTTCCGATACGCACCCCGCCGGGGTTCAGCGTTGCATCCGATCGTCCGTAGATTCGAACGCCGCCCCGTTCGTTGATCTCGATGAAATCGCCGTGCGTCCAGACGCCGTCGAATCGCTCGAAGTAGGCGCGGCGGTATGCCGTGCCGTCGTCGTCACCCCAGAAGTAGATCGGCATCGACGGGAATGCCTGCGCGCACACCAGCTCGCCGGTGTGGCCGATGACCGGCTCGCCGTCGTCGTCGAACGCCTTGACGTCCATGCCCAGACACCGGCACTGGATCTCCCCGCGGTACACCGGACCCATGGGGTTGCCCCCGACGAAGCAGCCGTTGAGATCGGTGCCTCCGGCGATGGACGACAGGCACAGGTCGGCCTTGATCGACTCGTAGACGAAGTCGAAGCTCTCCTCGGCCAACGGAGACCCCGTGGACAGAATCGTGTCGAGCGCGTCGAGGTCGAAGTGCTTCCGCGGTTGCACTCCCGCTTTCTCGAGCGAGGAGAAGTACTTCGCGCTCGCGCCGAAGATCGTCACCCGCTCCTGTGCCGCCAGCCGCATCAGCGCGGACGCATCGGGATGAAAAGGCGACCCGTCGAAGAGGGTCATCGTGGCTCCCACGCCCAGCGACGCGACCAGCCAGTTCCACATCATCCACCCGCAGGTCGTGAAGTAGAAGATGTTGTCTTCGCGTTTGAGATCGGTGTGCAGGACCAGCTCCTTGAGCTGATTGACCAGCACGCCCCCCGCGGACTGCACGATGCACTTGGGGAGACCGGTGGTGCCCGAGGAGTACATGATGTAGAGCGGATGGTCGAACGGCAGTGACGCAAAGTCGAGCGCCGGGTCACCGGAGCCGGCGAACTCCGAGTAGGCCACCGCACCGGGCACCCGCGTGAGATCGGCATCCGGGTTGGCGTACGGAACCACGACGACACGCGGCGTCGTCGGCAACGCCGCCACGATCCCCTCGACCTTCTCGAGGGAGTCGAACACGCGACCACCGTAGGAGTAGCCATCGGCCGTGAAGAGCACGCGCGGCTCGATTCGCGCGAACCGATCGAGCACGCCCTTGACGCCGAAGTCGGGCGAGCACGACGACCAGACCGCTCCCAGGCTGGTGGCCGCGAGCATCGCGATCACGGTTTCGGGCATGTTCGGCATGAACCCCACGACCCGATCGCCGGGCTCGACCCCTTCGTTGCGCAATCCCTGCGCCGTCCGGGCGACGGCGGTGGCGAGCTGCGCGTACGTCAGCCGACGCGACTCCGCCATCGCCTCGCCGCGGAAGATGATGGCCGGCCGATCGTCCCGGTACCGCAGCAGGTTCTCGGCAAAGTTCAGCGTCGCTCCCTGGAACCACCGGGCGCCCGGCATGCGGCTCGGATCGTCGACGACGGCATCGAACGGCGTGTGCGCCTCGATTCCCAGGAACGACCAGACGTGCCCCCAGAAGTCGCCGACGTTCGCAACCGACCACGCCCGCAGCTCCTCGTACTCGGTGAAGCTGGTTCCGTGCTCGGCGTTCACGGACTGCATGAACGCGAACATCTTGGTGGCCCGCGCACGGTCGGACGCGGGGGTCCAGAGCGGCGCCGGCGGTGATGAGGTCTCGGCGGGCGGCATGGCCGCATCGTATCCGCTCCCCCGCCCCAGGCGGACGCCCGGGGCCCGTCCCCCGGCTCCCCCACCCCCGGCTGCGCAAAAACTGCGGCCGGAGTGGTGTCCCGGCCCGGGACGCGACGGCTACGCTTCGACCGGAGGCTCGCCATGCTGAACCGGACGAACGTCGCCACCGCGGTGCGTCACGCCTTTCGAATCGAACGGCGACCGGATCTTCCTCCACCACCGATCCCGAGTCCCGTGTGGACAACCCCGGTCGCGACGGAAATCTTTTGCCGCGACTGCGGCGCGTCCCTACGCCGAACACAATCCGTCTGCGCGGCGTGCGCTCGACGCTTCGATCCGACGGCGCCCGAATCCTACCGCGTCGCACCGGCGCCCCTCGTTCCCCTTGCCAACGCATTCACGGCCGGCGTCGTGCTCGGTTGGATGTTGCTCATCACGCCGCATCTGCTGAATCCGCGTGCACTTGACGAACCGGCCGCGTTGCTTGCGTTCGTAATCGGTCAGGGACTGCCGTTGGCGATCTTCGTCGGGCTCGTGTGCGTCGTTGCGTCCGGTGTCGTCGGCGAGATGCGTTTCGAGCGCGCGCAACGGAACAGTCGGCGCGCGAATTGCAACGCCGACACGCACGATCGCGGACGCTGATTACGAAAAACAAGTTCGAGTTCCTCCTTGTCTTTTGCGCGCCGCTTGATATCGTTCCGGCGTTCGGTTCGCCCGAGCAAAGACGACGAGCGCCACGGCCGCGTCTCGGATCGAATCACGCGTAAGTGACACGCGACCCTGTCGCGTGTCGGAAGTGGATCCGCGGCGATGCACGGATGCCATTTGTCCGTACCGGATCATGGAGGGTCCCCGTGAGCAGCACTCTTCGCAACTTGGTCGCTGAAACAGCGAACCGAGCGACAATGCGATCGAAATCGAAGCGGGTTTCAACCGCAACGCCCGATCCCGCGCACCGACACCGGCGGGTCGTCGTCATCGACGTTCCGCCGCCCCACCCCACGGTCGCGTCCGACCCGCGTCTTGCCGAGATGCTCTCGGCGTTTCGCACGGCGTGGCGCGGTCGTCAGGAGCAGACGGAGACGGAACGGGTCGTCGACGCCATCGTCGGCCGAGCGGACGAGGGCTCCCTGTCGACGGCGCTGAGGGGAGCGCCGGAGACGGGGGCCCCGCGGACGACGACGTAGGCACCTGCGGGACGCGGCGTCTTGGAGGAGAGGCGTCGCGTCCCGCGTTTCGGGGGCGGGGTCCGCGTCCGGGTCCGGGTCCGGGTCCGCGTCCGCGTCCGGGTCCGGGTCCGTGACCGCGACCGCGACCGTGTCCGTGTCCGCGTCCGTGTCCGCGACCGCGACCGTGTCCGCGACCGTGTCCGTGTCCGTGTCCGTGTCCGTGTCCGTGTCCGTGTCCGCGTCCGCGACCGCGTCCGCGACCGCGACCGTGTCCGCGTCCGTGTCCGCGACCGCGTTCGCCCTCAGTATCCGGCTGGTCGACCGCCCTTCCGGGGATCGCTCGCGGGGCGCACGCCCTGCGCGTCTGCCTCGACGAGCTGAACGATGCTCTCGCGGGCGCTGCGGGTCGTCGCGTGGCCGAGACGCTCCATCGCGGCCACCGCCTCTTCGTCGTCCCACCGGCGTTCGAACTCGAGCACCTCTGGCATCCACTGGTGGTGAACACGCGGCAACGCAACCGCTTCGAGCGGTGGTCGCTCGAAGAGAAGGCAGTTGAGAATGCACTGCAGCGTGCCGGTGATGATGCGGGGTCCGCCCGAGCCGCCCGCCACCAGCACCACGCGGTCATCCTCGAGCACGATCGTCGGCGACATGCTGGAGAGGGGACGCTTGCCGGGTTCGGGCAGGTTGCGATCGGACTGGCGGAGGCCGAACGCGTTCGGGGCGTTGCGGATCGTCGCGAAGTCGTCCATCTCGTTGTTGAGCGCGAAGCCGAACGTGTCGACGCTGACGAGGGCGCCGAACTCGAGGTTGATCGACTCCGTGCAGGCGACCGCCATGCCGGCGGCATCGACCACGGAGATGTGACTCGTTCCCGCATCGTCCGGCGCGGGCTCCACCGAGCCGTAGTCGTAGGTTGCGGCGGTTCGATCCGGGCGAATGACGCTCGCCCGATCGTCGAGATACGCCTCGGAGAGCAGCCGCGAGACGGGCACGGGTACGAAGGCGGCGTCGGCGAGGTATTCGGCGCGGTCGGCGAAGGCGTGCTTGAGGGCCTCCACCAGGAGGTGCATGTACGCCGGGTCATGCGGATCCTCCGGCCGGTCATCGTTGCCGGGCACGACCGCGAGACGCTCGAGCAGCCCCAACACCTGCAGCATTGCAACGCCCCCGCTCGACGGCGGCGGCATGCCCACGATCTCGTACGGCCCGTAGCGACCGCGCAGCGGCGTCATCACGACCGGCTCGTAGCGGGCGAGATCTTCGTGCGTGATCACGCCCCCGCGTCGCCGCATCGTCTCCACCAACGCCGCGGCGATCGGTCCGGAGTAGAAGGCCGACTCGCCTTGGTCGCGGATCAACCGCAACGCCTTGGCCTGCGCCGGATTGCGAATCCGGTCCCCGACCGCGAGCGCCCCGCGATGACAAAGCTGATCCCAGATGAAGCCGGCGGCTTGCGTGTGTTCGGGATGATCGCGTCGCCGTGTCCCGAGCTTCTGCACCACCCGGACGAAGTGCGGGTCGGCGTCGAACCCCTCCTCGGCGACGCGAATCGCCGGAGCCATCACGGTCGCGCGATCGAGGGTGCCGTACCGCTCGAGCGCCAGGAGCAGCCCGGCCACCGTTCCCGGAACCCCCACCGCGTTCGCGCCGTACCGGCTCGCCGCGGGGTCGGCCATCCGTTCGTAGAAGTCGGGGTCGACGACGCCCGGCGCGGTCTCCCGGTAGTTGATCGCGACGGTCTCGCCATCGACGCCGGGGCGGTGGATCAACATGAAGCCCCCACCGCCGATTCCGCACGAATAGGGACGCACGACCGACAGGCAGAAGCTCGTGGCCACGGCCGCGTCGACCGCGTTGCCACCCTGACGCAGCATGGCGGCCCCCGCCTCGGAGGCGATCGGGTGATCGGCCGCGACGGCGGCGTGGGCGAACTGCGTCGGGACCGGCGGAACGGGCTCGAACGATCGGCATCCAACGAGGACGAGCCCGACCACGAGCGCGACCACGAGCGCGCATGGCCGTCCGAGTCGGGTCGTACGCCGGGTGCGTTCAGACGCCGAGGTGGGCGTCGATGAGGGTGCGGGCGGCTTGGATGTCCGCATGTCGGTCGTCTCCGGCCTCTCGTTCTATGACGTAGTCGACGGGCGGGTCGATGGTCCGCACTGCGGCGAAGAAGGCCGGCCAATCGACCACACCCTGCCCCACCGGCACCTCCCTGCCCCAGGTGCCCGGCTCGGTGGTGGGCACCGCATCCTTGACGTGCACCTGGCGGATCCATGGTCGCAGGCGGTCAACGGCCGCCACCGGATCACCCTTGGCGTAGAGAATCATGTTGGCGGGATCGAAGTTCACGCCGACGTTGGTGCGATCGATCTCCTCGAGCGCCGCGGCGAGCGTGTCGGCGGTCTCCTGACCGGTCTCGAACGCGATCTCGAGTCCACGCGCGGCAAAGCCGTCGGCGATGGTGCGGAGCCGCTCGCAGATGACGTGGCGTTCGCCGTCGTCGGCCGATTCGGGGATGAAGCCGGCGTGAAATGTCGTGAGCCGAACATCCATCGTCTCGGCCAGCTCGGCCACCATCTCGGCCCGGGTGCAGTTGACGTTCCACGTCGCGTCCGGCCGTACACCACCGGTGGCGGCGATCGACGCGAGCGACGAGTAGTCCTCACCCTCCATTGCCATCATGCCGCTGATGATGTCGACCCCCGCGGACGGCAGAAGCTCCATCGCCGGGTACCAGATCTTGGGCTCCGCACTCAACCGCGTGAGATCGAGCTGCACGGCGTCGATCCGGAGACGCTCGAGCTGCTCGAGCAGATCCGCCGGATCCTGCGGCGCGAGGCTCCAACTACAGACGGCGATGCGTGGTCCGGCCAAGATCGGCCCTCCGGGCCCGTGGAGTCGGTTGGCACCCGGCCGGAGTGGATGGGGCCAGACGCGGGGCTTAGGATACGTTGATTCCGGGACGGTTGCTCCTCCCCTCTCACCGAGAACGATCGTGTCCACTGCGAAGGTCGATCACGCGCTCCCCGATCCGGGCGGGGGGAACCGATTCGGGTCGTTGGCGCCCCAGCGACGCCTCGGCTTTGCCGCGCGGATCGAACGCTACATCAGCCAGCTCAGCACCCGCAACAATTTCTGGCACAAGGTGTGCTCGCTGATCTGGTTGCCGTACGCGTTCCGCTCCGGCATTTCGATGAAGCGGCTCGACTCCACGCGGTTCACCGCCGTGTTGCCCTTCAAGCGGATCAACCGCAACTGGTACAACGCGATGGCCGGGGCCGCCCTGCTCGGCAACTCCGAGGTGGCGGCCGGCATGTACCTCTTCTCCGAGTGCGGCAGCGACTACACGGTGGTCTGCAAGGAGATGCGGTACCAGTTTCTGCGTCCGTGCCTCGGACCCGCCGTCTATCACATCGTGAACAACGAAGAGGTGGCGCCGAAGATCGCGGACGGGGGCGAGTTCAACATCGACCTCGAGCTGGAGATCCGGCAGCAGGTGGCCAAGAAGGGTCGCGAGCGTCGGGTCGGCCGGTGCTCGATTACGTTCCACTGCACGCCCAAGACGCACGCGCGGAACCGAGCCCGGCAACGCGCCGAGCAGTGATCGACTGACACGGGGACCGGGCGGTGAAAACGCTGGCGTGGGGCCTCTTTGGCGCGTGCAGTTGGACGTGGTGCATCGGCATGTACCTGCCCGTCGTGATGATGGAGCGGTACGGGCTCGCCGGCTTCGTCGTCTTTGCCATTCCCAACATCGTCGGGTGTGCCGGTTTCGGGTACGTGCTGGCGACGGCGGCCCGCAGCCGGGCCCTGGTCCACGCCCACCGGCCGGCGATGGTGGTCTTCTCGCTGGTCGCCATCGCCTTCCAGCTCTTCTTCGCCGGGTGGCTGATGGACGGGCGGGCGGGGTGGAGCGTCGATTTCCCGGCGGCCGCCCAGGTCGTCCCGGTCGCGTTGTTCGCCGTGGGGCTCGTGGCGAGCCTGGGCGGGTCACGGATCTGGCTGACGCTTGCCGCGGTGGTCTACGCCGTCTCGCTGATCGCCTTCGCCCTGATGGGCGGCGACGTCGCCGGCCTCTCGTCGCTCCGCGCCGCATCGGAGCTGGCGTGGGTGACGCCGATCATCCTCGTCGGGTTCCTCCTGTGCCCGTACCTCGACCTCACGTTCCACCGAATGGTCCAGGAATCACCGTCACGCCACGCCTTCGGCATCTTCGGCGGCGCGTTCGCGGTGATGATCGTGATGACGATCTTCGTCTGGTTCAGCGGTCACGAGCGGTTGCCGGCTCTTGCGCTCGCTCATCTGTTCGCCCAGATGGGGTTCACGGTCGGCGCGCACCTGCGTGAGGTGCGAATCGCAACGGCCGACCGGCCGCTCGCGATGAGAACGCTCGTGCTGCTGAGCCCGCTTCTTGCGCTGGCCGCGCTCCCCCTCACGCAGCTCGTCACCGACGCCGCGACCGCCGGCGACGACACCTACCTGCGGTTTCTGGTGTTCTACGGCCTGGCGTTCCCGGCGTACGTCCTGCTGTTCGTGGGCCCGTGGCGTCCGCTGCGGGCTGGTGCGAACACGATCGCCGGATTCGGTCTGATCGTGCTGGGCTTGGCGCCACTGTACGAGCTGGGGTTCATCCATCACCGGGCGATGCTGCTGGCGGTGCCGGTGCTGGCGTTCGGGGTGTGGGCGATCGGGCGAGGGACGGGGAAGTAGCAACGGACGCGAACGCGAACGCGGACCCGGACACGGACGCGGGCACGGACGCGGGCACGGACGCGGCCCCGGACCCGGACACGGACCCGGACGCGGACCCGGACACGGACGCGGACCCGGACACGGACCCGGACACGGACGCGGACCCGGACCCGGACCCGGCCGCGGACCCGGACCTCACCGTCAGGTTCGACCCCGCCCGCGAAGGCTCAAGGCATCCCTACCCCCGCCGCCCACAACACTGCTTGAACTTCTTCCCCGATCCGCACGGGCACGGCTCGTTGCGACCGACGGTGGGGGCGGCGCGAGCCGGGCGGCGTTTGGGAGCGGCGCCGCCGCGGTCGGCGCCGGCCCGTTCGGCCGCCTCGATATCGCGACGCTGCGTGGCGGTTCCGGCCACGGCGGCAGCGGCGGCGGCGGTCGCGGGTTGGGCCGCTCGCACGGCGGGACGCGGGGCGGCGGGGGCTCCGGCGTTGCCACCC
>JABDLI010000088.1 GCA_013003065.1 Phycisphaerales bacterium | reverse complement strand
CGGAGGCGGTGCGAAAAACAGTCCGAACCCACGCTGAACCATCCAGACGCCAGCCCGCAGGATGCGGGCGGTGTATTTGGGCGCCACGCCGTCCTGTGCCTCGCCGCAGGATGCGGCGGATCGAGCGTGGGTCGGTTGCGCGCCGGACGACGCAGCGTTCAGCGTGCGACCAACTCAGGCCGAGGGCGGCAGGACGCCGCCCGTGAAAGCACAGGGCGTCCGGACGTCACCGGCGTGTTTGCGCGACTGGGGGAGAATTGGATTTGGAATGGGAATGGGAATGGGAATGGGAGGGGGAAGTGGAGTTGGACCCGGAGAGTGGGGACCCGGGGAATCGTGAATTGGAACTCCGAGGGCGGCAGGACGCCGCCCGTGAAGGCGCAGGTCGTCCGGACGCCACCGGCGTGTTCTGGCCCTGGACCCGAAAAACAGAGAACTACACCACCCGCGCCGCCGGCCGCGACGCCGGCATCACCTCGACCAGCGGCGGCACCGCCGGCTCGATCTCACGTCCGACGCTCTCCTCGCCGGTGCGGTCCGGGTTGAACCGCTCGATCTTCGCCCCGAGGGCGGCGAGGACCTGCTCCATACGCACGTAGCCGCGGTCGAGGTGGTAGACGCGGCTGACCGTCGTCTCGCCCTGGGCGGCGAGACCGGCCAGGACGAGGCTGGCCGATGCGCGGAGGTCGCTCGCCATCACCGGCGCTCCGACGAGACGCGGGACACCTTGCACGACGACCGTCGGCCCCTGGCGGAAGAGCTGCGCGCCCATGCGGGTGAGCTCGGCGACGTGCATGAACCGCTCGGGGTAGATCTTCTCGGTGATGATGCTGTTGCCGTCGGCGAGACACAGCAACGCCATCATCTGTGCCTGCAGGTCGGTCGGAACGCCGGGATAGGGTTGGGTCGTGAGGATCGCGGGGTTCAGACGGCGATCGCAGGAGATGCGGACGGTGCAGGACAGAGGATCTTCGGTCTCGTCCGTGCGTTCGACGTGCACGCCGACGATGGCCAGGCGGTCTACGACGGCCAGCAACGCGTCGTAGGGAAAGTCGTCCATCACCAGGTCGCCGTTCGTCATGGCGGCCGCGATGGCGTACGTGCCGGCGACGATCCGATCCGGGATGATCGCGTGCTGCGCTCCGCCGAGCTGCTCGACGCCCTCGACGGTGATCCGGGGCGATCCGGCGCCGCTGATCTTCGCGCCCATGGCGGTGAGCATGCGGGCGAGGTCGACGATCTCCGGCTCGCACGCCGCGGACTCGATGACCGTCGTGCCTTCGGCCAGCGTGGCAGCGCTGAGAACGTTGGCGGTTCCGAGCACCGTCGAGCCGAACGGCCCTCCGAGGAAGATCGTGGTGCCCTTCAGCCGATCCGCGGTGGCCACGATGTCGCCGCCTTCCAGCTCGATCCGCGCCCCCAACGCCTCCAGCCCCCGGAGGTGCAGGTCGACCGGTCTGGCTCCGAACGCGCAGCCCCCGGGCATCGACACCCGAGCGTGCTTGCGTCGGGCCAGGAGCGGTCCGAGCACGCAGATGCTCGCCCGCATCGTCCGCACGACCTCGTAGCGAGCATGGCTGAGCGACCGATCCACGTTGGTCAGCGTCAAACCCGCCGGCCGCCGCTCGCAGCGGCAGCCGAGCTCCTCGAGCAGCCGCTCCATGTTGGCGACGTCGGAGAGCTCGGGGACGCGGGTCAGGACGAGCGGCTCGTCCGCAAGCAACGCCGCCGCCATGAGCGGCAGGCTTGCATTCTTCGATCCGTCAACGGCAATCCGGCCGGACAGCCGGGCTCCACCCTCGATTCGAAACGCATCCATGTCGTCTCTCGCGCTCCTGGTCCTTGGCTCGCAGGTTCACCCGTCCCCTGTGTGTGGACTTCGTCCAACGAGGGGCTTCAACCGCAAGATACCGCAGGCCGCACGACCCGCAGGGGTTCACACGCAATTCACCAGTCATCCAGATTTGCCCGAGCGGGCCAGACCCGGGCGGACGCCCGCAAACATTGGGGCCTCCACCCGGAGAGCGAGGAGGCAATCGTACGGTGAATTCGTTCGCGATCTCGCCCCAAGGAGCCCTGCATGAATTTGACCCGCCAGTACAACATCGACGCCGGCCTGCTCTCGAGCGTCGTTCTTCTCACCGCGTACCGCCAGGCTGCGGCCGACGATGGCCTGCCGCCTGACTCGGTGAAGCTGACGGGTGTCGTCCGAGACTTCCACGAGCGGACCCACATGAGCGGGCACCCCGACTTCGAACGCAAGCCCGACGCCGGGTTCGGACACTACGCGGGTACGGTCGACATCCAGCTCGGCGCGGACGGCAAGCCCGTCTACGCGGGCAAAACCCGCAAGGTGACCGGTCAGTTCCGCGACTCGAAGGGGCGGGCCATCGCCCCGCATCTCTACAACAGCCGGTACGCGCCGGCGAGTGCCGACTCGTTCACCACGAGCGCCATCCTCAAGGACAGCAAGGGCAAGGACGCCTTCGAGGTCACGCTCGTCGACGTGACGTTCAACCCCGATGGCAGCAGCTCCTGGACGTACCGGGTCCGAGAAACGGGCGCCGGGAAGGACCTCAGCCACTGGAACCTGCTGCT
Organism: Phycisphaerales bacterium; assembly: GCA_013003065.1. GTDB lineage: Bacteria > Planctomycetota > Phycisphaerae > Phycisphaerales > SM1A02 > JABDLI01. The sequence goes on along the minus strand of JABDLI010000088.1, from coordinate 1,104 downwards.
CGACGAGAGCCACGTCGTCCTCCCCGGCACCACGCCCGGGTACGAGTTCGGCGTCGACGGATCGACGGGCTTCTTCGGCATCAAGTGGGACGTGACCGACGGATTCGAGGACCAGGAGTTCACGATCGTGCTCGACGGTCACTTTGTGGGCACGGAGGACGGCGAGGGCGTGCTGGCCAAAGGCGGAAAATCGCCCGACACGGCCCTGATGTTCGTGCCGTCGACGACGCTCTCGGCGGACGGCTCGCCCTACCCGTCCGGCTGGACGCTCGAAGCGAACCCGGACGCCGACGACGACGGTGGCACGCTCGGCGTCTCCTCGGACGGTGGCGTGGACTCGGCCGCGAGCTTCAACCAGTGGTTCCGCGACACGCCCGGCGTGAACCTCTCCAAGCCGCTGACGCTCGAGTTCCACCGCCAGGACGACGGCACCTACGTCTTCGACGACAAGGATGACCCGACCTACGCGGACCGCGGCGGCTTCTTCCCGATCGAGGACGAGCTGTTCGGCAACCCCGGTGGCCATCCCGACCGGAACTTCCACTTCACCTTCGAGCTGCACACCACCTTCACGTACGACGACGCCGCCGACCAGGTCTTCCGCTTCGTGGGCGACGACGACGTGTGGGTGTACATCGACGGCAAGCTCGCCATCGACCTCGGCGGCGTCCACTCCGCCCGCGAGCAGTTCGTGGATCTCGACCGCATGGGACTCGAGGATGGAAAGACCTATAACCTCGACTTCTTCTTCGCCGAGCGACACCGCACCCAGTCCAACTTCCGCATCGAGACCAACCTCGAGCTGGAAGCGGCGGACAAGCCCATGATGATGACGATGGCGTTCGACTGAGCCACCGGCACACATTCTCCGCGAGCTGCTTCTCCGGCGGCCCGAGCCTTGGCTTGGGCCGCCGGTCTTTGTTTGGGACGTTCCGGATCCGTGACCGTTCTGCGGCGTCCATCTCGATGGTGCCACGGACAGCGAAGCGTCCGTGCCGTCAGCGTCCATCCCGCAGGGGTATTTGACGAGACCCACGTGATGGGGCACCTGACTCCCCCGCGTGGCGGATGACGCACGGCACGGACGCTTCGCTGTCCGTGCCG
>JABDLI010000041.1 GCA_013003065.1 Phycisphaerales bacterium | reverse complement strand
CCATCGCGGTGGGGAATCTGACTCCCCCGCGCGACGGACGACGCACGGCACGGACGCTTCGCTGTCCGTGGCACCAGTTCGTGGGTGACGACCGGCTCGCGGCGGCGTGGTTCTCTCCTCCCTTGGTGATGGACGCTTCGGCCGTCGGCGTCCGCGTCGGTGCCCGCCCCCTGCTACACTCCCCCCAACGCGGAACGGAGGCCCCCCATGCGCGCGACCACGCACTCCCGTCAGCTTCTCCCTCTCCTCGCGATCGCCACCCTCGGCGTCGCGCTGATCGGATGCACGCCGTGGGCGACGTATCCGCCCATCGAGGGCGCGGTGAGCGTTGACAACCCGACGATGCACCCGATCCCCGATCTCATGGGCGAGGCGCTCTGGTACGTGTGGGAGATGGACGGTGGCGAGGGCGCGCTCGTGTTCAACCTGCCTCCCGGCACGCGGGGGCTCGTCTACGACAAGGTGATGGACAAGCTCGGCGGCGGCTCCCCCATGCGGGATGCCAGCCAGGATGCGTACCACGTCACGAATGTCCGCATTCGCACGGTCGATGCCGAGGTGGACGTCATCCGCCGCAACGACATGGGCGATCCCGAGCTGCTCACCCTCACGTTCAAGCAGAACCTCCTCAAGGGGTACATGGTTCAGGACGTGCGGGTGTGGCGGTACGAAGTCGACGAGCCGCCGCCGTACTACGTGCCGGAGACGATGCGAGCCGGACAGCCGGTCCGCGGCGCGGCCGGGGATGAGTGACGCGGATTCGGCGGGCCGGGCGTATGACGCGTACGGCGGGCGGCTTCGCGGGACGCGGGTGTGCGTGACCGGCGGAGCCGGCTTCATCGGGTCGCACCTCTGCGATCGGCTGCTCGCGCTCGACGCCGACGTGACGGTGATCGACGATCTGTCGGCGGGGCGCCGCGAGAACCTCGCGGCGGGAGCGTCGCGCGTGCGTTTCGTCGAGGGGTCGATCCTCGACGACGCGGCCCTCGACGATGCGGTCGGCGGGGCGGAGATCGTGTTTCACCTGGCCGCCATCGCCTCGGTGCCGCGGAGCCTCGACGAGCCGGTGCCGTATTTCCAGATCAACGCGATGGGCACGCTCGCCGTCTTGGAAGCCGCGCGGCGGGCGGGAACGCGTCGCGTCGTCTACTCCGCGTCGAGCAGCGCGTACGGCGACCAGCCGGGGATGCCCCGCGTCGAGACGATGCCGCCCGACACGCGTTCGCCCTACGCGGCGGCGAAGGTCGCGGGCGAACACCTGCTGCGGGCGTACGCGCACTGCTACGACTGCGACACGGTCAGCCTTCGCTACTTCAACATCTTCGGTCCCCGGCAACCCGCCGACTCCGCGTACGCCGCGGTGGTGCCGGTGTTCACGTCGACGTTGCGTCAGGGCGGCGCGGTGCGGATATTCGGCGACGGGACGCAGACCCGCGACTTCACCCCCGTTGCGAACGCCGTTCATGCGAACCTGCTCGCAGCCACCGCGGAACGCCCGCTCGCCGGCGCCGTCGTCAACGTGGCGTGCGGCGTCAGCATCTCCGTGCTCGACCTGGCCGGGCGGATCGCTGCGCTTCTCGGGGTGCCGCTCCGGTGCGAGCACGCGCCGCCGCGTCGGGGCGAAGTGCAGAACAGCCTTGCGGATCTCAGTCGCGCGCACGAGCTTCTCGGCTACACGCCGCTCGTTCCGCTCGAGGAGGGGCTGCGTGACACCGTGGCCACGCTCGCGGCCGGCCAGGACAGGACCTAAAGCACTTTGAGCACGAGCACCGTCTGATCGTCGGCCGGACGGCGACCCGCTTCGTGGGCGCGAAGCGCCTGACCCACGTGTCCGATGACGCAATCGGGCTCGCCCGAACACTCGTTGAGGGAACGCTCGATCCCGCCGACCTCGAACTGCGCCCCCGTGGGCGACATCGCTTCGGTGACGCCATCGGTGTACAGCACCAGCGTCTGACCGGGTTTCATCTCGACGGTCTGCTCGTCGTAGTGGACGTCGGCTTCGATCCCGAGCGGGAGGCCGCCGGCCTCCTCGAGCCGTTCGAGCCGCGCCCCGTCGGGATCGGGGGTCATGAGCAACGCCGGCGGGTGCCCGGCCCGGGCGTAGGTCAGCCAGCGTGACACCGGGTCGTACCGGGCGAGGATCGCGGTCACGAACGTGCCGTCGAGCCGCTTCGCGTACAGGTGCCGGTTGGCGAACCGGAGCAGGTCGCCCGGCTCGTCCAGCTCGGCCGGTGACGCGGAGAGGATCGCGTTCAGCATGGCCACGACGGTCGCGGCCGCCGGTCCGTGTCCGGCCGCGTCGGCGATATGGATCATCCACGGTCCACGGGGGTCGGCGGGGCCGTCGGGAGTCAGCCGACGCAGGGGCACGAAGTCGTAGAGGTCGCCGCCGGCGGTGTCGAAGGTCTCGTAGCTCGCGCCGAGGGCGAGGCCGGGGATCGCCGGCATCTTTGCCGGCAGCAGCGCGCGTTGGATACGCGCGATCTGATGCACCTCCCGGTCGATCTGCTCCTTCGCGTCGCGAAGCTGCTGGTTGGCGAGGACGTTGCGGATGGCAGTGCCGATCAGATTGCCGCGGAGGATGAGATCCTCCAGGTCGTCGGCGTTGAAGCCGGCGGGATCGCGACGCAAGACCACGGCCCAGTTCAGCGGCTTGCCGTCGTCGAAGAGGGGGACGGCCATGAGCGAACCGAAGGCCGCGAGCTGATCGCCGACGATCGGGTCGTCGGTGAGCTTGAGATCACGGATGACCTGCGGACGGCCCTGTTCGACGATGCTGCCGAAGAAACCGCCCCGATGGATCGGCAGCTCCGGTCCCTTCGACCAGGTGTCGGTGGCGGTCATGCCGGTTGCCATGTCGTCATCGCGGATGAGCCGCGTGATGCGGTACGAGCCGGGCTCCAGACCGCGGGTCGAGAGCGACACGTAGCCGTCGCGACCCTCGAGCTTCTCGATCCCGGCCGAGAACTCGCCGAGCACCTGTTGCGGGGTTCGGGCGCGGCTGAGCGCCGCCACCGTCTCCATCAGGATCGGGATGCGGTCGTTGCCGGTCAGGTCAACGGCTTGCATGGGGGGAGGCGTGGACCGGGTCCCGGTGGGTGGCGTCATGGGACTCTCTCCGTCAGCCGCGGCCGTACCATGCCGTACGCGTACCAGGCGTGTCGTGCGTGCCGGAGGGAGCGTCGCGGGCGTGGATGCGAAAGGAGCGTGGTGTCCGTGGGTGATGATAGCCTCCATACACCGCGCGACGCCCCGCTCGGTGCCGATCTCGACGCCCGCCTCGACGCCGCGCTCGACGCCGCGATTCGCGAAGCCGAACGGGGGTGGTCGGCCGGCGGCATACCGATCGGCGCCGTGCTGATGGACGACGATGGCGTCATCGTCGCTCGCGGTCACAACCGGCGGGTCCAGGACGACGATCCCACCGCCCACGCCGAGATCACCTGCATCCGCAACGCCGGTCGACGCCGCGACTGGCATGCTCTGACGCTCGTCTCGACCCTGAGCCCGTGCCCGCTCTGCTCGGGTGCGGTGGTGCTCTTCCGCATCCCCCGCGTCGTGATCGGCGAGCACGAGACGTTCGTCGGCGCCGAGACGTACCTGGTCGAGCAGGGGGTCGCGCTCACCGTGCGTGACGACCCGCGGTGCGTCGCGTTGATGCGGCGGCTTCAGAATGAGCAGCCGGATCTGTGGGCCGAGGACATCGGCCGGTAGTCAGGTCCCGCTGCGATCGACGGGCCGGTACAGCGTGTCGCGCTCGACCGGCACGAACCCCGCCTCGCGGATGACCCGCTGGAGGTCGAAGACCGTCGTCTCCTGATGGGTCGTTGGACCGTCGAGCTTCGTGATGTCGTACCAGACGACCGTGCCGTCGATGTCGTCGGCGCCGTTCTGGAGCATGAACTGCGCCATCTCCAGCGACTGCATGATCCAGAACGCCTTCACATGGGGGAAGTTGTCGAGCATGAGCCGGGCGATGGCGAGCGTTCGCAGATTCTCGAGCCCCGTCGGTCCGGGCAGATGCTCGAGCGCGCTGTCGTTCGGGAAGAAGGGCAGCGGGATGATTGTCTGGAAGTAGCCGGTGTTGCAGGTCTGCGGCGTCGGCAGCCACGCGGGACCGGCACCAGGACCCGTGAGGACGACCGCAGGTCCCGTCGTCCCGTCGTGCCGCTCCGCGTCGCAGACCGGCACGCCCGTGTCGTGGGCCCAGGCCGCGAGCGTCCGATCCTGCTGCTCGCGGAGCATCATCAGGTGCTGAATGCGGTCGGCTCGCTCCTCGACGTGACCGTAGAGCATGGTCGCGTTGGAGTTGATGCCAAGCTCGTGCGCCGCGCGGTGGACGTCGAGCCACTGGCCCGCGCGGATCTTGCCCTTGAACGCGGTGTCGTGGACGCGGTCGTCGAAGACCTCCGCGCCGCCCCCGGGCAGCGAGCCGAGCCCGGCGTCCCGCAGATCTCGGAGCACCGACTTGATGCCCTCGTACCCATCCCGCCCGCGTTTGGCGATGCGGGCGAGGTGAACGAGCTCGACGGCGGTGAAGGCCTTGATGTGAAGCGACGGGGCGGCGGTCCGGATGGCCCGCATCATGTCCAGGTAATAGTCGAACGGAAGCCAGGGGTGCAGGCCGCCGACGATGTGCAGTTCGGTCGCTCCCGCCGCCTCGGCGGCCACCGCCTCGGCCCGCACCTCGTCGATCGACATCTCGTACGCGCCGTCTGCCCCCTTCTTCCGGTGGAAAGCGCAGAACGTGCACGAGAGTGCGCAGACGTTCGAGTAGTTGATGTGCCGGTTGACGTTGTAGTAGGCCACGTCGGCATGCAGCCGCCGGCGGACGCGGTCGGCCAGCCGGCAAACCGTGTGGATATCGGCCGTGGCGTAGAGCGTCCGGCCGTCCGCCGCGGACAAACGCTGTCCTCGCTCGACGCGATCGGTGATCCCCGCGAGTGCGGGGTCGGTGCGAACGGGCGAATTCGGGAGCGTGGCAACGGTCACGGGTCGGAATGGTAGCGACCATCGCCGGCCGGCGGCGGCGTTTTCGGACTCGGCCCGCACGTGGCCGGGGGAGACCGCGCCGGCTGTAACGCCGGACTCCGGGGAAAGATGCAGTGCGCCAGCGAGGTCGGCTTGATCATGACGCACGCGCAACCGATGGGCGTGAAGTCCCGGAGCGCCTTGCGATATGCAGAACCCCGACGCCCCCCAACCCGAACCCCACGCCGGAGAGTCGCAGGATGCGGATCGCTCCGAGGCGACGGGCACCTCTTCGCAGGTCCGGTCGATCCTCTCGACGGTCGGGGTGCAGCTCGAGCAGCTCCAGCGGATCCAGGAAGAGCACGACGCCCAGAGCCTCGCCCTCGAGGAGCGGGAGCGGGGGCTGGCCGAGCTCGATGCCGATCTGCGTCAGCAGCAGGCCACGCTCGCAGAGGAGCGTGCGGCGATCTCGACGCAACGGGATCAGCTCGCCGCGGAGATCGACGCGTACCACGCGAGCACGAGCGACCAGCGGGGTGAGCTGGAGACGATGCGGGCGACGCTCGAGCAGGAGCGGAACGCCCTTGCCGATCTGCAGGCGACGTTCGCGCAGGATCACCTGACGCTCGACGCCGACCGCGCCCGGATCGACGAGGAGCGTCAGCAGCTCGAGCAGCAGCGGGCCGAGTTCGACGCGCAGCGGGCGTCCTTCGTCGAAGAGCGTGGGGACTACCAGAACCTGTGCAACGAGAACCTCGCGTCGATCGACACCCGCGAGCACGCGGTCACCGAACGCGAGTCGATGCTCGACTCCCGCGAAGACGATCTGGCCACGATCGAACGCAACCTCTCGAACGCCCAACGCGACTTCGAAGAAGACCGCGACACGTGGATGCGGGAGCGGTCCGACCGCGAGCGTCACGAGAACGAGCGTCTCGCCGCCATCGAGCAACGCGAACGTGACGTCGCCGAACGCGAGACCCTCATCGCCCAGGATCAGGACCGGCTCCACGATGGCGCCGGCCGGATCGACACGCTCACGCAACGGTGCGCCGAGCTCGAGCGTCACCTGGCCGAGGCCAATGAACGCACCGCGCGTCTCGAACACGACGGGCTGGATCTGGCCCAGGAAGTCGAGCAGGAGCGTGACGACGCCCGGGCGGAGCTTGCCCGCGTCCAGCAGGAGCTCAGCGATCGCGACGCCGAGCAGGAGCGTCTGCGGGCCGAGCTGGCGGGACACCAGGACACGATCGAGCAGCTGCGTCACTCAGGTGGGTCCGAGCCGAAGGGGGAGGGCTCGGACTCGCCGGCGCACGCTGCGCTTCAGCAGCAGCTTGCCGCTCTGAACGCGGAGCTGATCGCCGCTCGGGGCGAGACCGACGCGGTGCGGGCCAAGGTCAAGCAGGCCGCCGCGCAGCGGGAAGCCGAGCTGGCCGCCCGCATCGAGACGCTCGAACAGAAATTGGCCGAGTCACCGGCGCCGGATGGAGGGGCCGGCGCCGACTCGGCCATGATCGAACTGCGGACAAAGGCCCAGCGGCTGGCCGAGGTGGCCGAGCATCTGCACCGCCGCAACCGGCGGCTCAAGCTCGTGCGGCGGCTGCGTCGCGAGAAAGCGGTGACAACCCGCGATCCGCTCGGGCAGGAGCAGCGGATGCTGCGGGCGCGGGAAGAGCACGTCGAGCAGACCCGGCGGCTCGAGAAGCTGCGGCACGAGCTGAGCGAGAAACGCTCGACGCTCGCGACGCAAGAAAAGAAGATGATGCGTCGTTGGGCGCGGCCCCGAGCCATTGCCACGACGGCGTGGATCGTCGTGCTGCTGATGGTCTCGGCCGCGGTGGCGTGGTACGTCGCCAACGAAGTGGCTCCGACGACCGTCAGCGCGTCGGTCACGCTCAAGGCCAAGTCCAATCAGCGTGGCGCACTCTCCGACGAGGCGGCGCGCAAGTGGCAGGCGTGGCACGTGGCGGTCCTGCGTGACAAGAACTTCCAGAACACCCTCGCCAGCCGGATGCAGGAACGCCGTTTCGACGGGGCGTCGAGCCTGGCTCTGCTCCGCGAGCGGCTTGACGAAGATCTTGGCGTCGACACCACCGAGCCGCATCTGATCACGCTGACCATGACCGGGCAGGACGAGGGGGAGATGCGTCTGTTCCTCGACATCCTCGCCACCACGGTCGCGGCGGAGTCGCGTCGTCAGCTCAAGAAGCGGACGGACACCGCCTGGGCGATCGTGCAGGGCGAGCGTCGGGAGGACGGCCGTCTCTGCTACAGCAGCGCGAATCCCGGCACCATCGATGACCAGCGGCTGGTGTACGCCGGCCCCGTCTTCGGCGGGACGATGCTGCTGATCCTGTTCATCGTGGGATTCGCCTACCGGCGGCTCACCAAGGCCAAGCTCGAGTTCGACGCCGACGGCACGCTCTTCACCGATGCCCCGGTCACGAACCTGAACGCGGCGCCGGCTCCCATCCGAATCTGAGCGACACCGAACGTCCGGTACGAACCGCCGTTGTGCGCCATCGGTGCGTCTCAGCCGGTGTCCGGCCTGCGTCCGAGAGCCCGTGCAAGCTGGGTGGAGTCTTCCTTCTGCGCTGACTGGGCGGACGCCGTCGTCCCCGCCCGTCGACCGGACACGCATGCGGGGCCGGATTCCGGCCGATGGTCGCGTGGGGAATGAATGACGCCGGCGCCGCACCCGAGCCCGGCCGTGGAGGGAAGGACGATGCCGTACGGCAATCTCGAGTACCGCGACGAGAACACCGTCGCTGATCCCATTCCGTTTCCGACCGATCTGACGCCGACGCCGAGTTCCGGGAGCTCCCGTGATCCGAGCTTCGATCTCTCGGCCCTGCCGGGTTCGGCGGAACAGGTCTTCGACGCGCTCGCGGACATGAGCCGCCGCATCGACGACCTCGCCCGCGAGCTCAACTGCCTCGGCTACTTCGACGGCGACGACGACGGGCCACGCGCGGCCTGATCGGCCTGATCGGCCAGTGCGGCACGGGCGGCGCGACGCATGAGCGTCTTCAGACGCACCGCCCGGTAATGCGTGTCGCTCATGATGACGCCGGCCCGGACCGGAGACGGCGTTGCCGCGGGCGGCTCCACGCCCGCCGCGGCCGACGCGAGCGGCGCCCGCGTCATCACGGGCTGGGGCGTCGCGAGCGGCGACTGGCCGTCGGCCGTGAGCACCTGCTCCCGCCGCTCCTCCTTCAAATCCAGCTTCGGGTTGATCAGACGCGTGGCCGCTGACGCGGTGATCGATCGCAACGCGCTCGGCGTGACCGGCAGGCTCTCGGCGCCGATGTAGAAGATCGTGTTGTCGGGAACGACCGGGATCGGGCCCACCCGGGTTTGGGCGTAGACCGATTGGGGGAAGACCGCGTACAGACCACCGTTGACCCGCATCAGGAGGTCGTCGCGGGTCGGCACGCGGAAGACGCGGTCGAATCCGCTCGGGGTCTGCAAGTCACGCTGCAAGAGCCGAAGCCCGCGCGCGAGCGGATCGACGTCGGCCACGCCCGCCTCGAGCGACTCCGCCGGGTCGACCTCGGTGAGCGGTTCGGTCAAGACCGGTGGGATCTGGGCCCGGGCGCCCCGGCCCCCTCCGAACCCGAGCGCGAGCGTGAGAACGGCGACGCCGATGGGCACGGGGGCGGGCGAGATGTTGGAGATGACGCGTGGGATGGGATGTCCTCAGCCGTCTCTTCGGCCGCCCGGGCGGGTGGTCCGTAGAATGAAGGGTATGCGGCTTCCCCAGGTGCTCTCCGTCAACGTCTCCGCCGGCGGCATCCCCAAACGGGGCGTCGACCGGGTGGCGGTCACACCGGCCGGTCTCGACGGCGACGCCCACGATCACGACAAGCACAACACGCCGCTTCAGGCGGTGAGCCTCATCGACGTCGAGGATCTCGAAGATCTCTGCCGCGAGGGCTTCCCGCTCGAGCCCGGTTCGACCGGCGAGAACGTCACGGTGCGGGGGCTGGACGTCGATCGCCTCGACGTCGGCGACCGACTCCGCCTCTCGGGCGGGGTCGAGCTGGAGCTGACGAAACGCAGGAAGCCGTGTTACGTCCTGGACGCGATCGACCCGGAGCTCAAGACCGTCATCGTCGGCCGCTGCGGCTTCTACGCACGGGTGCTCACCCCCGGCACGCTCACCCCCGGCGAGACGATCGAGGTCGAGCCCGCGCGGGCCGAGCCCGCGCCCACCGCCCCATGAGCACGATCGTCGGCGTGATCCTCGCCGGCGGCCGGAGCCGGCGGATGGGACGCGAGAAGGCCACGCTCGCCTGGCCCGGCGGCGGCACGATGATCGACCGGGTCGCGACAACGCTCCAGTCGGTGTGCGACGAGGTGATCGTCTCCGGCGTCACGACCGGCGTCCCCGAGCTCCCGCGGATCCCCGACGAACACGATGACGCCGGACCGCTCGCCGGCCTCGCCGCAGTGCTCGCGTGCGGACGCGCCGATGCGTACCTGGTGTGCCCCTGCGACACACCGAACGTCACGTCCGCGACGCTCCGGCGACTGCTGACGGTCACGCCCGCGGCGGCGACGATCTTTCGTGTCGCGGACGAGCCGCGACCGCGTCCGTTGCCGCTGCGAATCGACACGGCGGCGTTGCCCGTCATTCGGCGAAGGCTCGAGGCCGGGGAGCGCACGGTGCTCGACGCGTTGGAGGAGGCCGGCGTCGAGGTTGTGACGCTCGCGGACGGAGCAGAGCTGGCAAACGTGAACACACCGGAGGACTACGAACGGTTGGTGAAGCCCCAATCGCGCGACCGCCCGAGCTGAAGAACTGAAGAGTCCGAGGCGCGCCACTGCTCGACCCAACCTGCCCGAGGCGGCACGACGCCGCCGGTCCTCTGCGCAGTCCCTGCACCCGCCGGATGGCGGTGCGGGGCGTCCGGCAACTGGGGTCGAGCCGCAGGACGTGGCGTGAGAGCGCGGTCCCCGGCGTCCGGCAAGCACGTTCACCGCCCAAGGGCAGGATGCCCGTCATTCCCCCGCGTCCGGCCCGGAGAAAGCGAGCCGCAAAGACGCGGCGTCTCGCGCGCAGGGGTCCTCTTCGCGAGGCAAGCGGCAGGATGCCGGGCAGCCGCGTGATCGGCGCGTAGGCCAACAACGCGCGGACGAAGAGCACCCCACGTCGCGCAACCGCTCGACCCAACCTGCCCGAGGCGGCACGACGCCGCCGGTCCTCTGCG
>JABDLI010000379.1 GCA_013003065.1 Phycisphaerales bacterium | reverse complement strand
GTCGCGGACACGGACACGGACACGGACACGGACACGGACACGGTCGCGGTCGCGGACGCGGGCACGGACGCGGACGCGGACACGGACGCGGACACGGACACGGACACGGACGCGGTCACGGACACGGACGCGGACGCGGACACGGACGCGGACACGGACACGGACGCGGACCCGGCCCCGCCCCCCGCTACGTCGCGTCCACGCCCGGCGGTGTCGCCTCCGCCGTCGCCCGGTACTTCGGCGCCGCCGCCCAGTGCAATTTGTCCTGGATCGTCCGCCAGTACGACATGTCGGGGTTCGCGACGAAGGAGGCGGTTCGGCGGTCGCGGCAGATGTGGATGCGGTCGCCGGTGCGCACGGTGGTGGCGACCTGGCCGTCGTGGATGAGCGTCGTGCCTTCGTTGGCGCGGAGGACCTCGAACTCGAGCACGCACTCGGCGCCCAGCACGATCGGCCGGAAGGCGAGGCTGTGCGCGGCGAGGGGGGTGATGACGATGGCCTCGACGCCGGGGTGAACGATGGGGCCGCCGGCGGAGATGCTGTACGCCGTCGAGCCGACGGGGGTGGCGACGATCATGCCGTCGCCCGTCAGGATCGGGCCCGGCTCGCCGTCGATCGTCATTCGGCCCTCGATCATCCGGAAGGGCGGGCCGGCGGTGATCACGCAGTCGTTCATCGCGATGCCGCCGCCCCGCTCCCCGCCGTCCGGCCCCCGGACCGTCGCCGCGAGCATCAGGTGACGCCGGCACGGGGGATCGACCGCGAAGATCGCTGGCGCGTGACGGAGGAGGCCCGGGACATCGAACTCGGCGAGGAAGCCGAGCCGGCCGACGTTGACGCCCACGATCGGAATCTGGCGATCGAGCAGTCGACGCGCTTGCGCGATCAACGTTCCGTCCCCGCCCACGGCGATCGCAAGGTCGGGGGTGAGCGTCTCGGGGAGCGGATCGTCGTCGGCGTCGAACTCGGCCACGATCTCGACGAGACCCCGCAGCCGCGTGCGCAGCGTATCGAAGACCTCCGCCACCGGCGGGCGCCGCTGATCGCCGACGAGCACGGTCGTCCTCATGCCGCCCCCCGATCCGCGTGGTCGGCGGTCACGAAACCAGGCCCTTGGTGAGCCGCATGAATGCGGTCTCGAGGTTCACCTGCTCCTGTTGGAGCGTCACGATCCGAAAGCCCTGCGCGATCAGGCGGCTGGGAAGCTCGGACACCTCCAGTCCGCTGTCGGGATCGATGGTGACGTCGATCCGCGGCTCGCCGTTGTGATGCGTGATGTCCACCTGGTTGATGCCGGAGACCTGGGTGAGGAGCTGCGCCGCTTGTTCGGCGCGGTCCACCACGGTGACGTGGACGACCTTGCCCATGCTCGCGCGGGCCATGATCTCGCTGACCGAACCGGAGAAGATGAGCTGCCCCTGCTCGATGATGCCCACCGAGTTACACAGCTCGGCCAGCTCGTGCAGGATGTGCGAGCTGATGAGAATGGTCTTGCCCATCCGCCGCAGCTCCTTGAGCAGCTCCCGCACCTCGATGCGGGCGCGGGGATCGAGACCGGAGGCCGGCTCGTCGAGCATGAGCACCTTCGGGTCGTGCAGGAGCACCCGCGCGATCGACAGCCGCTGGCTCATGCCCCGGCTCAGACCGTTCACCTCGGCGTTGGCCTTGTACGAGAGATCGGTGAGCTCGAGCACGTCCCGGACGACCTGGTCCCGCTGCCGGCCGTGAATGTCGTAACAGGCGGCGAAGAACTGGAGGTACTCGCTGACGACCATGTCGTCGTACGCACCCATGAAGTCGGGAACGTAGCCGATGATCGGGCGAATCTGCGGGTTCTGGTAGCCCACGACCTTCCCGTCGATCCGCGCTTCCCCCCACGTGGGTTTGAGCAACGTCGCGAGGATCTTGATCGTCGTCGTCTTGCCGGCGCCGTTGGGACCGATGAAGCCGAAGCAGTCACCTTCCTCGATGCCCAGGTTCAGGTTGTTGAGCGCAACCAGCTCACCGTACTTCTTGGTGAGGTTGATCGTTTCGATCATGGGCATGGCGGCAGGAGACCTCCTCGGTGCGTGGGTGTCATCGATCGGTTCCGCCACGCTCGGCGTCGCCGGCGACGCCGGCCGTCCCGGCGTCCGTCGACGCGAAGGCGATCGAGCGATCCAGTCCGAGCGGCATGATCCACCGGACCATCGTCAGGCCGTTGGACTGCGGGGCCGACCCGTTGACCGCGATCGGGATCGGGCACTCCGAGTCCTGCAGGTACCCGATCACGATCAGGCACGGACGGTTGAACCAATGGGACAGATCGATCTCGCGGGCGAGGTACCGCCGCGCGATCATCGTGTCGGGGCTCGGCTGGCCCGGGGGACGCATGTACTTCGGCGGCCGAAGCTGCTGGTAGAGGCTGAGCATCTCCAGGTACTGCTCGGTCGGAAGCTGACCACCGGGCGTGGGGGCGAGGCTGGATGTTCCCTCGAACTCGTTCACGTACTTCTCATCGATGTTCACGGCCAGGTTGAGATTCGCGGCCTGCCCGTTGGTCGGCAGCGGGTACGGGACCCCGGGAACGATCTGTCCCCCGCCGTACATGCGTCCGACGTTGAGCATCTCCCCCGACTGGTTCGCACGCACCCACGGCTCCTCGCGCCCCTCGCCGTCAAGCTCGTACCGCGCGCTCCGCACGCGTTGATTCCAGACCCAGATGATCTTGACGTCGGTCAGCGTTCCGGGAAGCTGGCTGGTCAGCGTGCCTTCGATCTGCTCGCGTCCTCGGGCATCGGTGGTGACCCGTATCGGGTCGGTGGTCGATTCGTAGAGCAGGCCGCCCCAGTCGGTGTCGACGCTTCCCAGCCAATGCGCGTAGAGGTGCGTCGCGGTCGATCGCGCCGGCAGCTCCAGGGCAGCCGGGTTGCGAACATCAACCTCGTAGCGGTCGGCGTTGGGGAAACGCGGGATGCTCTCCAGCGGCGGCGTCCAGGACATGATCATGTCGCGGGGGGTCGGCACGGGGTCGAGATCGGCGACGGGTTCGATCGTGATCTCGGTCTGGCCGTAGCCGGGTACGTACACGCTCATCCAGCTTGCCGCCCGCTCCAGCTGCGGGTCGCGATCGCTCCACTCCGAGCCCGCGGGCCGGGCAATGCGATCGAGGACGGTGATGTGCTCGATCCGCGTCTCGTTCTCCCGCAGCAGGTTAACGCCCGCCCAGGCGAGGGCCGTGAACAGCGCGGCCGCGCCGGCGAACACGAGCCAGGCGTGGTGCGCCGCCTTGTACGCCCGCAACGCGTAGAACCCGCCCGGGCCCGCGACCAACCAGTACAGGCCGAACAGCAGGAGCGCCATGATGAGCCCCGCGCCCGCCCGCTGCGACATGTTGATCCGCTGGCGGAAGAGGCTCCCGACTCCGATATTGTGTTCGCTCGGGCTCGCGCGGGTGAGACGCTCGACGGTGTCCATCTCCGCCAACTCGCCACCGGTCGGCGTGTCGGCGCGGCGGCCGAGGATCCGGTTCCAGAACTGGTCGGCTTGCGGCAGCCCCCCCACCATGCCGTTCGACAGCGGAATCGCGCCGAGCCGGCGGTTGCTGAGGTCCAAGCCGACGAGCGTGATCCGGCCGTGCCCGAAGAGCCGCTGGATGGCGATGACGCGTCCGTCGGGGAGCGCGATGAGCGGCTCGTATTGATTGTCCGGCTGGGCCTCCGGGGCGCGGACGTCGCCGAAGACGTGCAGGCTGACCGAGAAGTTCGCGTCCGACCGCACCGCGCGGGCCTTCGCGAGCACGGGCATGAGGGTGCCGAGCGGCACGTCCTCGTCCTTGCGCGGTCGCCGGGTGGGCAGCAGATCTTCGAACCGCGAGCGGCCGATCTCGCCCAGACCCCAGGGGTTCGTGTCTTCGGGCAACGAGATGATGAGATGTCCGCCCCGACGGATCCACTCCCGCACCGCCGCGACCTGCGGGGCCGAGAGATCCTGCGGAAGCTCCTCCGACCAGGCGATCGCCTCCAGACCACGCAGCCCTTCCCACCCGTCGGGAAGGTCGCGCGGGCGAAGACCCCACACGAGCATCGTGTCCTCGTGCGCGGTCGGCGCGACGCCACCGCCCAGCCGGGCCAGACGGAGTTGGTTGAGCCCCATCTGACTCTGGCCAATGACGCCGATCATCCCCTCGATGATCTCGACGCGGCCACTGCCCGGCGCCGCGATCCGCTGTCCCCCCAGCTCGCGTCCGCGGGTGCCATCCTCGTAGGCGAACACCCGCACCGGCCACGCGGTGCCGGGGAGTGTGTTCGGATCGAGCGGCGCGTACAGCCACACTCGTGACGTCTGCCCCTTGGTCAGCGTGATCGGCCGGCCGCGTTCAGCGACGTCGCCGTCGGCGTTGACCACCTCCCACTGCACCCAGGCGTTGGTCGCCGTGTCCAGCTCGCTCTCGGGGGTGGGGGTCAGAGCAATCAGAACCCCCGTCATCTCACCCGGACGGTAGTGATCGCCGGCGCCGAACCGCTCGACCTCGATCACCACGTCGGTGCGCTGCCCGAGCGCCGGCGTCGCCAGCAGGGCGAACGCCGCGAGCGCGGCGAGCAACAAACGGCGGGGCAACGACGACATGCAGGCAAGTGTAGCACCGCCTTCCGGCATCCGGGCCGGACGCGTCAGACCGGCGTCAAGTGGAGGGGTCCGACCGCCGATGAGTCCCACATGCCGTCGCTCACGCCCGAGATCGCTGCCGTGCTGATCGCGCTCGTCGCGGGGAAGCTCGTTCTGAGCTGGCTCCGGGTCATCGGGTCGGAGCTCGACCGCTCCGTTCGGTGGCACGCCCTGCGTGTGGAGGTGCAACGGCTCCGCCACGAGCAGGCCGAACGCATCGCGGCAATGGAGCGTGAGCACGAGCGCGCGAAGGAAGCGCGTCGCGAGAAGGCCGCCGAAATGGAAGCGGCGGCGGGGGACGAGGAGGTCGAAGCCGTCGAAATCGCCGAAGTGGTCCCGGACGGGATCGCTCCGGCGCTCGCCGCCTGAGAATCCTGGGAAGTCCGAGGGGCCCGAGCGACCTGACCGGGCTCGACCCTACGAGCCGACCGGCGACTTCACGCTCGCGAAAGACTCCAGCATCGCCGCCTGCGCGCGGATCCCCATCTGGTAACAACGCAGCTCGAATTTCTCGTTCGGCGAATGCACGCGATCGTCGTCGAGCCCGAAGCCGACGAGCAGCGAGTCGAATCCCAGCAGGGACTGGAAGGACCCGACGACCGGGATCGAACCACCGCAGCCGATGAGCTCGGCGTTCGTGCCGAACGTCCGACGCAGTCCGTCCCGCGCGGCCTCCAGGAACGGCGAGTCGGTCGGAACGCGGATCGCCGAGTTGCAGCCGTGCGGCTCGAAGGTCCAGCGGCAACCGGGCGGCGTGCGGTCCTCGAGGAAGCGGACGAGGCCGGCGGAGATCGCCTGGGGATCCTGATCGGCCACGAGCCGGCAGCTGATCTTCGCGTGCGCTTCGGACGCGATCACGGTCTTCGCACCTTCGCCCGTGTAGCCACCCCACATGCCGTTGACGTCGCAGCTCGGACGGCACCAGGTGCGTTCGAGCGTCGACCGCCCCTGCTCGCCCATCCCGACCTCGAGACCCGCGCTCGCGAGGAACGCCGCTTCGTCGAACCCGAGGTTGCGCCACCGCTCGCGTTCGTCGGCCGAGAGCTCCCGCACGTCGTCGTAGAACCCCGGGATCTGCACCACGCCGGCGTCGTCGTGCAAGCCGCCGAGAATCCGCGCGAGCGCGTTCAGCGGGTTGACCACGGCGCCGCCGTACATGCCCGAGTGGAGATCGTGCGTCGGGCCGTGCAGCGTGACATCGGTGTAAACGAGCCCGCGTAGCATGTAGGTGATCGCCGGCGTGTCGATGTTCCACATGCCGGTGTCGGTGACGACGGCCACGTCGGCGGCCAGCTCCGAGCGGTGTGCCTCGAGGAACGGCTCGAGGCTCGGGCTGCCCGATTCCTCCTCGCCCTCCAGCAGCACGGTCACGCGCACCGGGAGCGTGCCGTGGACGGCCCGCCAGTGCCGGAATGCCTCGAGAAACGTCATCATCTGGCCCTTGTCGTCGCACGCGCCTCGCGCGACGATGCGGCCGCCGTGCGGTGAGTCCGCGATGATCGGGTCGAAGGGATCGTGCTCCCACAGCTCCAGCGGATCCGGCGGCTGCACGTCGTAGTGCGCGTAGTACAGCAGGTGCGGCGCGTCCGGTCCGGGGCCCGGATCGTGGGCGACGACCATGGGGTGCCCGGTCGTCGATCGCACCGACGCGTCGAGGCCGATGTCGGTGAGCACTCCGGCGCACCACTCCGCGGCCTCCTTCGTCCGATCGCGGTACGCGGGATCGGTGCTGATGCTCGGGATGCGAAGCAGCTCCTTCAGCCGCTCGACGGAGGCGTCGAACTCGGCGTCGATCCGCTCGGTGACTGGCGTGAGCAAGTCGGTCATGGGATGGCTCCGGGGGGGGCCGGGCATCCTAACCGATGCGAGCCGGTGGCTGGTGATCAGGGGACGGCGGCGGCGAAGAGCGAGAGCACCGCGAAGAGCCCGATCAGCAGGAAGAAGATGAACACGAGCCAGCGTTGCAGATTGCCCCGCGTGTCGCAGCGGTCGAGCGTCGCGAACGCGTGCCCGCCGGGACCGGCAAGGCCCTCCATCTCCGCGTAGCTGCGGGGCGGCCGCGCGCGGAAATCGCAGCCGCACTGGGAACAGTGGTCGGCGGCAAGATCGCCGAGGTAGCTTCCGTCGTACCCACAGGCAACGCAGCGGCGAACGTGCAGGTGCGCGCCGATAAGCGTCGTCGAAGAACGCATGACATCAATCAACCTACCACCGGGCCGAGTCATTCCCAGCAAAAAACGGATGATTCCCACGCCCTCCTCACGCCGCGTCGCTTGTCGATCGCGTTCGGGGACGCGAACCTACGGGCGTGCACGTCTGGACGCCATCCCAGTGGCGGGACCACCTCCGCCAGGTCGCGGTTCCCCGCCTCGACGCCACCGCGTTGCCGATCCTCGGGGCGATGGCAACCCCGTTCGCGCGGGTTGTCGCGGGGGAATCCGGCCCCGCCCTCGACACGCCGCTGCCCGATGACGTGACCGGTGAGGTCGCATTGTGGTGGGCCCGCACGGACCGACCCGTCGACGTCGACGCCCTCGTCACCCGTGCGGCGGACGGCCCGATTCTGCCACGCGACGCGTTCCGCGCGATCGAGGTCTGGACCGACGCGGAGCTGTCCGCCCTTCATGCCCTCTGGTGGCTCGCCGAGACGACGGGACACCCAACGTGGCGCCGCCGGGTCGAAGACGTACGTCAGTGGCACCAGCAGCACACGCAGCCCGACAACGCGACGAACCGCCCGTGGGCAGTGCATGTGTTCGCACTCGACCCGGACCCGGAGTCGCAGCACTACGCGGCGACGCTGCTGCACAACTGCATGGCGTTGAATGGCGTGCCGGATCCGCTCAGCGCATGGATTCTTCTGGACGCCGCCCGCGCAATGGAGCGCGCAATCGGAGACTAACCGCCAAGCTCCAACTCGCAATTCCAATGCTCATCGGATCACCGGGTCCAATTCCATTTCCCCCTCCCCCTCCAATTCCCACTCCCACTCCCATTCCAATTCCCATTCCAATTCCAACTCCCCTCCAACGCCGGTTTTACTCCTTCCGCGTCACCCCCACCGTGTCCCCCACCTGCGCATCCAAGAGCCCCGCCGCCTCCCCCGGAATCGAAATGCACTCTCCGTGATCGGCGTACCGGCACTGCACCGCCCGGAACGTCCCGCCCCGATCGAGGCTGACGTACCCCTCCACCGGATGCTCCCGCGCCGGATCACCGAGCGTCGCCGGTCGCGTCCGCTCGATGAGCGCAATCTCGCTGACCGCCGCCTCGAGCACCGGTCCGCCGCCGAAGGGCTCGATCCGACCCTGAAAGGCGAAGCCCTCGCGGGTGAGGATGGTTCGGGCCGGCACCGCCATCTCCGCGACCTTGCCGATCCGCTTGCGGGTCTCGGGGGCGAGCAACGCGACGTAGATCTCCCCCGGCGGCAGGAGCGATGCCATGAACTCGCGGGAACGCGCGTGGAACCGCTCGGCCTCCGCCTGGCTCAGGTTCACGAACCGGCGTCCGAGCGACTCCCAGAACGACTCCTGCGGATCACGGGTCGGCGGCGGCGGCAATTCGGCGACGATCCGGTCGGCAAACTCGCTGCGGTGGAGCGCGATGAAGTGGAGCCCGAGACGACCGAGCATGGCGCCGAGCCGTTGGGGGTGACCGCGGTAGGCGGGCGCCATGACCAGGCAGCTCAGCCCGGTCGTCGGCACCACGTCGGGGTCGAGGGTGAGCGTCACGTGCACGTGCCCGGCCTGCAGCTCGTCGCTGTACAGCTCATTCCGCGCCATTCGCAAGTACGTCAGCGGCTCGTCCGGCCGGCACAGGAAGGCGTCGAGCGCGGACAGCCCGATGATGCTGCCCGTGTCCGTGTCCTCGAGCACGAAGATGAATCGCCGCGCGCAGGGCTCGGCCACCCGTCCCGCGAAGCTGTCCCGGGACTGGGCAATCTGCCGCGCGATCTCCTCCGCGTCCGCGGGGAGGCTGGCGAAGTGCTGCATCCGGGCGAACTTGATGATCGTGGGGTGATCATCCGGGTTGACCTGGCGAACGACGAACACGGACGACCACGATACCGACTGGCTGCGGTCATGCTCGCCCGTATGATCGCGGGATGAGCTCCCCCGCCTCTCCACCCCCACCCCCGCCCCCACCCCCGCCCCCGTCGACACCTCCAGCGTCGCCGGCGCCGCCGCAGGAACCCGGACTGATCAGCCGGAGCCCGGTCGACGCGCAGCACGTCAAGGTGCTCGCCGTGCTCTACTTCGTCATGAGCGGGCTGGCCCTCTTCGGCATGTGCTTCGGAGGTGTGTACATCATGCTGGGGCTGGCCCTGCAATCCGACGCCGTGATGGCGTCCGGCAACGCCACGCCCGCCGAGGTTCAGGAGATGCAGCTCGGCGGGACGATCATGGGCATCGCCGGCGGCGTGGCCCTCTTCATCAGCGTCGTGGCGGGCGCGATGCACCTGCTCACGGGGTTCTTCCTTCTGCGTCACACCCACCGGACGTTCTGCGTCGTCGTCGCGGCGATCACCTGCCTCTCGATACCGATCGGGACGGTGCTCGGTGTCTTCACCATCGTGGTGCTCGCACGTCCGGCGGTCCGTGTCATGTTCGACGCGGATCGGAGCGAGCCGCTCTACGGATGACGTGACGGAGGACGGACCGCGGCGGTGTCCGGCGTCACGCCCCTTCCCAGACGCCTTCGAAGACCTCGACCGCCGGTCCCCGCATACGCACGCCGTCGGCGTCGTCCCATTCGATGTCGAGGCCACCCCCCGGCAGCTCCACGCGGGTCGCCCGCTCGGCTCGCCCCGTCAACGCCGCGACGACGGCGACCGCGCACGCTCCCGTTCCGCAGGCGTGCGTCACCCCGCTGCCCCGCTCCCACGTCCGCATCCACAGGAGTTGCCGGTTCGCGACGACCACGAAGTGGACGTTCGTGCGTCGCGGGAAGAGCGGGCAGCGTTCCAGGGCGGGGCCGACGATCTCGAGCGGCACCGCGCCGAGGGCGCGGCAGAACAGCACGAGGTGCGGATTGCCCATTCCGACCGCGGACCACACCGGCTCCAGGCCGCACGCCACCGCCCAGTCCGCCGCCGGGTCGATCGGGAGCGTGGCATCGAGCCCGCGATCCGCGATCGGCCCCGGCCCGGCGAGCGCGACGGGAACCTCCGCCGGCTCCAGCCGTGGTCGCCCCATCGCCACCGTGACCTCCCGCACCCGATTCGCCTCGACCGCGACCTCCAGACCCAGCACGCCGGCCGGGGTCTCCACGCGAATCGGCGTGTGAGCGGCGAGGCCGCGTTCGTAGGCAAACTTGGCCAGACATCGAATCCCGTTGCCGCACATCTCCGCCTCGGATCCGTCGGCGTTGAAGATCCGCATGGCGAGGTCCGCCGCGTCCGGGTCCTCCGGGCGCGCGATCAGGATGATCCCGTCCGCGCCGACGCCCCGTCTCCGGTCGGACATACGCCGGGCGAGCTCGGGCGGATCGTCGATCGCCCGGGCGCGGACGTCGATGAAGAGATAGTCGTTGCCGAGCCCGTGCATCTTGACGAACGGCACGGCGGTCACGGGGGGTCCTCCGCGGAGGTCGCCGGCGGGCGGGACGACGCCGTGTCGCCGGCGGGTCCCGGCCACGCCGCGGCGAGCAGGCCGGCGACGATGACGAGCGCCGAGGCGATCTTGATGGCCCGGATCACGCGATCGATCGGAAGACCATCGACCGGTCGGCCCACCAGCGTCGAGAGATACGCCTGCCGCCACGCGATGGAACCGTGCCGCCAGCTCCGCCGACGCGGGTCGACCGTGTTGGTGCGGGCCACACCGTCGAGCGCGGACCGCATGGCCGCCACCGCCTCGGCCGTCACCACCGGCGGGGGCGTCCCCGGGGCACGGGGGACTCCCAGACCGCTGAGGTGCTGCACCGCGAACGTGTCGGCTTGGCGTTCGTAGCGACGCGAGATCCACCCGAACAGCAGCAGCAACAGAATGATCGTCACGCCGGTGGCGGCAAGGTCGACCCACCGCCACGCGGCCGGCGAGAAGAGATCGGGCGCGGCGTGTGCCGCGAGCGCCGGCGTCGCGAGCAGCCCGCCGCCCACCATGAGCATCGCGATCAGGCTCGCCACGAGCCAGGGCAGGTGGTGCCGCCGGACATGCCCGACCTCGTGCGCCATCACGGCCTGGACCTGCTCGCGTGACATCGTTTCAACCAGGGCGTCGGTCAACAGCACGAAACGCAGCGGACCGATGAGCCCCATGACGGCGGCGTTGATCATGATCCCGTTCGTCTGCCACAGCAGGAAGTCCC
This sequence comes from Phycisphaerales bacterium, assembly GCA_013003065.1. Classification (GTDB taxonomy): domain Bacteria; phylum Planctomycetota; class Phycisphaerae; order Phycisphaerales; family SM1A02; genus JABDLI01. The sequence continues at coordinate 4,748 of JABDLI010000379.1, read as the reverse complement.
GGACCCGGACGGCATGCCGCGAGCAGATCTCGTCGAGGTCGTCACGCACGGGGCCCGCGGCGAGCGAGCGCACGTTCAGCACCAGCCGCGCGATCAGCGGCGCGAGGAGAAAGACGATGACGCCGGCCCCGAAGGTCGCGGCGTCGATCACGCCGGCCGGGATGCCGTCACCGCCGAAACGCTCGATCGCCCACTGGGTGCCCTCGGAGAGCGTGACGATGAGCAGCAGCGGCACGAGCAGGAGAAGGATCTGGAGACGCGTCTGCTCGAGGACATACCGCCCCCGACGGGGGATGCGGTAGATGGGGGCGCCGCGATCGAGGCGGCGGATGATCATCGCCTCCCGCATCCGCCGTTCGAGCGGATAGTTGATCCACCACAACGCCGTGACGCCGAGCAGGGGCGGCGCGATCCCGATGAGCTCGTCGAGCAGGATCAACGGCCCCGTCACCGATTGGATCGCCGCCATCCATCCGAACAAGAGTGTTGCGACCGCGTGCTGCAGCAGCAACGCCCAACGCCCGGCGGTCTGCACCCGCTCGGCCACCACGATCGGACGCGGGCCGCCGTGCCGCGCGAGCCACCAGCGGCAGGCCGCCGTCACGGCGGCGACCGTCGCCACGATGAGGATCGCGGGGATGACCGCCAGCATCACGGCGTGCAGGGGACGCGGGAAACCGACGTCCGGGAGCAGGCGGACGCCGCTGCCCCCGATGAGCACGATCGCGACCACCAGGATGGGATAGAGCTGCATCAAACTCAGGCGAACCGCTGATCCGTCAAACACGCCCTCAACGACGCTCCCGGGACTTCAGGAGGCGCCGGCGACCCCGGCCGAGCCCTCGACGACGCCGAGGTCCACCTGCAGCCGTCCGTGCCGGTAGAAGTCGACGTTGAGCACGCCCGGCCCGACGAAGGTCAGGACGAGGCAGTTGGCTCGCGTGTTCTCCGCGTAGTTCTCGTCGCCGAAGCCGGGACCGGCGAAGCGATCGTTGCGGTTGCGTTGCGCGTGGTAGTGAAAGTGAAACAGGCTCGTGTAGGCCGCGTCGAGCATGGCCTGGGAGGCGATGAACTTCTCATCGTGCTCGCGGCGCCGCGGCGGAAACTCCAACACGGCGAAGCGACCGCGATCGTCGAGCGTCAGCACGCCGCCGTACTCGGTCGTTCGGTCCGCCTGGTCGCGTCGGGCGAAGTCGAGCAGGTGCTCGACGACCTCGGGCACCTGCATCGCCTCGATCGCGATCGTCATCGCCAGCAGGTCGCCCCAGGTGAGCTCGCGTTTCCACTCGTACAGCCGATCGCGACGCTCCTGCCCGCCGAAGTTGGAGCCGTGCGAGAAGTGCCGTTGCCCGCGGACGGCCGACTCCACCCGTGCGTAGAGCGCGGCGTCGGACAGCTCGAGCAGCTCGGGGACGTGCCGGGCCGCGGCAACCGCCACCGCAACGTCACGCAGCTCCATGCTCGCGCGACGGTCCGGGGTGAGCCGTGGCAACGCGGCCGCCGCCTGCCGCCAGAAGTCCGCGTGCTCCGGTCGCCGGAGCGAGCGAATCCAAAGGATCTCCTCGCGATTCGCGGGGACGATCCCCAGCTCGCGGGCGGCCGCCTGCAGGTCGAGCAGGAAGGCATCGTCGGCGTCGATCGTCTCCGCTTCGAGCAGCCGCGTGAGATCACGCTCGCCGCCGAGCCGGTGGAGCAGCGTCCAGCACCGCGTGCGAAGCCCCTGCTCGGACACCTTGCGGGCCGAGACGAGCAGATCGAACACGACCGCGTCGACCTGGTCGGCCCCGTGGAGATCGACCAGGGCTTTGTACTCCGGCCGGTCCTCGTCGGGCATGGCCGCGACCGGGACCGCCCACCCGCTGACGAGCGCAGGGGTGAGATCGATCCAGCCTTCCTCGGCGATCATCTCGCACAGCCGCGTCCGACCGGCCCACGCCGTCATGCGTGGGAGCTGTTGCCGCAGCGTCCGCTTCAGGGCGGGCAGATCGTGATCGGCCAGCCGCCGAGCGGCCGCCTCGCGAATCTCCACCGTGTAACCGGGACGCCAGACCGCCCGGTGCAGGGCTTCGACGTACTCCGGGGACGGGGGCGTGGTGTCGAGCTCCGCGAGCGCCGAGCGGTGCGCCCGCGCGCCGCGATCGGGAGCCCGCAGGGTGGCCAACGGATCCGTCACCGTCACCGTGCTGGCGCAGCCGGGAATGACCGGCAACCCGAGGAGCAGCAGAAGCGCGATCGGGAGGAGCAAACGCATGCGGCGTAGTGTACTGATCCGAACCCGACCTCCGGCCCTGCCCCGGCACTCCGTGCCACCACCGCCTAGGATGACCCGGGAAACAGCCCACCGATGCAGAAGCCCGCAACCGAATCCGAGCCCCGCGTCGACCCGCTCCGCGAGCGGGTGGCCGCGATCCTCGACCTCATCCGACCGGCCATCCAGGACGACGGAGGCGATCTGGAGCTGGTCGAGGTGCGGGACGACGGGATCGTGGTTCTGCGGTTTCACGGGGCGTGCGTCGGGTGCCCATCCAGCAACATCACGCTTCAAGGCGGAATCGAGCGACAGCTCCGGGACCGGATCCCGGAGGTCAACGGCGTCGAGACCGTATCATAAGGTTCTCAGAATCAGCATCTTAGATCAATCGGCCCATTCCGGGCCACGGGCCGAACCGCGTCGCGGTGGATTGCCGCGGCGGGTGAATCGTGTACTCTGTGATCGAAGGTGGGTAACGCGCACGGCTGAGCCGAGATAGGGCAGGAGGTCCCGCAATGCTTGTCATCACCAGGCGGGAGGGGGAAGAGGTCGTCATTGGTGACCCGGCGAATCCGTCGGGCGTCGTCCGGGTTGCATCGATCAAGGGTGATCGGGTGCGGCTGGCGTTCGACTTCCCGAGGGAGGTCGATGTGCACCGTCGCGAGGTCGCTGATCAGATCCTCGCGCAGAAACCCGCGGTGGTCGGCTCGATCCGCCCCACCGCGACGCCACGCTGACGCGTCGCTCGAAGTGGACTCGACCACCCTGGTTGTCGCCGGTCGTCGCCGGCAATGTCCTCGGTCTTCCGACAAGAAGACCGAAGACGGTCATACGACGAAGAAGAGCGTCTTCGCTCCCCGTCCGTGACGCCCCGCCGGAATCCGCGATCCGTGCCGATTCACGCTGGCGGTGCTCGCAGGCCGTCCGTGACCCGCACTCGATTCGGTTGTCCGCTTCCGCGCCCGCGCCGGCCTTGATGCCGCGCACCCGAGCGGTTCCGCGTCAACCCGACGACGCCATTCCCGAGGGCCGTCCGTGGCTCCCGCGTCCAGGTCGTCTCGACCACGCGAAGGCGTCCGTGCCTCACGCGGCTGCGCACTCAACTCCCATCCGGAATCCCGATCGGTCATGTCTCGTCCTCTGCGGGCGAGCGGCGTTGCGCCATGAGCGCGCGGCGGGCCCGCAGCATGATCTCCCCCTGCTTCTCGAGCCGCTCCTGCCGCCGTTGCTCCCAGTCGGCGGGGGTGCGCAGCTCCAAGTGGTCTTTCACCCCAAGGATCATCACGGCCTGCTCGATGCCGGTCTGCTGAAGCAGACGCTCGGGCAGACGCACGCGGCCGGTCTTGTCCGGCTCCAGCCGCGCCGCTTGTGAGAACAGGAGCTCTTCGAACTCCATCATCTCCTCCGGCGGCAGCAGCGACTGATCCATCGCCCCGGCCATCTGCTCGAAGGTCCGCTCCGGCCAGAGCCAGATCGCCCCGTTGGGTCCCGGGACGGCGTAGAAAGACGTGCCGTGTCGCTCGGGATCGATCGACGCCCGCACCTCGGCGGGAATTGCCAGACGCTGCTTCGCGTCGATCGAGTGCTCGTATTCGCCCGTGAAAAGCACGCATTCGAACCTTCGGCTGAGGACCGGGGCACCTTAACCCACAATGCCCCACTTCGCTACACCTTTCGCCACATCATGGGTCAATTTGTGGACAGTCGCCCCCCGGTCAGGCGGGAGCCACCAAAGCTTGGGCGATCTGGCCGTGGCGGTCGGTGTGAGATCGTCGCCGACCGCCGGTTATGCCGGCCCGTCGGCTGACCGATGGAGGAACGAAGGGCCTGGCTCCCGCCGGCTGCGCGCTCAGGGAAGACGTGCGCGGCCGCCGGGATCGGCGGAGCACGTGATGGCCGGCGAGAACGGAACGAACATCCTCGACGCAGTGCGGCGAATTCCCTGCGGGGTCTTCGTGCTCACGAGCTCGTTCCACGACCGCCGCACCGGCGTGCTCACCCGCTGGGTGCAGCCCTGCTCGACCCACCCGCCCCACATCATGGTCGCGGTGGCCCGGGGCCTGCCGATCGAGCCGTTGATTCGCGACAGCCGCGCGTTCGCGCTCTGCCAGATCAGCGCCGGCGATCGCCTGCTCCTGCGAAGTTTCGCCACCACGCCCGACAACGACGACGACCCGTTCGTGACCCTGCCCTCGCACGATGCCCCGAGCGGATCCCCGATCATCGATCGCGCGATGTGCTACCTGGACTGCGAGCTCGTTCGCCACGTGGTGCTGGATGGCGATCACCGGTTGTACGTCGGCCACGTACGCGCGGGCGCGGTCCTCAACCCCGACGGCGAGCCGGCGATCGAGCTTGGCGGCAACGGGCTCGTGCCGAAGGACTGAGCCCCGGTTCCTTCCATCCCGAGGTGTCACCCATCCCGAGGGTGCCACGGACAGCGAAGCGTCCGTGCCGTGCGTCGCACGCTACGCAGGGGCGTCAAGCACCCCACCGC
>JABDLI010000377.1 GCA_013003065.1 Phycisphaerales bacterium | reverse complement strand
GCGGTGGGGTGTCTGACGCCCCTGCGCGACGGGCGACGCACGGCACGGACGCTTCGCTGTCCGTGGCACCGTTGTGGCTGCGTCCGTGCCGTCAGCGTGCGTTGGGGTGGGGTGTCTGACGCCCCTGCGCGACGGGCGACGCACGGCACGGACGCTTCGCTGTCCGTGGCACCCGGGAGTGTGGGAGTACGCCTGACGACGGGCACCCGCCCGAGCGCCCATCCCCTCGGCCGTGTTCTGAGCCACCGACTGCGCCGACCGCCGCAACTGAGACGCCAGATTCGCATCATGCTCGCCAATCCGGCTCGCCCCCCAAACGAGCACGATTCCGACACTCCCCGACCCTCTCCCCCACTAACCTCCCCAATCGGCCGGCTGCGCCGGCTCACGTCTCTGGGGGAGCATCGACTCCCCCCAAAGAACCCCACCGGCGACCCCGCGAGCCGATCAACCCCCGGCCGCGACGGTGACCCCCCCTCGAGGAGGCTTGCACCATGTTGATCACCCACCGCTCCCATCGTCCGTCTCGCGGCCGGCGTCTTGCCATCGCCGCGGCCGGCGTGCCCGCGTTCGTGGCGGCCGGTCAGTTCGAAGAGGGTTGCGTCGTCATCCACACGCTCACCGGGGAGGCGGCGGGCGATCAGTACGGGTGGGTGTCGAACGCCGTCGGTGATGTCGACGGCGATGGCGTCCCGGACATGGTGCTGACCGCACCGACCAGCGGCGCGGCCGGTGCGAACTCGGGGCGGGTGTACATCCACTCCGGCGCGACCGGCGAGGAGCTCTACCGGATGACCGGCGGGGCCGCGGGCTGGGCGTTCGGTCACGACGCGGGGCCGGCGGACGATCTGGACGGAGACGGCATCCCGGAGATCATCGTGGGCGCCCCCGGCGGCACCGGGCGGGCGGTCGTGGCGTCCGGCGCGAGCGGACGTTGGCTGCACGTCTTCGAAGGCGTCGCGGCCGGTGCGAGCTTCGGCAACCGCGTGGGCGGAGAAGGCGACTTCAACGGCGACGGCACCGGCGATCTGATCGTCGGCGCACCGTTTCAGGCCACGGCGGGACCAAGCGCGGGTCGGGCCACCATCTACTCCGGTGTCGACTTCTCCGTCCTGCACGTTCTGGACGGCGCGGATGGCGGTGACCGTTTCGGCAACGGCGTGGCGTTCATCGGCGACCTCAACGGAGACGGGCGTGACGAGGTTCTGATCGGCGCCCCCGGGGCGGGCACCGGCGGGGGACGCGCTTTCATCTACACCTTCGACGGCGTGACGCCGCAGCTTCTCCATGAGCTTGATCCGGGCGTTCCGGCAACCAACTTCGGTCTCTGGTTCATGAACGGGCGTCTGGACGTCGACGGCGACGCAGTTCCGGACGTCTACGTCGGCGACTTTGCCGCGAACCGGGCGCACATCTTCTCCGGCGCGACCGGCGAGCGGATTCACGTGCTGGATGGCGACGGGGGAACGGGCGGCTTCGGAATCGGGCGGCTCGTCGAGGACACGAACGGCGACGGAAGAGCGGACGCGATCCTCGCGGCGTGGACGAGCGCGGCGGGCGCTCCCGGCGCCGGCAAGGGGTTCCTCTACTCCGGCCTCGACGGTTCGATCCTGCGGACGTACACCCACACCGTGGCCGGGGCGACCCTCGGCTTCGACGCGAACGGGATGGGCGATGTCAACGGCGACCGGATCCCGGACTACCTGCTGACCGCAGCCTCCGATCTCAGTGGTCAGGGGCGGGCCTACGTGGTCACGGGCGCCGAGCCGGGACCGTTGTTCGGTGACATCGACGGTGATTGCGACGTCGACTTCACCGACCTCATCAAGCTGCTGAACGAGTGGGGCCCGTGCGATCCCCCGCCGGCGCCGTGCCGATCGGATCTGGATGGCGACGGAAGCGTGGGCTTCACCGACCTGCTGCTGCTGCTGATCAACTGGTCCGTCTAGGTCACCTAGGTCCTGTTTGATGGCTCAGGATTCGCATGGGTGCGATGCTTTTCGTCGTGGCAAGGAGTCGAACCGACGCCGTATTTGACGATACAGCGAGGATTCGACGACGAAGTCCACGGCGGAAATGAT
>JABDLI010000006.1 GCA_013003065.1 Phycisphaerales bacterium | reverse complement strand
GCTCTACCTGATCGGGTAGGCGGGCGAGGTGTAGCTAGGCCGCGTTGCGGGCGCGCTCGACCGCCATCTCGCCCTCGAGCCGGCGGCCCGTGACGCACCGTTTCCACCACATCGCCAGGGACATCAGACGCCACAGCGTGGCCGGCGTGTCGCGACGCAGGCGGTGGTAGCCGGCACGCATCGCGCGCATGTCCAGGTATGGACACTCCGCGTCGCCGGCGATCGCGAAGAAGGCCCGCTCGTTGTGGGCGAGCCACGCGTCGAGGGGGAACGGGAAGCCCATCTTGCGGCGACGCCAGACGACCGCGGCGGGAAGATCGGCCTGCATCGCCGCGCGGAGCGGCCACTTCATCCAGCCGTCCCGCATGAGGTGCTCGATCGGCAGCGTGAAGGCAAGCTCGACGACACGATGATCGAGGAACGGCGCACGCACCTCGATGGGGACGCCCATGAACGACTGGTGCCCCGAACGCAGCCAGTAGTTCATCATCCAGTCGGTCGCGTTCTCGCGGAGGATGCCGGCGACGTCCGAGACCGGCCGGATCGCCGGGGCCGGGAGGCCGCGGACCGGGAGGGCGGCGCTGAGACCAGCGGTCTTCCGCCGTCGCCACCAGACCGCGCCTTCCGGGGCGACGTGACACGCCTGGTGCAGGAGCGCTCCAAGCAGACGGCGGGTGTACGAACGACTGCCGATCCCCGCGGGCTTCTCGCAGTAACCCGCGCACACGCGGTGAAAGCCCTCGAGATCGCCCCGGCCCAGCATTTGCCCCAGGAGCGGAACCAGGTAGTGCGCGCCGTATCCCGCCAGCACCTCGTCCCCGCCGCCGCCGTTGAGGCTCACGCGAATGCCCGCCGCGGCCATGGCCGACCACGCCCGCTGGTTGGTCAGCAGGTTGGGGGCGTGGAACGGCTCGTCCATGTGCGCGACGTACCGATCGCAGGTCTGCATGAAATCGTCGAGCGGCGGCGTCATCAGGTGGTGGTCGATCCCGCCGCAGTGGCGGACGACCGCCTCGGCGTAGCGCGTCTCGTCGGCCTCGGTGCCGGGGAACGACACCGTGTACGCGGCCAGGCGGGGTACGTGTTGGCGCGCGAGCGCGACGATGCTGGAGGAGTCCATCCCGCCGCTCAGCTCCGCCGCGATGGGGACGTCCGCGCGGAGCCGCGTCCGGACGGCCTCGTCGAGCCGTTCCCGCAGATCTGCGGCGGCCGTGTCCGGATCGACGTCGCTGGCGACGTGACGTTGTCGCGGAAGCCGCCAGTACCGGCGGGTGTGCAGGGCGCCGTCGTCGTCGATCCATCCCGCGTGGGCGGCGGGGAAGGTCTCGATGCCCGCGAAAAAGGTCTGGTCGGCCAGATCGCGATGACCGGCGACGACGAAGTCGGCCACGGCCTGCGCCCGCACCGGGAACGCAGCGTCGCCGGCGCCCGCCCGCACGCCCTTGATCTCCGACGCCCAGAACCACCCTCGCGTCGTTCGTGCGAGGTACAGCGGCGCCTGGCCCATGCGATCCCGCGCGAGAACCAGGCGACGGGCGTCGCGATCGTAGAGCGCGATCGCGAAGAACCCGTCGAGCCGCTCGAAGCACGCCATGCCCCAGGCCCGGTACGCCGCGAGGAGCACCTCGGTGTCGCACCGGGTGCGAAAACGCACGCCGCGTTCGCGCAACGTCCGGCGGAGCGCCTCGTGGTTGTAGATCTCCCCGTTGAAGGTCAGGCACGCCCGGCCGTCCGGTGACCAGAACGGTTGGTGGCCGCCCGGCCCCGGAGCGATGATCGAGAATCGCCGGTGCGCGAGGGCGACGCGGTGAGGGATCGAATGCCCGAGGACGACGCCGTCCGCTGCCGGGGGCGCAACGCCGAGCGCCGTGTCGTCCGTGTGAGCATGCGTGGCGTGGTTGCGGTCGGGATCGATCAGCGCGATCCCCTCGTCGTCGGGACCGCGGTGGGCCATCGACCGATTCATCGCGTGAATCGCCCGTGTGTCCGCGCGAGCCTCGCCCGCGAGAAGGAGATAACCAGCCAGACCGCACATCCGAGAACTCATCGGCTCACTTCCGGGGGGCGGGGAACCGATTCCTATGAAGATGCCCGGCGTTTCGACACCATCCCGACCGGTCACGGATGACGCCCGCGCGCGGAGCGTCCATCGACCCGCGTCGGTTCCGCCGCCGGTGGAGGTGCGACGAGAGGCCATCGCCTCACTGAAATGGACTTCGATGGCGCAATGCCTGCGCCAGGCGATCGCGCTTCTGACGAAGCTCGTCCTCGCCCGCCTGCTCGCCCCGGACGACTTCGGCCTCTTCGCGATGCTCCTGGTCGTCACCGGCTTCGTCGAGCTGACGCAGGACATGGGCACGTCCGCCGTCGTCGTGAGCGCGCGGCAGCGCAACCAGCCGCTCTTCTCGACGCTGTTCTGGATCAACGTGATCACCGGGCTGGTCCTCGCGGCCGTCGTTGCGTTGGCGGCCCCGCTCATCGCGGCCGTCTACGCCGAGCCGCGAATCGCCGGGCTGTGCCGGGCGGCGGCGGTGCTGTTCGTCTTGAACGCACTCGTGATCGTGCCCCGCGCGGTGTTGTCCCGCCGGCTTCGTCTCGATGTCCTCGCGCGGGTCGAGCTGATCGCCGCGACGCTCGGCGCCGCGGCGGCGATCGCGGTCGCCATCGCCGGCGGCGGCGTCTGGAGTCTGCTGGCCCAGCCGGTGGTGGCCAGCTCCGTCGCGGTGATCATGATCTGGCGTCGCGTCCGCTGGCGACCGTCCCGCCAGCTCGACTGGACCGCGACCCGCGGGGTGCGGCGGTACACCGCGTATCTCTCCGGGTTCACCGTTCTCGACTACCTCCACCTCAACGGCGACAACTTCCTGATCGGTCTCGTGCTCGGCGCGCAGGACCTGGGGGTGTATGCGGTCGCGTACCTCATCGCCGTGTTTCCGGCGAACACGATGGTGAACGTGGTGTGCCGTGTGCTCTTTCCCTATCACGCGCGGGTGCGGCACGACGACGCGCACGTGCGCCGGACCTTCCTCACGGTCGTGCGGGCGTCGGCGCTCGTCGTCTTTCCCGCGATCATCGGCCTCGCGGCGGTGGGCGACCTGTTTGCAACCGTGGTCCTCGGTCCGGAGTGGGCGACCTGCGGCGTCGTCCTGGTCCTGTTGACCCCGGTCGCACTCGGGAAGGTCGTCGCCGCGACGACCGGTCCCATCTACCAGGTCACCGGACGCACCGACCTCATGTTCCGCTGGGGCGTGCGGTATCTCCTCGTGACCCTGCTCGCGTTCGCGATCGGCGTGCAGTGGGGCGTCAAGGGGGTCGCCGCGGCGTATTCGATGACCCTGCTTGTCGCGTGGCCGATCTTCTCGGTGCCCTTCGGGCTCATCGGGATTCGTCTGCGTGACCTTGGCCACGTGATCGCGCGGCCGCTGGCGTTGTGCGTGGTGATGGCCGGGGTGGTGGTCGGTGTGAAGACGCCGTTGGTGACGACGCTGGGGCCGGCGTCGGCGCTGGCGTTGCTGGTGGTGATCGGGGTGGCGGTGTACGCGGGGTTGGTGGCGACGATGGGACGGGGCGACGTG
>JABDLI010000208.1 GCA_013003065.1 Phycisphaerales bacterium | reverse complement strand
CTTCCACGCATTGCGGACGACGTTCATCACGATGCTCGTCAAGGCCGGCGCGACGGTGAAGGAGGCCCAGGATCTCGCCCGGCACTCCGACCCCAAACTCACGATGAACGTGTACACGCGGCTGGGCGTGCACGACCTCGCGGGGGCGCTGGATCGACTCCCGACGGGATCGCCCGAGCGACCCGACCGGGATGCCCTGCGGGCAACGGGAACGTGCGATGCCACCCCCGCCCACAACCCCGACAGTAGCCACGACAATTGGGACGCGAACGAGCGCAGTACCGCGCGGCGAACCGCAGCCGAAGCCGATGACGGCCCGCTCCCGTTCGCCGGCGCAAAGCGTTGTGCTACCGCGACCAACGACAACGCCGCGCAACGTGGCGCGGCGTGTCGCGACAATGCCCTGTATAGGACTCGAACCTATGACCCGCTGATTAAGAGTCAGCTGCTCTGCCAACTGAGCTAACAGGGCTTGGAGCGGTGAGTTTAGCCGCGGGTCGGGGGTGGTCAAGGGATGGGGTGAGTACCGGGCGGTTGGCGGCCGGTGGTTGCGGTTGACCGCCGGCCGCCGGTTGACCGGGGCTGGCGATGTCTGGCCATGTCTGGCCATGTCTGGCCGCATTCTGCCGCGGTTGACCGCGGTCGGACTTCGGGACGCCGGGGGGCCATCGCTACGGACGATCCGCGGGGGGGAGGTCGTCGCCGGTGGCGTGCATGGCGGCGTGGAGGCCGGTGGTCATCCGCTCGATGCGGGCGGCGTGGTCGGGGGTCGGGTTGGCGGCGAGGTTGGTGGTTTCGTGGGGATCCGCATCCAGGTCGAAGAGCAGCGTGTGACGGTGGTCGTCGAAGCGGGTGCGGATGAGCTTCCAGGAGCCGACGCGCAGGGCGCGGAGGGAGCCGCGGGGGATCGAGGTCATCGTCGCGGTCGTGCGCTCGGTCATGGCAATGCCGCGGCCCTCGTCGCCGACCGGACGCTTCACCTCCGCGTCCGTGTCGTATGCGAGCAGCAGCGTGTCACGCACCGCTCGTCGTTCGCCCCGGATGATCGGCGCGAGGCTGCGGGCTTCGACGCCCGCAGGCGTGGGGATTCCCGTCAGGTCGCAGATCGTGGGCATCACGTCGTGGAGGTAGACGAGCGCGTTCGACCTCTCGCCACGCGGGATGCCCGGCCCCGCGATCACGAGCGGCACCCGCGAGCTGTGCTCGTAGACGTTCTGCTTGCCGAGCAACCCGTGCCGGCCAACTGCGAGGCCGTTGTCGGAAGCGAGGATGACGATCGTGTCGTCGCGTTCGCCCGCCGCGTCGAGCGCCGCGAAGATCCGGCCGAGCTGCGCGTCGAGATGCGAGAGCATGCCGTAGTACGCAGCGAGATGTGCACGCACCACCGCGGGGGTGCGGGGCCAGGAGGCGAGCTTCTCGTCGCGGATCTTCAGATCGCCGATCGGGAACGGGTGCTCGGGAAGAAAGCTCGGCGGAAGCGGGAGCTGGTCCGGGTCGTACTGCGCGTCGTAGGGCGGCGGGGGCGTGCGGGGATCGTGGGGGGCGGTGAACGACACATACAAAAGGAAGGGATCGTCCCGCGGCTCGCGATCCTGGAGATACTCGACCGCCGCCTGGGCGAAGATCGTGCTCGAGAAACCGCGATCGCGCTCGGCCGCCGTCCGGGGGTAGACGCCGCTCGGATCGAACGCGTGCGCCGGCACCCGGTCGTGGTCGCTCATCCCGCCGAAGAAGATCGCGTCGCCAGCCGTGAATCCGCGGGCGAAGAGACGGCGGCCGTTGTGCCACTTGCCGGTGAAGCACGTCTCGTAGCCGGCGTCACGCAGCAGCTCGGGGAACGTCGGGTCCGGACACACACCGCGTTCGGCGGGCGGGACCGACCACGTCTCGGTGACCGACTGCGGCAAACTGAACAAGTGCCGCCCGGTGAGCAGCATCGCCCGGCTCGGCATGCACACCGCGCCGTGACGGGCGCCCATGACGTAGGCGTTCGTGAACGCCAGCCCGTCGCGGACGAGCGTGTCCATGTGCGGGGTCGCGATGTGTTCGTTGCCGAGGGCGGCGATGGCGTCGGCTTGTTGGTCGTCGGTGAGGAGGATGAGGATGTTGGGG
>JABDLI010000340.1 GCA_013003065.1 Phycisphaerales bacterium | reverse complement strand
TGCGCGTACGCGTGCGCAAGCTTTGCGCGTTGACGCCGGCTCGCCAACGCGGACGTGCCGGAATGACTGCGACAACCGCGACAGCACTGAAGTGCCCCTTTCGCACGACCGATATCGAGAACGCGATGAATCCACCGACCTCAATGTCAGCAACGAGCGTCGCTGTCCCTCCAACGCCCGTCGAGGTTCCCTGCGTGGCGCCCGGGGCGGTTGCCGAGGGGTCGCTGAGCACGGTTGCGTTGCAGAACGTCCGGCTCATGCACACGCTGGAACGCATCGCGAAGCGGTTCAACGAAGCGGGTCTCCCGCTCATGGTCCTCAAGGGCGGCGCGCTCCAGCTCACGCTGTATCGCGAACCGGACGAGCGGCCGATGGCGGATCTGGATCTGCTGGTGCGTCCGGACGACGTCGACGCCGCGACCGCTTTGCTCGAGGAGATGGGTGGTCTTCGTTCGGAGCCGCTGTTCCACGAGGACTTCTTCCCCCGCTTCTACTACGAGGTGCAGCTGCGTCTGGGCCACGTGCATCCGGTGACAATCGACCTGCACGTCCGCGCGCTGCGTCCGCTGCGGTTGGCGCGGCTCATGCCCGACGATGCGTTCTGGGCCCGGGCCGAGCCGATCACGTTCGGCGCCGCCACCATCCTGGTGCCCGCGGCGGACGACATGCTCGTCCACCTTGCCGCCCACGCGGCCTTTCACGGCAACAACGACCCGCGGTGGCTCGAGGACATCCGCCGGTGGATCGAAGCCCACGGTCCGGTGATCGACTTTCGGCGGCTCGAACGCACGATCGTCGACTGGCATCTCGTCGCCGCATTTCGCAGCGCGATCGACGCCACCGCCGCTGCGCACGGCCCCGTGCTCCCGCCCGCGGTCAGGACACGGCTCGACACGCTCGCGTCGGGCTGGCAAGACCGGCTTGCCCTGTGGCACGCCCCCCGCGACCAGGTGCATCTGATGGGTTCGGCGCTCGTCAACGCGATCACGACGCCGGGGTGGCGTTTCCGCCTGGCCTACGTCCGGCAGGTGCTCTTCCCGGACCGGCAGTACATGGACGAGTGGAGCGACCGGCACCAGTGCCGGTTCCGCCCCCTCGCGACGATCGTTCGCTGCGTGCGCCCGCTCCTCGCTCGCATTCCGCTGCTGCGGAACCGATCGCCGATCGACGTGCGGAAGAGCGGGATCCACGGCTACGGCGTCTACGCGACGCGTGACCTGGCTCCCGGCACCGTCATCGCCCGCTACCGCGGCCGCCCGGTGGAACGCGACGGTCCCTACGTGTCCTTCCACACCGGACCGGACGAGCGCCGCTGTCGCCACGAGATCACGGGGCCGCTGCGATTCCTGAACCACTACTGCCGGCCCAACGCCGAGCTCGTCGAGTTTACGCTCGTCGCCGTGCTCGCGATTCGCGCCGGCGACGAGATCACCATCGACTACGGCGAGGAGATGTGCGACTGCGAACGCGCCGGCGACGAGGGACGGGACGCGTGAAACACCGGGTCCGAGCAACCCGACGCTCGATCGCGGCGATGATCCGCCGGCACGGGCTCGTTGCCGCCATCGTTCTCCTGTCGACGGCCGGGGGCGGCATGAGCCTCGCGCTCCTGCACGCGCACCTGAACCCCGAGGGCGCCCTGCTCACCCGATTCTGCCCGGCGAGCGTCGACGGCGGATCCGGTTGCGCGGCGGCGCTCCAGACGCGGTGGGCCGAGGTGTCGATCCCACGCCCCGGCCCGGGGTTCCGGATCGTCTCCACGAAGGTCCCGGTCGCCTACCTGGGCGCTGCGTACTTCACGTTCCTCGGTCTCTGGTTCGGCCATCTCGGCCGCGCGCGTCCACGTGGCGCGCGTTGGCACCTGATCGCCCGCACGACAGCGATGATGGGTGGCGTCATCTCGGTCGGGTTCGTCGGACTGATGGCGTTGACGAGCGCGCCGTGGTGCGTCTGGTGCCTGTCGGTGCATGCCGTCAACGCGATGCTCGTGCCGCTCGTGTGGCGAGCCACCGAACGACCGACCCGCCCCACCGCCGTCCTCGCCCCCACCACGCTCTTCCCGCGCGAGGCGATGGCCGTGATGGTCGTCGCCGGCCTCGCGTGCGCAGGACAGTGGGGGCTCTGGCGGCAAGCGCGGATCCACCGGCATCACATGGACGCGTTGCGACCCTTCAAGGCGATGGTCGATGATCTGCAGGACGACCCGGCGTTCCTCCTGCGTGAGTTCGCCGCCCAACCGGTCGTCCTCTCGCAGCCGGTGCCGCTGCGCCCGTCCGAACCGCCCGCCGGCGACAAGCCGGTGATGCTCGTCTTCAGCGACTTCGAATGCCCGGCCTGCCGGTGCGAAGGCGGGAAGCTGCGCGAACGGATCGCGACCGGTCTTGGCCGGCTCGTCGAGGTCCGGGTCCGCCACTTTCCGCTGTGCGCTGACTGCAATCCCCATGTTCGCGACGCCCACCCCAACGCGTGCGACGCGGCCTACGCGGCCGAAGCAGCGCGGTGGCAAGGCGGCGAAGACGCGTTCTTGCGGATGTACGAAGCGTTGTTCGCGTACCCCGGGACACTCAACGACGACGCCTACGCCCACCTCGCCCGCACCATCGGCCTCGACGGCGAGCGTCTGCTCCGCGACATGCGTTCGCCGGTCATCCGCGATCTCGTCGCCGCCGACATCGAGCTCGGCGTCGCCCTGGGCATCGAAGGAACGCCGACGACGCTGCTGGACGGTCGGGTGATCCCCGAGATCTGCGAGACGGACGCGTTCTTCTCCGCGTACGCCACGCCGGCCCCCGCCGGACCCGTGCACGCGACACCCGAACGCCGGCTCCACGCCACCGGGAGCGAACGATGAGACCACCATCCTGGACATCCTGCGACGCCGAGATCGTCGTCCCGCCGCGTCGCGACGATCTGATGGAAGAGACGCTCGACGGCGAGCTGATTTTCTCCGATCCGAACGACGGCAGCGTCTTTCACCTCAATGACACCGCGATCGCCGTCTGGCGTCACTGCGACGGCCGCACGAACACCCACGCGATCGCGGCAGCGTTCACCCAACGCTGGGAGGTGACGCCGGACGTGGCGCTCGACGACGTCGAGCAGGTCGTCACGTTGCTCGCCGAGTCGGGTCTGCTCCAGACGAAGGGACGCCGCTCGTGACCCGCCGCTCCCCCGCTTCCGCCGCAGAGCCGGCCGACCGCTGCCACCAGTTCGCGATCGGCGACATCGGGGTCGCGGTCCGCACGCCGGTGCCCCACGCGCTCGACGACTTCTCCTCGCTCTACGACACGTGCCGCCGCGAGCGGGGCGTGAGCGGCAAGCTGATCCACATGGAGGTCCGGCGTCACTCGAAGGGGCCGATCGGCCGTCGCCAGTACGACATCGTCGGTGACGGCGAGGTGCTCTCGACCGCCCGGACATCCGCCGAGATCCTGCCGCATCTGGAGTGGGGCATCAACCGCCGGGTGATCGCGACCCGCTCCGAGTTCGTGCAGCTCCACGCCGCGACGCTCGTCCGGGGCGGTCGAGGCGTGATCATCGCCGGCCCGTCGGGGGCGGGAAAATCCACGCTGACGGCCGGTCTGATCGCCCGGGGGTGGCAGTATCTGAGTGACGAGTTTGCGCTCATCCACGCCCGTACCGGCATGCTGCATCCCTTCCCCCGCGCGGTGTCGGTGAAATCGGGCTCGTTCGCGATCGTCGAGCGGCTCGGTCTTCCGCTCTTTCGCAAGCGGCCGTACGTGCGTGATCTCAAGGGTCCGCTTGGCTACATCCGGCCGGCGGACGTCGGCCGGAACGTCGTCGCCGAACCCGCGCCGCCGCGTCTGGTGGTCTTGCCCCGCTACACCGGGCACGACACCGTCCGCACCCGGGAGATCCCGCGGGCTCGCGCCGCGTTCCGTCTCGCCGGGCAGATGCTCAACCGCGAAATGTACGACGCCCGCGTCGTCCCGATCCTCGCCCGCGTGATGGCCGAGGCCCGCTGCTACGCCCTCGAGTGCGGTCCGCTCGATGCCGCCTGCGATCGCGTCGAGTCGCTGCTGGGGCAAGTCGACGCGGGCGCGCCATCCGCGTGTCCGTGCGTCAACCGGAAGTCAGGCTCGAAGCGATGCGGCGGCCGGTGCGGGCGTGCCGGCGGATGTCGCCACCAAACGCAGAACCCGAACAACGCGTCGGGAGGATCCGCCGATGACGCGGCGTAAGGGGCGCGCGGGCTTCGCATTCATCGCCGCCGCGGTCGTCCTCGCCGGCGTCACGCGTGACGCGGCGGCAGGTGACTTTGCCATGATGCCCGAGTTCGCCGGCACCTACGGCCTCGACGATCTCGGACCGGTGCCGGGCCTCCCCTCGAACTACGGCGGCGTCGCGTTCGACCCCGGTGATCCGGACACGCTGTTGATCGCAGCGGGCGCCGTCTCCGGTTCCGCGGCGATCTACGCCGTGCCCGTCACCCGTGGTTGCTTCGGCGAGATCACCGGATTCGCGGCCGACGCGACGTTCGTGGCCTCGTCCCCGTTCATCGACAGTGGTCTGACCGTCGCGCCCGGCGGGACGCTGCTGTACACGACGTACGACGGCAATACGCTCGGACAGATCACGCCCGGCCAACCCGCGGCCGACCGACTCGTTGATCTCAGCGCACTCGGGGTCACGCCGTCGACGGGATCCGCGGCCATCGTGCCCGCAGGGTTCCCGGGGGCGGGGCGGCTGAAGATCGGCGTGTACGACGACGGCGATTGGTACGACGCCACGCTCGCCCCCGACGGATCGGGGACGTTCGACATCGCGGGCGTCGAGCGGCGAGCGATCGCGGTCGGCAACGGACTCGAGGGGATTGCCTGGATCGCGGGCGGGCAGCCGAACTTCCCCGTCCCGCACGTCCTCGTCAACAACTGGGACGCCGAGCGGATCGACGTGATGGCCCTGGACGCCGCGGGCGATCCGGACGTCACGACCCGTCGCACCTTCGCGCTCATAACGGGGCCGGAGGGCGCGGCGGGCGATTGGCGGACGCCGGACATCATCGTCTCCTCGCTCGGACCGGAGGATCACGTCGCCGCGGTGCGGATCCCCGGCCCGTGCGCCGCCGACGTCGCGCCGGTGGGAGGCGACGGCAGCATTGGAGCGGCCGACCTCATCGCGGTGCTCGCGAACTGGGAAGAGGCGTGCACGCCCGTCAACTTCGACCGGCGTGGCGTCGTCGGCTTTGGCGAGTTGCTCAGCGTCCTGCACGCCTGGGGCCCCTGCCCCTGAGATCCAACGATGCCGACGAACAGCGATCCATCCGACTCCACGCGGCCAGCGCCGAACAGATCCTCCCGCCGCGCGTTCGTCAGCCGAACCTTGCGACACGCCGCCTACCTCGGGCCGGCCGTTCTGGTCCTTCAGCGACAGACCGAAGCGTCGGTCGGCGTCTCGTGCAAGCCAAACGGGTCACCGTGCGTCGTCAACAGCGAGTGCTGCACCGACTGCTGCGCGCCGAACATGATGGGCACGCTCAAGTGCATGGGTTCGATGAACTGCCCGTAGGCCGGCCGCTGACTCCTCAGCCCGGGCACGAGCCCCACGCGCCCACCACCGTCAACAGGTCCAGGAAGTCCACTGCGCCATCCCCGGTCACGTCCGCAGCGGTGCACGCGCCCCAGTCGGCCAGGATCAGCAGCAAATCCGCGAGACCGATGTCGCCATCGCCCCCCCCCGGGGCGATGTCCAGCGGGCAGTGATCGATCGGGCGGACCGCGAACACGCGGTGGGCGGTGGAGAAC
>JABDLI010000315.1 GCA_013003065.1 Phycisphaerales bacterium | reverse complement strand
GCTGGGCGCTCGGCCGCGCCCGGGCGGATTGACCTCCGTCAGTTCTTGGTCTCTTCGGGCACCATCTCCGCCGGCTGCACGCGACGCACCGTCTCCAGCAAGGCCAGATCACGCAAGCGATCGGGCGCGATCTTCCCGACGACGACGGCCGGAGCGCTGCTGTTGCCCTCGACCACCAGACCGACCTCGGCCAACGCAGCGAGCGTTGCCGCGGAGACATCCGTGACGAGCACGCTCACCACGATCGCTGGCGTGTCCGCGGACGGGCCGGGCGTCAAGAGCGGCCAGAGGCGAGCGTCGAGGACGCGGCGAACGTGTGTTTCGCGTTTCAGATGCTCCTCGACATTGGCCAGCGTTTCCTGCGCGTCCGCCCGCATCGCGGCGATCTGGTTCGCGCGGGTCGCCTCCGGCATCGTGCCGTCGGCCAGCGTCGCCGTCAGCGCCTCGAGCGACTCGACACCGGGGTACGCCTCGACGAAGTCGTCCGCCAGACGCTGCGCGACCTCCCGGTCCGATTCCTCGTACGCGTCGGCGACGAGGAGCACGAGCTCCTCGGCGAGCACCGGGGTCTGCGGTTGCCCACCACCACCGGTCGCGGCCGCGGACGAGGTCAGGCGATCGCTGAGGTTGAAGTAGTGGCCCGATGGCTTCGGGATCTTCGCGAGCGCAGGGACCCCCCGCAGTCGGTTGAGCAGCACGTCACGCTCGGCCTTGGCCGCTTCCTGCAGCTCGACCTGGCCCGTGGTGCGGGCCCGGGCCGCCTTCTTCGACAACTGAACGAGGCGTCCCCGAACATCGTCGAGCGACATCGACCGGACCTGGTCGGCGGTGAGCGTGGCTGACGTCATCTGCCCGAGCGGCACGGCGGAATAGGCGTCGTACCCGGCCTGCGGATCTCGTGTCGTCACGGTTCGACCCAATTGCGTCGGGACGGGCGATGCACGCATGGGCGCACGCCCCCTCTGGAACGGGAGCTTTGCCCCGCGTCCGGCCGGCGTGGTCTGGTCCTGGAGATCCGGGAGACCGGTCACGGCATAGAGGGACTCGCCCAAGCGATCTGCGAACTGCAGCTCAGCGCCGAGGATCACCGGTTTGTCGTCCACGACTGCGGTGTACGTTGTCATCGATTGCCGGAGAATCTCCACCTCGGGCAAGCCCGGCAGACCAAAGCTCTTCCCGTCGAGCGTCTGGGGTCGTCCGAGCGCCGCGAGCGCGGGGACCACCGATCCGAACGTACCCTCCCACGATTGCCCCGCCGGCATCTCGATCGGAACGACCACGAGTTGGGACACGCCGCCCACGATCACCCGCGCCTGCTCCACCGCAACGAAGCTCGTGTGCGGCGTCATCAGGTCAAACGCGGTGCCCAGAACAACCACCGCCTGCGTGTCACCCTCACGAAGTCGTTCGTCCACCTTCGCGCGGGCCCAGAGTGTGCCAATCACGTCGTGCTCGACGGACGCTTCCGGCAGCGTCACGGGCACAACCCGCTCGAAATGGCCGGCGCCGGTCGTTCCCGTCACCACGATCGATCCCTGTCCCGGCTTGGCGTAGCGCCCGTGGACGACGATCGGAGACTCGTCGAACAGATCCGGGATCGCGTCCAGCGGCGGAACCGTGTCCGCAATCTCGAGGCCTCCGTCGACCGTCAACGTGATGTTCGTCAGAACGGGCGAGCGGAACCGCCGGACGAACCGCTCGACCGCGGCGTCGGCGTCGCCTTCGAGCGACACGAAATCCACCTGCCCCCGTCCGGCCTCGGCCATGGCCGCCAGCAACGAGCGGTTCGGGCTGTTGCCGATGCCGACCGTGAACAGCCGGGCGGAGCCCGCCTCGGCGCGCACGACGTCGACCACGGCGTCGTCGTTGCCGACCTCCCCGTCGCTCAGGAAGAGCACGCACCGCCACGGCGTCACGGGAATGCCGGCGCCCTCGGCGTCTTCGGCGTGATGGACGTCGAAGTGCCGGTCGCCATCCCGCGTGATCCACCGGCCCCGCATGATGAACGTGCGTCCCGGCGCCGATCCGAGGATGCTGCCGCCGTGGAGCGTCCAGCGGCGGAAGGTCGCGCGGATCGTCAGACCCTCACGGACGTGCAGATCGGCCGTCGAGGGGGCAGCGCCGTTCTGCAGCATCGACTCCATGATCGCGCCGTCTACGTGAATCGTGACGTCGCGACCGTCGGCGGGGAGGTTGGCGAGATCGGTCGCGGTCATCACGACGTCCTCGCGCGGCAACGCGAACGCGCGGTGCATCGCCGGCACCATCTCGGTCCCCCCGCCTCCCTGCCGCGCGTCGATGAACGCGAGGGCGGCAGCGCGGTTCTCCGGCGTGTTGGGACGAAGGTCCTCCCACAACACCTCGCTCGTGTTGTTGAACGTGACCACGGTGAAGCGGTCCTCCGGCTGCATGGCCTCGACCGCCTTCGTGACGATGCTCTTGGCCTTCTCGATCGGGAA
>JABDLI010000312.1 GCA_013003065.1 Phycisphaerales bacterium | reverse complement strand
GGCCGCGTTGTTCACGCCGCGTCGTGCGGCTCGACCCCCCTTGTCGTGGGTCTCTAATGACGCTCGCATCCTGCGAGCTGGTCAGTGAAGATTTGGGCGTGGGTTCGGACTGTTTTTCGCACCGCCTGCGGCGGGTGCAGGGCTGCGGGGGGACCGGCGGCGTCCATGCCGCCTCGGGCAGGTTGGGTCGGGCGGTTGCGAGGGCGTTTGCGCGTGTCGGTGCTCGCGTGGCCGTTATCCTCAACGCCACATGCCGAGCCCTCATCCTCTCCGCCGTCTCTTCACGCACGCGCGTCGTCATCGTTCGCACGTTGTCCTGGCGGCGGTGTGCTCGGTCACCAAGAAGATCCTGGATCTTGCGCCGCCCGCCTTGATCGGCGCCGCCGTCGACGTCGTCGTCCGACGCGAGGAGTCGCTGCTCGCCGACCTCGGCTTCCGCACGGTGGAGTCGCAGCTCTGGGCCCTCGCGATCGCCACGCTTCTCATCTGGGCGTTGGAGTCGCTGTTCGAGTATCTCCAGGCCGTCGTCTGGCGGAACCTCGCGCAAACCATAGAGCACGAGCTGCGTGTCGACGCATACGAGCACGTCGGGCACCTGGAGCTGCGGTATTTCGAGGATCGAAGCACCGGGGGGTTGATGTCGATCCTCTCCGACGACGTCAACCAGCTCGAGCGGTTCCTCGACGGCGGCGCGGACAACCTGATTCAGGTCTTGACGACCGTCGTCATCATCAGTGCGGCGTTCTTCGCGATCGCGCCGGGCGTGGCCTGGCTTGCGATGCTGCCGGTCCCGTTCGTGATCTGGGGCTCGATCGCCTTCCAGCGTCGCATCGCCCCCCGGTACGCCGACGTCCGCGAGCGGGTCGGCACGCTCAACGCGCAGCTCGCCAACACGCTCAGCGGCGTCGCGACGATCAAGAGCTACACCGCCGAGGCGTACGAGACGAATCGGCTGGCCCGGGTGTCGGAGGCGTACCGCGACAGCAATCGCCGGGCGATTCGCCTCAGCGCCGCGTTCTCTCCGCTCATCCGGATGGTCATCGTCGTCGGCTTCACGGCGACGCTGATCTACGGCGGGGTGATCGCGTTGCGCGGTGACCTGGAGGTCGGCGCGTACAGCGTGATGGTGTTTCTCACGCAGCGGCTGTTGTGGCCGCTGACCTCGCTGGGCGTGATGCTGGACCTCTACCAGCGGGCGATGGCCTCGACGCGGCGTATTCTCGACCTCCTCGACACGCCGGCGGCGATTCGCGGCGGCGACGTGGAGTTGCCGCCCGCGGCCGTCCGGGGACACGTGCGTTTCGAGTCGGTGTCGTTCTCGTACCAGCCGGGCCACCCGGTGCTCGAAGACGTGACGCTCGATTTCCCGCCCGGCACGACCACCGCCATCGTTGGCGCCACGGGCTCCGGCAAGACGACGGTCGTGAAGCTGCTGCTGCGGTTCTACGAGGCCGACGCGGCCGGGGAGACCCGCACCGGCACGATCACCGTCGACGGCCACGAGATCCGCGACCTGCGTCTGGCCGATCTGCGACACGCGATCGCCCTCGTCAGCCAGGAGACGTTTCTCTTCCACGGCACCGTCCGGCAGAACATCGCCTACGGCCTCGCCCACACGCCGGGGCACGACCCCGACGAGGTGCCGCTGGAGACGGTGCGAGCAGCGGCGATCGCGGCCGAAGCGCACGAGTTCATCGATCGGCTGCCCGATGGGTACGACACCATCGTCGGTGAGCGCGGCCAGAAGCTGTCGGGCGGTCAACGCCAGCGGCTCTCGCTGGCACGCGCGATCATCAAGGACGCGCGTATCCTGGTCCTGGACGAAGCGACGAGCGCAGTGGACAACGAAACGGAAGCGGCGATCCAACGTTCGCTCCGCCGCGTGGCCGTCGGCCGCACCACGATCGTCATCGCCCACCGCCTCTCGACGATCCGGCACGCGGATCGAATCGACGTGCTGGAGGCGGGTCGGGTCGTCGAGTCGGGGCGTCACGAGGAGCTGGTGGCGGCGGGTGGGACGTACGCGGCGTTGTGGAGGGTGCAGACGGGGGAAGGGTGACGGACGCGGGCGCGGACACGGACGCGGTCACGGACACGGACACGGACACGGCCACGGACACGGACGCGGTCACGGACGCGGTCACGGACGCGGTCACGGCCACGGACGCGCACACGGACGCGGTCACGGACGCGGTCACGGACGCGGACACGGACGCGGACGCGGACACGGACGCGGCCACGGCCACGGCCACGGACGCCGCCCCGGACGCGGACGCCGCTCCCCCCCGGGCACTTCCCCCCGTATTCGCCACCGTCACCGAGTTTTCTCGCCTCCCCCAACCCCGCCTATTACAATCGACGTGACGTCGTCCTCGCCTCGCTCCAACCGATCCGCCCCCGAGACCGCCCATGACCATGACCGTCACCGATATGCTCGACGCCCTCGATCGGTACGAGGACGCGTTGCCCATCGACGATCTGGTCGGGCTGCTCGAGCAGACCGAGATCACGCTCGACACGGTGCGGCCGCACGTTCGGTTCGCTCCCGACAGCTACTGCCGCAACCTGCTGCGGGTCGGTCCGACCTACTCGGCGTTGATCCTGTGCTGGAGGTGCGGGCAGACCAGCCCGGTGCACGATCACCGGGGTTCCGCCTGCGCGGTGCGGGTGATCTCGGGCACGGCGTCGGAACGCCGGTACCGACTGACCGCCACCGGCGGGCTCGTCGAGCGGGATGTGCGCGCGTTTGCCCCCGGTCACGTGTGCGGTTCCTACGACGCCGACATTCACGCGATGTACAACGATCAGCCCGGCGGCGAGGACCTCGTCACGCTGCACGTCTACACCCCGCCGCTCGCGGATTACCACACGTACTGCCTCGACACGGGCGACGTGCGGATCGCGACGGATCACCTGTCACAGACCGCGTGGCGCAAGCTCATGGGGCAGCCGGCGGCGGGCTGACGTCGAGCCGCGCCCGGACCCCGTCCAGATCCAGCACGCTGATCGGTCGACCCTCGAACAGGTCGCGTTGCTCCTCCACCCGGATCGACGGCAGACACCGCGTCACCACGACCGGCGTGCCCTCCTCGACGAACCGGATGCGGTCGAGACGCCCGAACCGGGTGTTCGCGGTCTCGAACGCCGGCTCCTCGTACCCGTGCGTCACGAGCCGGTCGACAAGCTCCGCCAGCGGACGCTCGGTGCCGACCCGCAGGTGCAGCGTGACCCCCCCGTCGATCTTCCCCTCCGCCCCGCGTCCCGCCAGCGTCGTCCGGGCGTCGGGCAGCGTTTCCTCGATCAGCGTCATGAGCGTCTCGGCGATCGACCACACGCGACGCACCTCCGCCCGGTAGCCCTCGGCGCCGAGCGTCTGCTCGGTCATGGCGCGGAGGTGGGCCCGCACTCGGCCGGAACCGGGGGCGTGGGCGTCGCTGGGTCCGAGCCGTTCGGTGGCGAGACGGATCGCGTGCGTGACGTCGGCGCTGACGCCGGTCGCGACGAGGCGGGCGGCCTCGCGGGCGATGTCGTCGGGGGAGGGCATGGGGGGAGTGTATGGGGCGGTGAGGCGGGGATTGGGGTGAGAATTGGAATGGGAATGGGAAGTGGAAGCGGACCCGGAGACCCGGAGACCCGGGGAGTGGGGAGTTGGAGCGGACGCGGTGGCATTGGAACGCGCGTTTCGTGCTCGGGGGGTGGGGGTTGTGGGGATCCCAGCTTTCAGCCGGCCAACACGCCCGCGTGATCCGGACGCCAACCCATCCACGCATCGACGCCCGCGCGATGGTGTCGTTCCCAGGCGTCGAGCATCGGACCCGGGGACAAGGTGCCGATGACGAGGCGGTCGGCGTCGTCTTCGCCCACCAGCATGCAGCCGCCGCGTTCGAGGAGGACGCGTCGGATCACGTTCGCGTGCTTGCCCTCGTCCACGATGGCGACCGCGTGGCCGGCGAGCTCCGGCGTGGCGGCAAGGTGCTCCTCGACCGCGGTCGCGCCGGTGAACCGTTGCCACTGCTCCTCGGTGAGCGGGACGCGAGGCTGCTCGTCGATGGTCTCCATGAGGTCGTCGAGACCCCGCTGGTAACCGAACGCCACGCCCTCGCGGGCGGCGATGCGGGCGTACCGCTCGACGATCTCCTCGAGGGCCGGCTGGTGGTGCTTCTCCGGGGCGTACCGCTGGGCGACCCAGCCGTTGTTCCGCACCAGCCGTCGAAGGATGACGGCAAGCCGGCGGCCGGCGGCGACCTTCTCGTGCCGAACCTGCAGTCGCCAGTCGTGTCGCACCCGCCATCCCGCGCGGATGAGCCGTGCGCAATAGTCGTACTCCTCGGCGTAGTAGTGGAACGTGTCGTCGTACCCGCCGAGGTCGAGGAAGACGTCGCGACGCAGCAACACGCCGCAGCCGACGAAGACCTCCGGCAGACCGCCGTGCTCGTGGTGTCCGCCCGGGAGGAGGATCTGTCCGCCGATCGCGGCCACGTCGTTGCCGGCCGTCGCGGCGATCCCGTTCGCGGCCGTGTCCAGCGGCCAGGAGTCGTCGTCGAGCATGAAGATCCACGCGCCGCGCGCCGCTTCGACGCCGGCGTTCCGCGCGGCCGCGCCGCACTGCGTCTCGCATCGCACCACGCGGACGGCCCAGCCGTTGGCGAGCCGCGTCGGCGTCGTGACTGGCGTCTCCGAGGCGTCGTCCACCACGATCACCTCCGCCGCCGGATCGGCGGGGTCGGGATCCAGTCGAGCGAGCGCGGTCAGCGTGGCCGCGAGACGGTCAGGACGATGGCGAGTGGGAATGAGATAGCTGATCATGACGCGACGACCGCGTGGCGGCCGGCTCCGGGTCGAATGTCAATCTCGCCTCCCGCAATCGTCGAATGCCCCGACGCAGGTCCCCGGCCCCCACCACCGCGTTGCCGAGCTTGCGCGCCTCGGTCGCCGCCGCCAGCGAGCCGAGCACCGCCGCGGCGGGCAGGGACGCGCCGACGAGGCGGGCAAGCGTCGCCGCCGCCAGGAGGGCATCGCCGCATCCGAGCTGATCGACGGCGTACGGCACGAGCGACGGAACGTGGTCGGCGCGCATGCGGCCGGCCCACTCGTCGGGCCCGCTCGCCCCCGCTTGCGGGTCGAAAGCGATGAGCCCTTCGTGGCCAAGCGTGACGAGCGCCGAACGCGATCGCGTCTGCTCCAGCAGCCTCCACACGACCGCGCTCAACCCCTCTTCGTAATCGTGAAGCGCCCCACGGATCTCCGCCTCCGACGGACACAGCAGATCCATGTCACGCATGGACAGCAGATTCGAGCGATGCCCGCTCACGTCACCGGCCATGAAATCCACGACGTTCCGCACGGTCCCGCACAACGTGTCGAGCATCGGCCCCGTGAGGAATCCCAGCCCGAAGTCGGCGACGATCATCGCCTCGCTGCCCGCGGCCAACGCCCGGGCCTGGTCGATGGCCCGTTGCTGATCGCGGGCGTCGAGCGTCATCGGGGGGGCCAGGTCCACCTTCATGACCTTGTTCGTGCCGACCATGTACCGCTGCTTCTCGATGAGCGGCCCGTCGATCTGTGGCGAGTGCACCTCGACGCCCTCGACCTCCAGCCGCAGCCGCAGGGCGTCGGCGCGACTGTCGGCGGGCAGCGGCGTGAGCAGTGTCGGTCGCGCGCCGAGCGCGGCCAGGTGCCGCGCGATGATGGCGGCGCCCCCGTCGAAGCTGCGATATTCGAGCGGACGCAGCGTCATGAGCGGACCCTCACCGGCCACCACCGGCTGGTCGCAGATCACGTACGTGTCGATGATGGTCTCGCCGACGACGAGCACCCGGCGACCGCGAAACTCGGCGACGATTCCGTCGAGTCCCTCGGGGTCGAGCCGGTGGTGTCGGATGAGCGGCTCGAGCGCGATCCGCACGGGATCCTCGGACGCTTCGAGCGCCGCCACGAGCGCCGTCGAGCTGAAGACGACGTCGCCGGAGGTGAACACGACGCGACCGCCGTACGACTCGACCGCGACCTTCTCCTCCTCGAACCGCGGATCGTGGTTGTGCTGGTACTCGCGTCCCTTGACGTAGACGTCGGGTCGCAACGCGAGCAGAAGCTCCCGCGCGGTCGCATGGGGGCTGACGGCCACCCAGCTCACGCAGTCGAGGGCGGCGAGGTTCTCCGCCCGCAGCTCCTCGGGGATGAGCGGGCGATCGCTGCCCTTGCCCATGAGGGCGTCCCCGGTGACCGTGACCACCAGCCGATCGCCCAGCTTGGCGGCCTGCTGGAGATGCCGGACGTGCCCGGGGTGCACGATGTCGAAGCAGCCGTGGCAGTGCACGACGACCTCGCCGCGGGCCTGAGCCTCCCGCGTGAGCGTGGCGGCCTCCGGCCCGGAGACGACCTTGTTCCGTCCGGCAGTCACCGCCGGTGTATCGGTCACGACGCGGCGTTCGCGTGAACATCGCCGGGGGGCCGTTGGCCGTACCATGGCCCCGCATGTGCCCCGCTCGCGATGACGCCGGCTCGTTCCCCGTCGTGCTCCTGGCCGGCGGCTTCGGCACCCGATTGGCCGAACGCACCGACCAGGTCCCGAAGCCGATGGTGGAGGTCGGCGGCAAGCCGATCCTCTGGCACATCATGAAGATCTTCGGCCACTACGGCTGTGACGACTTCCTCGTCGCCGCCGGCTACCGGGCCGAAGTGATCAAGCGGTTCTTCCTCGATTACCGACAACAGGTGAGTGATCTCGTCATCGACTTCGCGTCCGGCCGGGTGGAGCACCTCACGCGCCCCCTGGAGCCCTGGCGGGTCGCGATCATCGACACCGGGGCCGAGACGATGACGGGCGGACGGCTGAAGACCCTCGCGGAACACATCGACGGGCGCCCCTTCCTGATGACCTACGGAGACGGCGTGGCCGACGTATCCATCGACGAGCTCGTGGCGTTCCACCGCGGGCACGGGCGGCTGGCGACGTTCACCGCCGTCCGGCCCCCGGCGTTGTTCGGTCGCCCGCAGCTCGAGGGCGACCGGGTGGTCGCGTTTGCCGAGAAGGACGAAGCGGACGCGGGCTGGATCAACGGCGGCTTCTTCGTCCTCGAGCCGGAGGTCCTCGACTGGATCGACGGGCCGGAGACGATCTTCGAGTCCGACACGCTGCCTCGCCTGGCCGAGGCCGACCAGCTTCGCGCCCACCGCCACACCGGATTCTGGCACCCGATGGACACCCTGCGTGACGTGCGCACGCTCGACGAGATGAGCCGCTCCGCCACCGCCCCGTGGGAGCTGTGGACGTGATCGAGAAGGCGGGGCGTCGATGATCTGCCGACTGTGCGGTGGCCACGCGTTCGCGGCGGTGTGCGACCTCGGACCGATGCCGCTCGTCAACAACCTGCTCCACCACCCCGCCGATGCGTGCCAGCGGTGGCCGCTCGTGGTCTGCCGCTGCACCGGGTGCGGTCTGGTGCAGCTCACCGAGTCGGTGCCCCCGCCGCTCATGTTCGACGACTACTGCTACTTCTCGAGCCAGTCGGCGACGATGGTCGAGCACGCCCGGGGTCTCGTGGCCGCCGCCGTGGCCCCCGGTGACGCGGTGGTCGAGATCGCCTCCAACGACGGCTACCTGCTGAGATCCGCGATCGAACGGGGGGCGCGGGTGCTCGGCGTCGACCCCGCCCGGAACGTGGCGGCCGAAGCGGAGCGCCGCGGCGTGCCCACGCTGTGTGCGTACTTCGACGCCGCGACGGCCGCGTCGATTCGCCGCGACTTCGGCGCGGCCGACGTGCTCTTCGCCTGCAACGTGCTCGCGCACGTGCCCGATCCGCATGCGATCGCGGCCGGCATCAAGACGCTGCTCGCACCCGAAGGCCGGGCCCACGTGGAGGTGCCGTCGCTGGAGCGGATGATCGAGACCGTCGCCTTCGACACCATCTACCACGAACACCAGTGCTACTTCGCGCTCGCGCCGCTGCGTCGGCTGTTCGCTCATCATGACCTGCGGATCGTCGCGGTCCGCGCAGTGCCCGTCCACGGCGGCTCGCTTCACGTGGAAGTCGCGCACGACGGCGACGAGTCCGCGGCGGAGGCGTGGTGCCGCCGCGAGGCGGCGGCCGGCCTCGAGGACGACCCGTTCTACCGGTCGTTCGCCACCCGCATCGACGATCTCCGCGACGTCGTGCGTGGGGCCGTCGCCGACGCCGGATCGGTGGGGGCGTACGGCGCCGCCGCCAAGGGCGTCGTCCTGCTCAACGCGTTCGACCTCCGGGGCGATGCCGTGGCGTGGGTCGCCGACGTGAGCCCCCACAAGCAGGGACGGTTCATCCCCGGCACGGGGCAGCCCGTCGTGGCGCCCGATCACCTCCGCACGGCGTCACCGGCGGCGTGTCTCCTGCTCGCGTGGAATCTGGAGAGCGAGGTTCGGCGGCAGGAAGCGGCGTACCTCGCTGCGGGCGGATCGCTTCTCATCCCACGCCCCGATCGACTCCGGACGCCGGTCGCCGGTTGAGCGATCGATCAGGCGAGCGGGGCGGCGACGGCCTCGGGCCCACCGACGCGGGCAAGGTCGGCGTGGTTCAGGTCCGCGGCCAGCGTTTCGAGCGCTTTGCTCACCCGCCACAGCTCGCTCACGACGGCCCCGGTCTCGATGCACGCCCCCTTCGGCTCGGGAGACGGAACCCGCAGCGTGCCCGCCCGCACGTCAACACCCGGCACGGCCGCGTAGAAGCCCTCGAGCAATTGGAAGAAGTCGGGGCCGTAGTACTTGAACGCGCGAATCGCGTTCCGACGCGCGATCCCGACGCGTTCGCAGACGCTGGCGACACGCTCCCGATCCGGTGCGTCCTCCCCGAGAAACTCGATCACGTCGGCGAGGGTCGTCACGGGATCGTCCACGAGATCGGCGTAGTTGACGACCAGGCGATCCGGGAGCGGGTCGAGCACCCACTTGCGGTAGAACCGCATCCAGAACGCGGTCTTCTCGAACGCGAAGTTGATCCAGCTCGCCGCGGCGTCCGTCCGGTCGTTCGTCTCGCAGGCCAGCGTGAACCAGGACACGAGCGACTCGATCGGGTACCGGATCTGCACGAGGTACTGCCGGTCGGGCTGGTCCCGCGGCGTCGCGAGATCGAGGTCGTGGTTCTTCTGAAAGCGGGTTCGCGGATCGAACTCGAACATCGCGTGGGGGTTGCCGTACGACTCGCAGTAGCCGAGACGCTCTTCGCCGAAGTATGCGGTGAGCAGCTTCTGCAGCAGGCCGTGACCGGACCGCGGGAACGTCATGCACTCGGTTCGTCGGATCTCACCGTCCATTCACCGGTCTCCTCGGACTCGTCGGTCACCTCGCCCGAAAGGCGTTATCGGCCAGTCTCGTCCTGCGAGTGAACGGACGTCCGGGAATCGCCGAAGGTGAGGCCATGCCCCGACCTCCCCTGCCCGCCTGGTACCAGGATGCCTTCGCCGCCGCCCGCGTCGTGGCCGACCGCACCGTGTTCTTCGTCGTGGGCTGCCAGAAGTCGGGCACGAGCTGGGTCAGCCGGCTCGCGGGATCGCACCCGGCCGTCGCGTGCCGGGGCGAGGGTCACTACACGGATGAGCTTGCTCCGCACCTCGAAACCGCGCTGGAGCGGTACAACGAGGCGTCCAAGGTCACCACCCCGATGTCGTTCGAGGATCTGCTGAGCGTGATCCGCCTCGTCATCGATCGACGGCTGGCGCAGCTGGTCACCGAGGGGGGCCGGGCGGACGACATCCGGGCCGTCGGCGACAAGACGCCGGAGGCCGCGCTCGCGATACCGCACCTCGCGACGCTCTACCCGGCGGCGCGGTTCGTGCACGTCATCCGGGACGGCCGGGACGGCGCGGTGTCCGGGTGGGCGCACCTGGAGCGGACCGGGGCGACCGGCCGCTACCCCTCGTTCGCCGCGTACGTCGCGGACTTCGCGCGTCACCACTGGCGTCGCTACATCGAGACCGCGCGACGCGACGGGGCGTCCCGACCCGATCACTACCTCGAGCTGCGGTACGAGGATCTGCATCGCGACCCCCTGCCGACCGCCCGGCGACTGTTCGCATTTCTCGGGGTCGCCGCCGACGAGACCGTGACCAGCCATTGCCTCGAGCAGGCTTCGTTTCGACGCCTGACGGGACGCCTCCCCGGAGAGGAAGCTCGCGACGCCCACCTGCGCAAGGGCGTCGTCGGCGACTGGCGTGAGGCCTTCGACACCGAGGCCCGCGTGGCGTTCGAGCGCGAGGCCGGCGCCCTCCTCGCAACGCTCGGCTACGCCGGACCGGAGGCGATCGCCGCCTGAGGGCGGCACGCCTTATCGGCCGTCAAGCTGCGTAGGCGGTGCGGGTGGCGCCGACTGCGCCGGACCACGATCGCCCCAAGCGCAGCAATACCACCCTCGCGTCTGTTGTTCCCGGGCCCCCGCGTCACGCTGGGGGGACCGAGAGGAATCCCAGATGCGACGATCGATGTGCGCGGCAGTGATCGCGGTGGCCGCCACCGCGGGGGGAGCGGAAGGCACGCTGTACGTCCTGCGAGGCGACGGCGAATTCGCCAGCCCCGACGAAGCGAGCATCGTGTTCGACCCCGCCACCGGCGGATGGACGATCACGCTGCTGGAGCTGTACGCCCCCGGTGGCGAGACCAGGTACGAGATCCACGCGAACGGCGCGGAGATCATCGACAACGTCTTCATCGACGTCCCGTGCTGGACGGTCGGCGAGGACTGCGTCCCGGCCGGATCGCCGCTCTTCGTTCACGTCTTCGGCGAAGCGCCGGGGTACCTGACCGCC
This sequence comes from Phycisphaerales bacterium, assembly GCA_013003065.1. Classification (GTDB taxonomy): domain Bacteria; phylum Planctomycetota; class Phycisphaerae; order Phycisphaerales; family SM1A02; genus JABDLI01. The sequence continues at coordinate 27,551 of JABDLI010000312.1, read as the reverse complement.
GTTCACAACATCGAGCAGCGTGGGACGGCCGAGACGTTCGTGATGGACGTGACGGGCGTGCAGGACGTCGGACGCGTGGAGGCCGAGATCGTCAACCGGATCGAGGCCGAACGGGACGTGATCGGACCCATCATCAGCACGACGCCGGACCATCCCGGCCGCGGCGTATTCTGGGTCGAGGCGAAACGCGACATCCTCGGCGACGTGCTCGCCGAGAACGGCCGGATCGGCCGGGTTCGCGCGTACCGCCAGATCGGCACCCCCGACGCCCCCGTCACCATCCGCGCCAAGCACTACCTGACCGGTCTCCTGTGCGGAACCCCGGATTGCATGGCGGCCTGGCCGAGCGGCGCTTCGGTCGACTGCGGCGCGATCTACGCCGACGTCGACACCCACTACAACGGCGGCACCGGGTACATCCGCCAGCTCATCACCGGCACCTTCGACGGAACCTTCGTCACGCACGAGATCCACCCCGCGGTGGCGACGGGCGCGCCCGGCCGCGTCGTCATCACCGATCACTTCGCCGGCACGATGCGGATCGCGCGATCGCTCGATCATCCGAAGCAGTTCATCATGCTGCCCGCCTACGGGCTCAACGGACAGATCGTCGTCAACTCCGATGCAACCGCGAGTGGCGTGTGGGTGTCGCCGATCTACCTCGGTCTCCCCGGCGATCCCGATCAGATCGTCCTCGGGCCGAACTACCCGCAGCCGGCGTGGCTCCTCGGCGGCGGCGCCGCGGGTCTGCTTCCGTACAGTCTTCACGACACCTCGTGCACACCGCTCAGCGGTGGCGTCATCACGGGAGCCGACCCGGCGGTCGAGCTGCGTTTCTACGGTCCCGTCGCGTTGACGGGCTCCCAGCCGGTGACGATCTCGCGACGCGTGGCCGGGTCGACGGACGGATTCACTCCGGTGCCCCTCGGCGGGTTCGACCTCGACCTCGGCGTGGTGCCGTCGGCGCTTCAGATCGGCGGCGGCTTCGAGGGCGGCTTCGAGTACCGCATCGCCGCCGGCCCCGATCTCCGGGCCGATGTCCCCGGGACGCCGCCATTGGGCTGGACCGGGAGCTACACCGTCACGGTGGACGGCGGCAGCACCTGTCCCGAGGACCTCGACGGGAGCGGCGACGTGGGCTTCGTCGACCTGCTCCAGGTCATCACGGACTGGGGCGTCACGACGGGATCTCCGGCCGACCTGAACGGCGACGGGGTGGTGAACTTCATCGACCTGCTGACGATCCTGGTGGCCTGGGGGCGGTGTTCGTAGGCCGTGTCCGTAGGCCCCGATCGTAGGTCCACGTCGTCCGCGGTGCCTTCGCCGACGCATTGACCGTCGGCCACCGAGCGGCGTGTCCGCTCCCGTGGGACGACACGGCGGTGTCGGCAGGGCGGGGCCGAAATCTGTCCGATCGCTCGCCGCTGCGTCGATACACTCCCGCCATGATCGAGCTGTCTCCCCCCGCCTGCCGGCTGCTTGGCGTTCTCGTCGAGAAGGCCCAGACCACCCCGTCGCAGTACCCGCTGTCGCTGAATGGTCTCGTCACCGGCGCGAACCAGAAGAACAACCGCGAGCCCGTGTTGCGTCTCACCGAGGATCAGGTCTTGCACGCGCTCGACGAGCTGCGGTCGAAGGAGCTCATCCGCGAGGTGATGCTCAGCGGGAGCCGCGTCCAGAAGTATCGCCACATCGCCCGCGAGACGCTCGGTGTCGATACGAACGAGCTCGTCGTGCTGGCGGAGCTTCTGCTCCGCGCGCCGGCCACCGTCGGTGAGATCCGCGGACGGGCGTCGCGGATGCACCCGCTCGAGTCGATCGAGACGACCCAGGCGGTGCTCGAGCATCTCATCGGTCGCGACGAACCCCTCGTCCGGCGGCTCGCCCCCGCGCCCGGCTCCCGGGCGGCCCGGTACGCTCAGCTTCTGTGTCCGGATGCCCATCCGATCTCGAGCGAGGTTTCTCCGGCCGCCCCCGCGACATCCCCGACGACCCAAAGCCCCAGCGACTCCGTGTCATCGCGGCTGACACGCCTGGAAGCGGAGGTCGATGCGCTTCGGGAGGCCGTGCGTCGTCTCGAGGCATCGGCCGGGGAGCTCGAGTCGGTTCCCGACTCTGGTTCCGGCGGGCTCGGTGGGATACCATCTGATCGGCAATGAAGTGCGATCGATGCAACAAGCCAGCCGTCGTTCACGAGGTCACCGTCAAAGATGGCGTGAAGACCGAGATGCACCTGTGCGAAGAGCACGCGAGCGCGAAGGGCATTGCGTTGCCCGATGAGACGCCGATCAACCAGCTGCTGACGCAATTCGTGATCTGCAAGGAGAACCGACCCGCGCGGAGTCGGCGTATCCGCTGCCAGACGTGCGGCACCGCGTTCGCGTCCTTCCGCCGCTCCGGTCTTCTCGGATGTTCCGACTGCTATGGCGCCTTCGAGGAGCATCTCGGACCGATGATCGAGCGCGCGCAGAACGGCGGCACGAGCCACGCGGGGAAGTGCCCTCGTCGCGGGGGCGCGACCATCGATCAGCAACTCCACATTCAGCGGCTCTTCAAGGAGCTCGAAGATGCGGTGGCCTCCGAGGAGTACGAGAAAGCGGCGCAGCTCCGTGATCGGCTGCGTGATCTGAATCCCGATCCGACCGAGTCGGCGCCGCCCCCGGCGGCCGGCTGATCCCCCGGCGATGTCGATGGAGGGACACTTCAACGAACCCTGGCTCGACGCCTCCGCTCCCCACGGCGAGGTGGTGCTGAGCTGTCGCGCCCGGCTGGCCCGAAACATCGCGGGATTCCCCTTCGTCAACCACGCCACGGCCGCGCAACGCAAGGAGCTCCTTCGCGTCGCCCGGCAGGTGCTGCTCGGAGGGGGGCTTTCCAGCGGGATGATCTGGGTCGATCTCGGCCGCGCGACCGAGCACGACCGGCGTCTGCTGGTCGAGCGGCACCTGATTTCCAAGAACCTCGCCGACAGCGACATCGACCGGGCCGTGGCGATCTCGGGCGACGAGAGCCTGAGCGTGATGGTCAACGAGGAAGACCACCTGCGGATCCAGATCCTGGCGGCGGGGCTCCAGCTCGAGTCGATTCACGAGCGGCTCAACGAGATCGACGACCACGTCGAGGGAAAGGTCGACTACGCGTTCAGCCGGCGGTGGGGCTACCTCACGGCGTGCCCGACCAACGTGGGCACCGGCATTCGCTTCTCGGTCATGATGCACCTGCCGGCGCTCAAGATCACCAACGAGATCGACCGGGTGCGTCGGGCCGCCAAGGATCTTCACCTCGCGGTGCGTGGCTACTACGGCGAGGGGTCGGAGTCGGCCGGCGATTTCTACCAGATCTCCAACCAGGTCACGCTCGGACGCAGCGAAGAGGAGCTGCTGGGCGAGCTGAAGGACAAGATCCTCCCCCGGATCATCGAGTACGAGCAGCAGGCCCGGCGGGTGCTCGTCGAGCGGAACGAGACCCTGCTCGACGATCGCACGCAACGCGCCTTGGGCATCCTGCGGTCGGCGCGGCTCCTCGGGGCGGAAGAAGCCATGAAGCTGCTCAGCCGGGTACGGCTGGCGATTGCGCTTGGCCGCCTGCCGGAGATCGACCCACGGGTCGTCAACCAGCTGTTCCTCCAGGTGCAGCCGGCTCACCTCCAGTTCCAGGCGGAACGACCGCTGTCCGCGGAGCAGCTCCGCGTGACGCGGGCGACGATCGTGCGCAAGGCGTTTGCGTGACGAGCCGCCCGCCGGTCAGCCCTTGGACGCGGTGGCGAACGCGTCGATGTCACGGGCGAGGGCAAAGTCCTTCTCAGTGAGCCCCCCGGCGTCGTGGGTGCTCAACGTGAGCGTGACCTTGTTGTACCGAATCATGATGTCCGGATGATGCTGGTGTTCTTCGGCCAGATCCGCCACGCGGCTCACGAAGCCCATCGCGTTGACGAAATCCTCGAAGCTGAAGGTGCACACCAACGCCTCGCCGTTTCGCGCCCAGTCCGGGAACGCGCCGATGCGAGCTTCGATATCCTCTGTCGACAGCTTGGTCATGGCTACGCTCCGGTTTTCGCCCCGCCTCTGCAACGCATCGCACTATAACGCCCAACCTCCCCATGACCAACCGCGTCTCGCGTCTCGCACCGTCGCCCACCGGCGCCCTTCACCTGGGCAATGCCCGAACATTCCTCATCAACTGGGCGATCGCCCGGCAGCAGGGATGGACGCTGCCGCTGCGCATCGAAGATCTCGACGGACCGCGGATCAAACCCCACGCGACCGAGGCGGCCATCGCGATGCTGCGTTGGCTCGGGCTCGACGACGACGGCCTGAGCGTGCAATCCGATGATCTCACGCCGCACCACGCCGCCATGAAGCAACTGTGCGTCGCGAGTCGTGTCTTCCCCTGTCGCCTCACGCGTCGTGACATCGAACGCGCCAGCTCCGCGCCCCACGCGGGTGATCACGAGACGGCCTTTCCGCGTCACCTGCGACCGGAGATCGACGCGATCGTCTTCGACGACGACGCGGTCAATTACCGCTTCGTCGTTCCCGACGAAAAGATCGAGTTTCACGACGAGATCGCGGGGCCGCAGCGGTTCAGTCCGGCGCGTGAGGTGGGCGACTTCGTCGTTTGGACGAAACGACGCACGCCGGCCTACCAGCTCGCCGTCGTCGTCGACGACGCGGGTCAGGGCGTGACCGACGTCGTGCGGGGCGCGGACCTGCTCTCCTCGACCGCGCGGCAGATCCTTCTCCATCGCGCGCTCGGAACCACGCCGCCCCGCTGGTGGCACCTGCCGCTCGTGCTCGGACCCGACGGCCGGCGTCTCGCCAAGCGGCACGGCGACACGCGGGTCGATCGTTATCGGCTCGCCGGCGTCGCCCCGGAACGCGTGATCGGGTTGCTCGCCGCGTGGTCGGGGGTTCTCGACCGTCCCGCCGAAATGTCCGCCGCGGACTTCCGCGATCGTTTCGACGTCGCTAGTCTGCCTCCGGATCCGATCGTCTTCACGTCCGAGGACGACGCCTGGCTGCTGGCGTCGTCGCCACCTTCCGCGCCCCGTCTCCAGGAGCCGCGACCATGACCGGATGGGCGCTCGCACGATGCCGCCTCGGAGTCGGCGTGACGCTCGCCTTGCTGCTCACGGCGTGTGCGCCGCCGACGAACGACGGCGTCGAGACCGTGACCATCAATGGCGAGACGTTCGAGCTCGAGCTCTCGGCGGACGACGCGAGCCGGGCCCAGGGATTGATGGGACGCGATCACATCCCGGCGGACGGGGGCATGCTCTTCGTCTTCCCGGACGCCCAGGTGCGTTCCTTCTGGATGGCCAATTGCATCACGGACATCGATCTGATGTTCCTGGACCCGCGGGGACGCGTCACCGCCGTTCACCGGATGAAGACACTGCCGCCGCGTCGGGCGGACGAAACGGTCGCCGCCTACGAGGCACGGTGCAGCGCGGCCGGTTCCGGCAGCGTCTATCCCGCCCAGTTCGCGATCGAGCTCGCGCCGGGAAGCCTCGATCGCCTGGGCATCGGAGTCGAGGATCGGATCGAACTCGACCTCGACCGCCTCAAGGCCCTCGCCCGCTGAGTCGATGACGCCGGAGGGCGTCCGCACGCGGCGCCCGATAACCGCGCGACTCCGGGAGCCTGGCCCCGATGACGGCCGGCCACGTCATTCTCAGCGCCACCGACGGGCAATCCGCCTGCCCACGATCGGTGCGTCGTCGCCTGCAGGCGGCCTGGGGCCCCGCGCCGCTGGCCAACCTGACGGTGGCGGAAGGCGTGAACCCCGAATCCGATCTTGCCGGCATCGATCTGGTGATCCTGTGCGTGTGCGTCGACGCGTCGACGCCGGCCATCCGAGAGCAGATCGCGATGCTGCACGACGCCGGGATCGCAGTGCTCGCCCTCGTGGAGACGACCGGGATCGACGATCCGGTGTACACCCACGCCGGCGCGCTCGTCGCCCCGATCGATGTGGACGACCACCGTCTGTCGGCAAAGGTCATCGCGCTGCTCCATCGTCAGCAGGAGGTGCGACGGCTGCGGCAGGAGGTCACGGTCGCGCATCGATTCCACGGCGGTCTCAAGGGCGAGATCGCACGGATGCACGACGAGCTTCAGCTCGCCGCCATGGTGCAACGCGAGTTCCTTCCGCGTCAGCTTCCGGCCCTCATGGGCGTCGAGTTCGCCGCGTTGTGGCGGCCCGCCCATTACGTCTCCGGCGACATCTACGAGGTCGCGCGTCTCGACGACGACCACGTCGGGTTCTTCCTCGCCGACGCCGTGGGCCACGGCGTCCCGGCGGCCCTGATGACGATGGTCATCAGCCGATCGCTCACGACCAAGCTCATCACCGGCTCGTCCTACCGGATCCTGGAACCCTCCGAGGTCCTGTCGCGGATGAACCTCGACATGATCCGGCGGCAGGGACGCACGACCCGCTTCGCCACCGCGGTCTACGGCGTGATCAACTGCCGGACCCGCATGATGCGGCTCGCCGGGGCCGGCCACCCCCCGCCGTTCCTGATCGGAGGCGACGGCGTGATGCGCGAGCTCGAGACCCCCGGCGGGCTGCTGGGGATCTTTGCCGAGGAGACGTACGACCAGATCGAGATGCCGATTGCGATCGGCGATCGCCTCTTGCTGTACTCCGACGGTTTCGAGCAGGCGTTCCCGGATCCGCGGTCGGACGACTACCGCCGCCGCCTCCCCACCCGCCGCTACGAGGCGGAGTTCCTCGCCGCCTCCGCGGCCGCGCAACCCGAAGACGTGATTCAGTCCATCGCCAGCCGGCTCGACGACCAGCAGGGCTCGCTGCACCAGGCGGACGACGTCACCCTGCTGTGCATGCAGGCGGGACCGCTCGTCGAAACGCCGGAGGTCGCCGCGGCGGGCGCGACGCGAACGGCCGACTGACGGATCAGCGGTCCTCGGACCCGCCGGCTTTCCGGTGCCACTGCTGACGCAACCACGTGACCACCGTCCGCGCGATGCAGTCGGTCTCCAGGTTCAGCTCCGCCCCGACGGCGGCGTGCCCGAGCGTCGTCAACGCGCGGGTCGTGGGAATGAGCGCGACCTCGAACCACGGTTCCTCGACGCGGGCGATCGTGAGAGAAACGCCGTCGAGGGTGACCGAGCCCTTCTCGATGATCGCCTCGAACAACGCCGCCGGCGGCTGGATCCTCACCCGCCAGTCGGGATCCTCCGCCGCGACCGCCAGCACCCGCGCACGACCCTCGACGTGACCCTGCACGATGTGGCCACCGAGCAGGGTGGTCGGGGTGACCGCGTGCTCCAGATTGACCCGATCGCCCGGCTCCAGCGAGCCGAGCGTCGTCGCGGCCAGCGTCGCGGCGACGACGTCGAAGACGAGCCGGGAGCCCGCCGCCTCCGCGACGGTCAGGCAGCAGCCGCTGACGGCGATGGAATCCCCCGGCGCCGGCTGGTGCTCCCACCCCGCCCGATCGACGAGCAGGCGGGCGCCAGCCGCAGCCGGAGCCATCTCGACGACGAGACCGAGGTGTTGGACGATTCCAGTGAACACGTGGAACCCGGGGCGCGGGGCGGCGAACGGAGAGTCGGTCACTGTAGACTCTCTTGACGAGCCCCGAAAGGCCCCGGATACTCCGGGATTCCTGGCGGACGGCGGTTACCCGACGCTCGCGCATGTCCGACGAGGAGATCCCATGTTCAAGCTGACGCCGCGGAGACAGCCTCTGCCCCATGCCCAGCGTGTGCCGCTCCGCGGTTCTGTCGTCCGTCGCGTGATCGTCGGTCTCGGGCTCGCCGCCGTCTTCGTCGGCTGCGGCGCTCGTGGCGGCTACGGAACGACGGAGACGGTTGCCGTCGACACCGAGCCGGCCCCGATCGGCGTCGGCGAACGCGAGCTCGCGGAGTATCCGTACCGCGACTACGGCGCCCATCACGTGGAAGAGCAGACCGAGCTGGGCGACTGGGTGCCGGTGGAGCCGCCGGTCGATCCGCTCCGCGGACCGGAACCCCGCTCCGTGGCCGACGAGGTCGAGCTGCAGTACGTCATCGGTCCGGCCGTCGCCCGCACGCTGGGCTACCGCGTGGACTGGCAGTATCCCTCGACCGGCACGCCCCTGCGTCTGTGCGAGGTCAGCGGCGATCTCGTCTTCACGCTCGACCAGCGGAACTTCCTGACGTGCCTGCAACGCGAGGACGGCGACCGCCGCTGGCGGGTGCCCACGACGCAAGCGGTCGAGAAGATCTTCGGCATCACCTACGTGCCCGAGGCCGAACGCGTCTACCTGACGACGGGCAGCGATCTGCTGGTCATCGACACCGCGTCCGGCGCCCTGCTCGACAAACAGCGGTTGCAGCAGATCGCGAACACCGCGCCGGTCCGCGTGGGGCCGTTCCTCGTGTACGGGTCGCGGAGCGGGCAGGCCGTCTGGCACTCGTATCAGCTCGGCAGCTACTGGCGTGGCTACCAGATTGCGCAGTCGATCAACCTGCCGCCCGTGTACGCCGACGGCCACGTGGTGCTCGTCGGTCAGGGCGGCCGCATCATGAGCCTTCGCGCCGACTCGGCGACGCAGGCGTGGAGCCGCCGGGCCCTGGCGTCAGTCGACGCACCGCCCGTCGCGGGAGGCGGCGCGGTGTACGTCGCCAGCCTCGATCAGCACGTGCGGGCCTACGACATCGGCACGGCGCGTTCGCCGCTCTGGGAGTACCTCACCGAGAGCCCGCTCTCCGAGTCCCCCGTCCTCGTCGGCGACTTCGTCTACCAGCAGGTGCCGAGCGAAGGTCTGGTGTGCCTGGAAGCGCAGCCGTTCGACTCGCCCGGCGGCGTCGTGGCGTGGACCGCCCCGGAGATCAAGGGCAGCGTGGTGGCCGCTCGCGGCGCCAACCTGCTGACCTGGGCGCCCGAATCACGCCGGCTCGCCGTTCTCGACGCGCGGTACGGGGCGATCGCCGAACGCCTGTTCATGCCGCAGGTCGCCCATCTGTCGGCCCCCGTACCCGACGGCGACCTCTTCGCGATCGGGACGGACGGCCGGGTCTGCCGGATCGTGCCCCGGCGTTGACGCCCCGGCGACCTGAGCCATGTCGACGACGACCCCCATCCGACGCGCGCTCCTGTCCGTGAGCGACAAGCATGACCTCGTGCCGTTCGCCCGTGGACTCCACGAGCTCGGCATCGAGATCGTCTCCACCGGCGGGACCGCCGCCGCGCTCCGCGCCGCGGGGATCGAGGTGATACCGATCGACGCCGTCACCGGTTTCCCGGAGATGATGGACGGCCGCGTCAAGACGCTGCACCCCGCCGTCCACGGTGCGATCCTCGGCCGGCGGGACCTCGCCACGCACCGCGCCGCGATGGCCACGCATGACATCGTTCCGATCGACCTCGTGTGCATCAACCTCTACCCCTTCGAACGCACTGTGCAGACGGCCGGGGTCACGGCCGAGGAGGCGATCGAGCAGATCGACATCGGGGGCCCGGCCCTGCTCCGCTCGGCCGCGAAGAACCACGCGTTCGTCACCGTCGTGACGAGCCCCAGCCAGTACGACCGGGTCGTCAACGATCTGCGTGCGAACGACGGCGCCACCTCGCTGGAGACCCGCCGCGAGCTTGCGGCCGCGGCCTTCACCCGCACGGCGGAATACGACACGAACATCAGCGCCTGGATGAGCCCGCCCGCCGCGACGTCCTTCCCGCCGCTGCTGCGGCTCAATTACACGCACCAGGCCGATCTTCGCTACGGCGAGAATCCCCACCAGGCGGCGGCGCTCTACCTGGATCCGGCCTCGCGCGAGCCGAGCGTCGCCAGGGCGGAGCTGCTCCACGGCAAACCGCTGAGCTACAACAACCTGAACGACGCCGCGGCCGCGCTTCGGCTCCTGCAGGACCTCACCGCGTGCTTTCCCACGCTCGCGTGCGCCGCGGTGATCAAGCACACGAACCCCTGCGGGGCGGCGGCCCGCCCGTCGCTCGCGGCGGCGTTCGAGGCCGCCTACGCCGGAGACCCGCTCGCGGCCTTCGGGGGGATCCTGGCCGTCGGCCGCGTCCTCGACGCGGAGACCGCGGACGCGATCACCGCGGGTCAGAAGTTCATCGAGGTCGTCGTGGCCCCGGGGTACGACGCCGACGCGGTCACGCGGCTCGCCGACCGCTGGAAGAACGTCAGGCTGCTCAACCTGCCCACCCTCGAAGCCGGCGCCGACCGGACGCTCGACCACCGCGCGATCGCGGGCGGGCTCCTGGTGCAGGAACGCGATACGAAGCTCGCGATCCCCGCGAGCTGGACGCACGCCGCCGGCCCCGCGCCGACGGCGGATCAGCTCGAGGCGGCGGCCTTCGCCTGGATGGTGACCAAGCACCTCTCGTCCAACGCGATCGCGATCGCGGACGACCGCGCGCTCATCGGCGCGGGGGCAGGTCAGGTCGACCGGGTCGGCGCCGCGCGGGTCGCCGTCGAGAAGGCGGGCCCCCGCCTGGCGGAGGCCGCGTGGCCCGTGGCCGCCTCCGACGCCTTCTTCCCGTTCGCCGACGGTCCGCGGCTGCTGGCGGACGCCGGGGTCCGTTGCATCGTCCAGCCCGGCGGCTCGCGACGCGACGACGAGACCATCGCGTTGTGTGACGAGCGCTCGATCACCTGCCTGCTGACCGGCGTGCGGCACTTTCGACACTGATGAGCACCGGCCTCGCCACCGACGCCGCCGGGATCACCCGCTGCGCGTGGTGCGGCGCCGACGCCGAATACCAGCGGTACCACGACGAGGAGTGGGGACGACCCGTCGCCGACGATCGCCGGCTCTACGAGAAGATCTGTCTCGAGGGGTTCCAGGCCGGTCTGAGCTGGCTGACGATCCTTCGCAAACGCCCCCGCTTCCGGATGGTCTTCGCCGGGTTCGAGCCGGAGCGGGTCGCCGCGTTCACGGATCGAGACGTGCGGCGTCTGCTCGGTGACGCGGGCATCGTGCGGCACCGCGGGAAGATCGAGTCGACCATCAACAACGCGCGGAAGACGATCGAGGTGATCGAGCGGTACGGCTCCCTCGCGTCGTTCGTCTGGCAATTCGAGCCCGATCCCGCGAGCCGTCCGAAGCGTTTCGGCGTCGCCGAGCTTGGCCAGCTTGCCAAGACTCCCGAATCCACCGCGCTCAGCCGCGCGTTGCGAAAGCACGGTTTCTCGTTCGTCGGGCCGACCACCATGTACGCGTTCATGCAGTCCGTCGGCCTCGTCAACGACCACCTCGACGGATGCAGGACACGATCGGAAGTCGAGTCCGCCCGCCGCGGGTTCCGGGTGCCCGCCTCGGGAGGCGGCTGAAACCGACTTCCTTCTCCGCCGCGTTCAGATCGCAGGCAAGTCTTGCCGAAACAGTGGGTTGGGGTCTACACTGCATGGCAACTGCCGCGGGAGCCCGGATGAACCCGACCACCGTCCTCAACGAGAAGGTCCTCGTCCTCAACCGTCTGTACACGGCGGTGCGGGTGGTGAGCGCTCGTCGCGCGTTCGTCATGCTGTTCAAGCAGGCGGCCGAGGTCATCGCGGTCGAGAACGGTCACTACCTGAACTACGACTTCGACTCCTGGCTGTCGATCGCCGAGTTGCAGAAGGCGTACGAACCGGATGCGTACTCGTGGATCCGCACCCCGCGGGTCGACATCGCGGTCCCCAAGATCATCCGGCTGCTTGCCTACGATCGTCTTCCGCGACAGCAGGTCAAGCTGAACCGCCGCAACATCTACGCGCGGGACACGAACCGCTGCCAGTACTGCGGCAAGCACTTCCCCACCCGCGAGCTGACGATCGACCACGTCGTCCCGCGGGTGCAGGGGGGCGAACACACCTGGCGCAACCTGGTGTGCGCGTGCGTCAAGTGCAACACGCGAAAAGGCGGCCGGACGCCCAGACAGGCCCGAATGCAGCTCATCCGCCGCCCGGTGCGTCCAAAACGCAACCCGGCGATCACGCTGCGGCTGGGATCGGCCAAGTACGCTTCCTGGAAGGCGTTCCTGAACGACGCGTACTGGACGGTCGAGCTCAAGGACTAGCTCGCGCCCACCGTCACGTCGACGGGTTGCGCGGCGGGTTCGTACGTCGGCGTGACGGCGACCTCGAGCGGCAGGCGTTTTCCGTCGCCGTCGTAGGGAATGTTCTCGTTGTCGATGATGCGTTGGATCGCCATGACGCCTTCGATGAGCATCTCCGGTCGCGGCGGGCAACCGGGCACGTAAACGTCGACGGGGATGAACTGGTCGATGCCCTGCACGACGGCGTAGGTGTCGAAGACACCACCCGTCGAAGCGCACGCGCCCATCGAGATCACCCACTTCGGCTCGGTCATCTGGACGTAGATGCGTTGCAGCACGGGCAGCATCTTGATGGACACCCGCCCCGCCACGATGAGCAGATCGGCCTGCCGCGGGCTGAACCGGAACACCTCGGCGCCGAAACGGGCGAGGTCGAAGCGACTGCTGGCGGTCGCCATCAGCTCGATGCCGCAGCACGCGGTCGCGAAGGGCATCGGCCAGACCGCGGAGCGGCGGGCCCAGTTGATCACGCGGTTCAGTTGCGTGGTGAGGATGTTGTCGACCGGCAGCGCGGCTTCGAGACCCATCGGTCACTCCCGTGCAGAGACTCGGGGAAGCGCTCCCCGTGGAGGGGATGATAGCTGATGGCGCCGGCTCAGGTGGCGAGGTGGCGGGCGAGATCCGCCTCGGCCGGCACCAGCCGGAAGAGCTTGTGCAGCTTGAGCTGCCGGAACTGATCGCGGAGCGCGGGCGTGAGGCCGTAGACAATGGTGTCCGCATTCAGCTCCCGCGCCTCGTTTCGCAGGCTGATGCACAGCCCGAGGCCCATGCTGGACATCCCCTCGACCCGCCGCAGGTCCAGCACGACGGTTCGGCACAGGACGCGATGCTCGGCGAGCGTCGCTCGCGCCGACCGCTGGATGATCGCCGCCTCCCGCTCTCCGAGAAACGGATCGATCGGACGCACGCTGATGACGCCTTCCTCCCAGGTGATCTCGGCGAACGTCGGAGCAGCATGATCGGACGGTGCGGGTGCAGGCATACCCAGCTTATCGACCGTCGTCGCGGTGCACGTGAACGGACTCCGCGTTCGTCGCACCCTCGCGTGATCGCGCCAAACCGGGCAGACCGGCGGGCGGCGTCATCGCGCGTCGCCAGCGGCCACAGCGCGCTCATATACGCCTGGGCCCGCTCCGATCTCTCGTGGTGCTCCCCCCCGCCACCTCTCTTCGGGCGCGACTCCTCGCAGCGCTTGGGTACGGCAACCGGAGCGTCCGAGAACGGAAACCACACCTCGCCCTGTCGCTGACGCTGGGGTTGGCCGTCGCCACGCCGGCGTTCGGTCAGGTCGCGACGCCGCAGCTGATCGCCGACGCCCGCCGGGCGGCAGCCGCAGGCCGGTGGACGGAAGCCGAGTCGCTCTACCGCACCGTGCTTCGCGAGGATCCGCTCAACGACGGCGTGATCGCCGCGCTTCACCAGGTGACGCGGAACCGACCGCTGCGGGCCGACTCGCATGTGCTCCGCCGCACCCGCGGGGTGCTGCCGCCCCGCTTCCGCGCCTACGAGACGACGCGGTTCATCGTCCTCTCGGACGCGAGCCCCCGCTGGACGCAGACCCAGGCCGAGCGGCTCGAACGCACGTTCCACCAGTTCCATCGGTACGCGAATCGGATCGGCCTGCGCCCGCTGCCGCTCGCTCACAAGCTCGTGTGCGTGCTCTTCGCGGATCGCCACGCGTACCAGCAGTTCGCCGCGCGACACGATGGGGTCCAGGATCCCTGGATCGCCGGCTACTACGCGCCCCAGAACGATCGGATCGTCTTCTATGCGAGCGACGCGAACCCCAGCGTCGTGGAGGCGCGATCGCGGATCGAGCAGATGCAGGCGGATCTCGTCTCGCTCGCCCGCGAGGCCAGCGTGGCCCGCAATCGGGGCCAGCACGAACACGCCGCCGTGCTGCGGCGGCACCACGACCGCTACCGCGACCACGTTCGTCGCGAGATCGTCCGCGTCGAGTCGTTCGCCGAAGAGGTGAACATCGCGACGACGGTCCACGAGGCGATCCACCAGCTCATGTTCCACACGGGCGTGCAGACCGTCGAGGTCCAGTACCCGCTGTGGATCTCCGAGGGTCTGGCGACCGCGTTCGAGACCGCCTCGACGAGCCAAGCCTTCGGACCCGACCATGAGCACGCCGCCCGACGCGCAACGTTCGATGCGTTGTGGAGGGAGGGGCGGATGCTGACGCTCGGGGCGCTCGTGACCACGACCGAGATCGCGAACGACGACGAGCTCGTCGAGCTCCTCTACCACCAGAGCTATGCGCTCGTGAGCTGGATGAGTCGATTCCGACGCGCCGAGCTGCAACGCTACCTGAACCTGATGCGCTCGGAGCCCCCGGGACGACTCAGCGCCGCACGGCACCGCGAGGTCTTCGAACGCGCGTTCGGACCGATCAAGCGGGTGGAGAGCGCGTGGCGTCGGTTCGAGATGTCGCAGTTGGCCCAGACGCGACGGTAAACGTCGTGCGGTGACGCACGGACGCGGACGCGGGGGGATGGGGGGCCACACGATGGTGCCACGGACAGCGGAGCGTCCGTGCCGTGCGTCGCACTTCGCGCGGGCGAGTCACACTCTCCGTCGTAATGGACGCTGACGGCACGGACGCTTCGCTGTCCGTGGCACCTTGGAGGTGCCTCGCGTCAGCCTCGCTCCTCGAGACGCCCCACCCGCCGCGCCAGCGCGGCGGCCGTCACCTCGGCGGTCTCGAGCGTGTGCGTCATCGTCTCCACCCGATCGAGCAGCTCACCGATCCGCTCTTCGACCGGAGTCAGACCGGCGTCGACCCGGGCGAGCTTCTCCTCTCCGCGTTGCCGGGCCGCCTCGGCGGCCTCCTCGAGCCGCGCGTAGCTCTCCTCGAGCGTCGTCGTCGCCTCGGCCCGCACCGCGTCGGGCATCGCGCGAAGGCTTGCCTCCTGTGCCGCGAGCAACGCCGTCAGATCCTCGGCGCGGTCGAGCTGACCCTGGATGGCCTTGAGCATGCGGGCGCCCAGGTGCAGACTCTCACGGAGCTGATCCTGGACCGGGGTCGGCGTGGCCGCCAGCTCGGTGGCCGCGGTCAGCCGATTGGCCGCGTGGTTGGCCTCGTCGATGAGCGTACGCAGGGCCCCGGCCAGCTCGTTGAAGGCGGTCTGATCCAGCACACGCGGGGTGACGAACACCTCCGGCGGCCGTGCGGGCTCGACGGGCGTCGCGACGGCTTCGGCCGCGTCGGCCGGTGAGACGCTCAGGACACGCCCCCCGGGCTTGTCACCGTGGCTGTCGTGCATCGGTTCCGTCGGGCGGCACGAGCTCCGCGACCGGGAACACCCCGGGTCGAACGGACCCGTCCGGGTGTTATCGGCCGGTCGCCGCCGTGGGCTTGATCAGTCCTCGGCCCCAACCGGCTGCGCCGGCAGCAGTTGGGCCAGGGTGGCCCCTGCCGCCAGGGTTCGCTGGGCCTCACGCAGGCGATCCAGGAACTGCTGGCGGGCGCGGGGACGACCCTCGTCGACCATGGCGAAGCCGATTTCGAGGAGCTCGTCGGTGCGAACCTGCTCGGGCGGCCGGGCGAGGCTGAAGCCGCCGTCGTCGCGGTCGAGGCGGTGGAGGAATCCGCCCTCGACGAGACGTTCGAACATCGGATGCACCGTCCGCTCGGGGAGCCCTGTCTTCTCCGCGACGAAGGCCGGGGTCGTGGCGGCCGAGCGGCGGAATCGTTCGGCCACGACCTCCATCACCGACAGAATCGACGCCGGATCCACGAGGCCCAACCCCCGCTCCCGCGCTTCCATCTCGTCGGGCCGTCGTCCGCCCAGCACCTGCAGCGTGGCGGCAACCTCGAGTCCGAACAGCACGACCAGCCACATGACGTACATCCAGAGCATGAAGATCGGGATGAGCCCGAGCGACCCGTAGAGCACGTTCACGCCGACGGCGTTGTCGAGGTACACCCCGAAGATGCGTTTGCCCAGCTCGAGCAGCATCGCCGCGACGAACGCGCCGACGAGCGCGGGACGCGCCCGCACCGATGTGTTGGGCAAGAGCTTGTAGATCACGAACATCAGGAGCGTCGTGGCGAGGAAGCTCCACAGCACCGGCGCCGCTTGCAACGCCCACCGCCACGAGATCGAGTGGACAATGAACTCGTCGAACCGGCGATCGACGAAGACCGTCAGCGTGATCGCCGCCGGGGCCAGGGTCACGATGGTCCAGTAGACGGGCACCCGCCGCATCCAACCCCGTCCTTCGGGCGCCCGGCAGATCGAGTTGAAACAGCTCTCGATCGTCACCATGAGCGACACGGTCGAGTAGACGAGCACGGCCACGCCGATCCAGCCCACCGCCGTGAGGTTGATGTTCTGCGCTTCTTGGGTCAGCTCGAGCAGCCAGCTGGAGACGGACCGCGTCGCCCCGTCCGCATCGGCGTCCGCGGCCGCGCGCCCGCCGATGGTCTCGAGGAACCGCTCGAACGTTGCCTGGAACTGGGTCAGCCCGCCGAACGCGCGCACGAGGATCGTGCCGACGACGAGCAGCGGCACCAACGCGAAGAGCGTCCGGAAGGAGAGCGCGGCGGCCATCTGCGGGGCGCGGTCGCGAGCAAGCTGGCGGGTGCCGTACTGACCGAGGTCGTAGGTGTACCGGGCCGCCGACTGCCAGTGCGTCAGCTCGCTGCGAGGCTCCGTGACCACGCGTTTGAGCCACTCCCCGATCACGTGGATGTATTCGCTGACCTTCATCGTGTTTCCTTCATCGGCGATTCCCCGGCGGCCTTCCAACGTTCAGCGGTCGATGAACAGACCGTGCCACGGAGCGTGGCGGGGCCCCCGGCCGGCGTCGCCCCCCGTCGCAAGGGTCACGCCGTTCCCCCGCGGCTGCGAGTACCGGTCGTCACCCCCGCCGAGGTCGAGAAGCAACCCCAGCGAATGCGCCCCGGTCTCGTCGTAGTGATACCAGTTGTCGCCGGCCCCGCCCTGGGTCGCGCCGCCGCGGGCGGCGTAGCGATCGTCGCCGGCGAGATCGACGAGCATCCCGATGCCCTGCATCGAGGCGCCCCCCTGCCCGAGGCCGTCGCACTGGTAGGAGTCATCGCCGGCCGCGTCGAGAAGAAGCCCGACGCCGATGTCCCACGCGGCGCCCTGGCTCGCGGCCGTCATCGACCAGTAGGTGTCGTCGCCACCGCCGTCGCTGAGGATGCCGACGGCCTGATGAACGCCAAAGCCCTGACCGTACCGGTTGCCGTAGTAGAGGTCGCGACCGGCCGCATCGTGGAGGATGCCCAGACCGTAGTAGTACGCGCCACCCTGCCCGAACTCGCCGGCCTCGTACCGGTCGTCGCCGCCGAGATCGCTGATCAGGCCGATCCCTCCGGCGGCGTAGTGGCGGAAGCCGAAGCCCACGCCTTGACTGAAGCTCTGGGCCACCGCCGCCGTTCCGTACGCGGACGGCGTGGGTCCGTTCGCCCGGTAGAGATCACGGCCCGCTTGGTCGATGATCGCGCCGAAGCCGCGCGGCCCCCCAACGCCCTCGCAGAGAAAGTCGCCGAGGTAGACGTCAGCGCCGGCGCCGAGATCGACGATCATCCCCGCCCCGTAGCACGCCGCGCCGAGCGACCATTCGGTGCCCACGTACCGATCCTCGCCGCCCCGGTCGAGCAGCAACGCCGCGCCGAACATGGCGGCGCCGGCGGCGAGCCGCGCCCCTTCGTACCGGTCGTTGCCGCCGCGGTCATCGATGAAGACCGCGCCCAGCAACGCAGCGCCCGGCCCCTGCTCGGGGGTGCCGGTGTAGACGTCGTCGCCCGCGAGATCGACGACCGCGCGACTGCCGAGCCGCCGGTCACTCGCCTCGTAGTGATCATCCCCACCGGCGTCGATGACGACGGCGAGGTGGGCCAGGTCGTAGCGGTTCTCGCCCGGTCCCCCGACGACGATCCACCCGAGGTCGGGGTCGTGGTGCGTCAGGAGCACGGTGCCTTCGACGACGCCCGCAAGCGACGCCGGGGGCGACGCCGGCTGGTTCTGCGGCAGGTCGGACGCGTCCAGGTCGCCGAGCGCCGCGAGGCTCCCGAGCGCCGCCACGAGCTCGCCGAACCGCACGCCCATCGACCGCCGCACGACGGTGATCTGACGCAGGGCGTCGGCCCCGCCGATCAGGAAACGCTCGCGGGGCACGCGAAGGAGGGCATCGCAATCGTCGGCGAAGGCCGCGTCGCCGACGCGGTGTTCGAGCGCCATCCGGGTTCGCACCGAGGCTTCCTGGAGCGCTGCCAACGCCCGGCGTTCGATCTCCGTTCCCCCGCCTTGCGGCGGCACGGACAGGCCGAGCGTGACCGGCGCGGCGGCGTCGAGGTTCGTCCGCGCAAGCTCGAGCGCGGTTGCGATCGGGGCGGTCGCCACCCGCGTCGTCGGCTCCGTCACGAGCCGCGTCAGCTCCGGCAGGCGAAACGGAGACTCGAAGCCGACCCGCACGCGGCTGAGCGCGTGGTAGTCATCACCCTTCTCGAGCCACCTCGTGAAGACCGGCAACAGCCTCTGGAGCGCCTCGCCGAGACCATGCTCCGCAACCGCCGCCCCGAACGCGTTGCGCTCGTCGAACGGATCGAGGAGCGGCGGCCCGGGCAAAGAACAGTTCACGTCGTGGCGGCGACCACGGTCGATGGTGCCGGTCCATTCGGCGCGCGATGCCAGCACCACGTCGATCGTGCGGACCTCCTCTTCGCACTCGGCCCGCTCGGGGATTCCGGTGCCCCGGGTCCGCGCCCGCTGGTAGGAGATGCGGACCCGCGTGCCCGGAGGACGCGCGCGGATCGCGGCGGCGAACGCCTCCGCGTCCATCGGCGTCTCGTCGAGCATGACGAAGCGATCCGGTCGGGCCAGATCGAAACGCGGCGACGTGAGACCGTCGCCGTCCAGCGGTCCGGGCAGAATGCGGCTGATCACCGTCTCGCCGCTCGCCAGGTCACGCAGCACGAGCCCGACGTACCCTTCCCCGGCGGCAATGATCGGAGGGGGCGCGATGGCCGGCGGCGTGACGCCGGGGCGGCCGTAGGCAACCGTAAAACGGCCGGGCGGGAGATCGCCGACCGCCTGCTCGGTGCCGCCGTCATCCGGCCACTTCACCACGACGTCCCGCAACGCGGTGGCCCCACCCAGACCGACGTGGACCCGCAACGCGTGCTGCTTGCCGGCGTGACCGCCCGGGCCGAGGAGGGGCCGGACGAATCGGCGGCCGTCGCTCGTGCGGGCGGTGACCACGGCGCCGATCCCGTCCCGGTTGACCCGCACGCCGTCGCCGACGAGCCGCAGGCTGACCGAGCCCCGCTCACCGGCGGCCTCGTTGACCAGAAGCCGCACGCGGGGGCGGCGTCCTTCGCGTTGCTCGGGACGGTAGCGGCGGAACGTCTGTCCGGCGATCAGGTCGAGATCACCGTCGCCGTCCACGTCGGCCAGGCTGATCTGCTGGCTGCCGTCGTGATCGATGCCGAGGGCGGCGGTGCGGTCGTGGAAACGCGTACCCTCGCCGGCGAGAAAGACACGCAGACGCTGATCGTCCGGATAGTCTCCCGAGGAGAGCACGACGTCGAGACGACCGTCGTGGTCGAGGTCGGCGAGCGCGCCGAACAGGTCGCCCTGGTTCCAGTTGCGGACGCCCTCGGGCACCCGGTCGAGATCGGCGTCGGGCAACGGGCGGAAGATCACACCCGGATCGGCGTTCCGCACGCGTTGCACGAGCAGACGCGTGCGGTCCGAGGATTCCCCCGCCCAACCGTGCGTGATCTCCGTGATCAGAAGATCGAGCCGGCCGTCGCCGTCGATGTCACCGACGTCGGCGTCGAAGGTGTTGCCGTTGGCGCGAAACGGCCGCTCGTCGTCGCGGGCGAACCGGGGATCGGTCCGCGCGCGTTCCGCCAGCCACGCGGGGTACCGGCCGTGGCGAATCGCGTCGCCGTCGAGACCGGTCTCCGGCGCGACGTCGCGCCACGCGTTCTCGGCCGGCACCCAGAGTCGGTTCCACCGGCGTCCGTAGCCGAGCGTCAGGATGGCCGGCCCGTCGCCGACCAGACCCGGCGTCACCAGCACGCCGTACGCGGGCCGGCCCCCGGAATCACGCTCGGCGTCGAACGGGATGTCGGCCTCCGGGAGCGTCGCGACCCGCCAGCCGTCGACGCCCTCGGACACGAGCACGTCGAGCGGATGGCCCGCGTAGCCGCCGCCGTAGACGACGTAGCTGTTCGCGAAGCACAGGTCCAGACGACCGTCGCGGTTCAGATCCGCGGCGGCGACCGCGATCGTCGGACGCGGCGGCACGGGCAACGCGATGGGCGGGCCGAACGTTCCGTCGCCGCGGCCGCGTTGCCAGGCGGTGCGTTCGCCGGTGTCCTCGTCGGCGAACGCCGGCCGGCCGACGTCGGCGAAGGCGGCGGTCACGGCGTCGGCATACCCGTCGTTGTCGAGATCGACGAAGACCCGCACCGCGCCGCGGCCCGGGGTCGTGAGGCCGGTCGGGGTCACCGCGACGAACCGCCGGCCGATCGGCGACGCGGCATCCGCGGTGTTCAAGAACACCAGACGCCGATCGAGGACGACGTCGGGCCAGCCATCGCAGTTCAGATCGGTGAAGGCGACCCGGGCGATGGCCCGCGTCTCCGGGGGCATCTCCAGACCGACCGCATCGGTCAGGTCCGTGAACCGGGCGACGGTCGGATCGGCGAGGATCGCCGCCAGCAGTGGCCACCAAACGCTCATGCGCCTAGCCTACCGACTGCTCGCCCTCCGACCGCGATCGAGAACAGAGCGAAGAATCATGACGTCCCGACCCCCCGTGCCGCCGGCCGGCTCCGATGAGCCGTGGCCGGCCAAAAATGACCCCACGTCGTACCGCGATCCGAGCCGCGGCCCGCGTCTGCACAAGGTGCTGGCCGAGGCGGGGGTCGGCTCGCGTCGCGCCTGCGAGACGCTCATCGAGTCGGGCGTGGTGGCCGTCAACGGGCACCTCATCACGACGCTGCCGGCATGGGCGGACCCCGTCCGCGACCGCATCACGGTCAACGGCCGCCGCATTCGCGGGCCCGAGCCCCACGTCTACATCATGCTCTTCAAGCCGCGTGGCGTGGTGTCCACCAACGATGATCCCCAGGGCCGACGCCGCGCGATCGACCTCGTCGATCACCCGCTGCGCACGCGTCTGTATCCGGTCGGCCGACTCGACGTCGACAGCTCGGGGCTGCTCCTGCTCACGAACGACGGCGAGCTTGCCAACCGGCTCACCCATCCGCGGTACGGCATTCACAAGACGTACGAGGTGACGATCGACGGCACGGTCGACGAAGAGGAGCTGGGCCGGCTCTCGGCCGGTGTGTTCCTCCCGGACCGGCAACGCGGACGCGGACGCCGCACCGTGCGATCGAAGATGACCATGCTCAAACGCGACCGCGATCGCACGCGTGTTCGCATGGAGCTCCGCGAGGGTCGCAACCGTCAGATCCGCCGCATGATGCTCCGTGTCGGTCACAAGGTGCGCAAGCTGCGGCGGATCGAACTCGGACCGCTGAAGCTCAAGGGGCTTCGTCCCGGTCAGTGGCGTGAGCTGTTGCCGGCGGAGTTGACCGCGTTGCGTCGCTCAGCCGCCCGGCGTGGGTGAGATCGGCTCTTCGCCGGACACGAGGACGATCTCGATCTCGGCGTCGATGGTCGGTTGCTGCACGTCGATCCGGCGGAGCCGCGCCAGCTCGAGCGTCGCGAGGAAGAGACCGACGCGTTGCACGCGGCTGTGACCCGCGAAGACGGTCTGAAGCGTCAAGCGTCCGATGCCCGAGCGTTCCAGGCGATCGAGCAGATCGGCCTGATGGAGCGCAATGGGCGTGTCGTCGACCTCCACGACGTGGTCACCCAGCCGATCGAAGTCGATCGAGGACATGATGCGTTCGTAGGCGTCGGCGAGATCCATGACGTGGACGTCGTCGAGCTCGAGCTCGACGGGCTCGGACTCGAACGCCGCGGCGTCGTCCCGCCCGCCCCGCGCCGGTCGCACGGGGTACCGCTGGAAGAAGGCATTGCGACGCTCGTCGAGCGCTTCGGCGGCGAGGCGGAATCGCTGGTAGGCGAGGAGCTGCTGCACCAGCTCCTGTCCGGGATCGATGACCGCCGGCCGTGGGGCGTCACCGTCCGCGGCGTCGGTGTCTGCGGTCTCCGGCGGCATGAGCGTTCGTGACTTGAGCTCGATGAGCGTGGCCGCCATCACGAGAAACTCCCCGGCCAGCTCGACGTCGATGTCGTCGACCTCGTTCAGGAACGCCAGATACTGGTCGGTGACCTCGGCGACCGGAATCGCGGTGACGTCCACCTCGAGACGGCGGATGAGGTACAGCAGCAGGTCGAGCGGGCCCTGAAAGGCATCCAGGGTGACGCGGTAATCCTCTTGTAGGACGGGAGTGGACATGGTGGTCGATGCCATCATACTCTGAGCCGCGTGACGCCGGGCCCACGCATCACCCGTATCACCCGCATCACCCGCATCATGAGCAAAGCCAAGACCAGCCCGACGATCCCGGCCTCCGAGGAGGCCACGTTCATCACCGCAGCGCTCACCGCGGAGGCGGACGCCGTGCGTCGCGTCGCCGCCCGCGTGGCGACCGAGGACGCCGCGGCCTGGACGTCGGCCCTGGATTTGCTCGAAGCGTGCACGGGACACGTCGTCGTCTCGGGGATGGGCAAGAGCGGGCTGGTCGGCGCGAAGATCTCGGCGACGTTCTCGAGCCTCGGCCAACCGTCGAGCGTGCTGCATCCGGCGGAGGCCGTCCACGGCGATCTCGGCCGCGTCCGGCGGGGGGACGTTGTCGTGCTCCTGTCGTTCTCGGGCGAGACCGAAGAGGTCGTCGACCTGGCGTTGATCCTGCGAACCGACGGGGTGCCGTGCCTGGGCATCTCCAACCACGCCGGCTCCAGCCTCGCGCAGCGATCGACCGTGCACCTCTGCCTCGGCGACATCACCGAGGCCTGCCCGCTCAACCTCGCGCCGACGGCGTCGACCACGGCCCAGCTCGCCGTCGGCGACGCCCTCGCCCTCGCCCTCGCCCGGCGACGCGACTTCGGCGAAACCGACTTCAAGAAAGCGCACCCGGGCGGTCTGCTCGGCGTCGGATTACGCAACATCACCGACGCCATTCGCTTTCGCGCGGACGACACGCTGCCCGTCCTCCCGGACACGCTCCCCGTGCGGGCCGCGCTCGAACGGGCCCGGGTCACGGCCGGCGGGCATCGACGCGCCGGTGCGATCATGCTGGTCGACGACGGCGGTCGGCTCTCGGGGATCTTCACGGACGGCGACCTGCGTCGCCTCGTGCTGGACGCACCGGACGGACTCGACCGACCGATCGCGGCCGTGATGACGGCGCGACCCAAGCACCTCACCGTCCATGATCTGGTGCGGGACGCCGAACGGCTGGTGCGAGAGCATCGCGTCGACGAGATCCCCGTCGTCGACGAGGCGGGTCGCCCGATCGGGCTGGTCGACGTCCAGGATCTCATCGCCATGAAGGTGGTCAAGGAGTAGCCGCGCCGCTCGCGCGACCCGTCATGTCCATCGTCGTCGCCATCAGCAAGAACGATCGCATCGTCATCGCCAGCGACTCGCTCACCTCGTTCAGCGACGACCTCTGCGTCCCCGCGGCCAACTCGGCGACGAGCAAGATCCGGACGCTCGGCGACGCGTTGCTCGGTGCGTCGGGGTGGGCCGTGTACGACCGGATCCTCGACGACTACCTCGCCACCGCCGAGACGCCGCGTCTGGACGACGAATCCGCGATCTTCGCGTTCTTCCTGGATCTGTGGAAGGCGCTCCACGATCGCTACCCGTTCGTCAACGACCAGGCGGGCAGCCGTGAGACGCCGTTCGGCGATCTCGACAGCACGTTCCTGATCGCCGCGCCGCGTGGGATCTACAAGGTTTCCAACGACATGGACGTCTGCCGCTTCCGGCAGTACTACGCGATCGGGTCGGGCGCGCCGTATGCGTTCGGGGCGTTGCACACGTTGTACGAGACCGAGCTGCCCCCCGACGAGATCGCGCGGCGGGCGGTGGCGACGGCGAATGCGTTCGATCCTTATTGCGGGGGGCAGATCGTCGTGCGGGAAGTGGGGCGGTAGCGGACGCGGGCACGGACGCGGGCACGGACGCGGACACGGACGCGGGCACGGACGCGGACACGGACACGGACACGGACCCGGACGCGGTCCCGGGCACGGCCACGGACGCGGACCTGGACTGATACACTCCCCGCCCCATGCTCACGGACATCCAGTCGGCCGTTCATCGTTTCTCCGGCTACGCCGAACGCGTGATCGCCCCCGCGCGGTTTCGCTGGTCGCGCACGCTCCCGCTGGCCGCCTTCCAGTGCCGCGAGCCGGTCCCCGAGGCCGTCGCCCGGGACGCCGACTACCGGCCGGTGCCGCTGGGCTGGACGTGGGGCCCGGCGTGGTCGACGTGCTGGTTTCGCGTGACGGGGCGGATCCCGGACGACGTGGGCGGTCACCCGGTCGCACTGCGTTTCTGCTGCGGCACCGAGGCGCTCCTGTGGCGGGACGGGGTCCCGCACCAGGGATTCGATCACAACCGCGAGCTCGCGTCGCTGCACGCACCTGCGGCCGGGGGCGAGCGGTTCGATCTTCTCATCGAGGCCGCGTGCAATCACGGGCTGGGGACGAGCACGTTCTGGTGGGATACGCCCGATTCGCAATCGCGGTGGCGGAGCACGACGCCCGGCCGGGTAACGGCGTGCGCGCTCGTGTCGCCCGACGACGTCGTCGAGCAGCTGTGGATCGCGTACGACACCGCCCGTCGTCTGCTCGCCGAGCTGGATGAATCGACGCCCCGCGCTCGGCAGCTCGTCGTCGCGCTCGCCGAGGCAACCCGTCGCGTGAACGATGCCGATGTGGCGGCCACGGCGGCCGAGGCTCTCGAGCCGCT
The DNA here is from genome assembly GCA_013003065.1 of Phycisphaerales bacterium. Taxonomy (GTDB): domain Bacteria; phylum Planctomycetota; class Phycisphaerae; order Phycisphaerales; family SM1A02; genus JABDLI01. The sequence goes on along the minus strand of JABDLI010000312.1, from coordinate 2,534 downwards.
CGACGCGGTCCTGCGAGCCGGCGCCACGCCGTCGGCGACGAGCTGCATCGCCGTCGGCCACGCGCACATCGACACCGCGTGGCTCTGGCCGCTGCGGGAAACGCGACGCAAGTGCGTGCGCAGCTTCGCGAGCGTCTTGCGGCTCATGGAGCGGTTTCCCGACTTCCGCTTCCTGTGCAGCCAGGCGCAGCAGTACGCGTGGGTCGAGGAAGACGCGCCGGCGCTGTTCGCCCAGATCCGCACCCGCGTCGAGGAGGGACGGTGGGAGCCGTCCGGCGCGATGTGGATCGAGCCCGACGCAAATGTCCCCTCCGGCGAGTCGCTCGTGCGGCAGATCCTCGCGGGCACCGGCTACTGGCAGCGGGCGTTTGGAACCGACGCCCCGCAGCGATTGCTCTATCTCCCCGACACATTCGGCTTCACGGCTGCGCTCCCGCAGATCATGGCCCTGGCCGGCCTCGACACGTTCGTCACGAACAAGCTGTCATGGAACGAACGCAACCCGTTCCCGCACGCGTCGTTTCGCTGGCGAGGGCTCGACGGCACCGAGGTGCTCGCCCACCAGACGCCCGGGCACGACTACAACGCGGCGCTCCTGCCGAACGAGCTGCGACGCGGCGAGACGAACATCGCGACGCAGGATCGCGTTGGCGCCGACATCTGGCTGCAGCCTTTCGGCTACGGCGACGGTGGCGGCGGCCCGACGGCCGAGGCGATCCAGCGGGCGCAGCTCGCCGGGGCGTGCGAGGGGTTGCCGCGCGTGACGCTCGGGAGCGCGGCGGCGTTCTCCCGGGCGCTCCACACCCGGCGGGAGGAGCTGCGTGACGCGGGGCGGGATCTCCCGGTGTGGGATGGCGAGCTGTACCTGGAGCTCCACCGCGGCACGCTCACAAGCCAGGCCTGGCTGAAGAGGGCCAACCGCAACGGCGAGGAGGCGCTTCGCGCCGCCGAGTGGCTCGCGCTGACGGGTCCCGCCCCGGAGCCGGCCACGCGGGTGCGGGAGGAGCTCGACGAGGCGTGGAAGCTCCTTCTGCTCAACCAGTTTCACGACATCCTTCCGGGAACGTCGATCGCGCCGGTGTACGCCGAGGCACGACGCCAGCACGAGCGGATCGCGGACGCGACGTCCGGCGTCATCGCGCGGGCCGTGGCGGCGTGGGCGGACGCGGCGGACACGAGCGGCCTCGAGCAGCCGATGCTCATCCTCAACCCGCACGCCGTGACCCGCGGCGGCGTGGTGGACTGTGAAGGAACGCCCGTCGCCGTGCGCAAGGTCTCCGGTCTCGGGGCGACCGTGGTCGACCGGGCGAAGCCGGTGGACGTCGAGCCCGTGCACGCGACCGAGTCCACGCTCGCGAACGGCCTCATCGAGGTCGAGATCGACGACGTCGGCCGCATCGCCCACCTCCGCCGAGCCGGCACGAGCCGCGCGGCCGGCGCCCGCACCCCCGACGGCCCTGCCCCGCTGAACCAGCTCGTCCTGTACGAGGATCGCCCCCGGTCGTGGGACGCCTGGGACATCGATGCAGAGCACCGGGAGAAAGCGATGCCGGTCACGGAGCCGGTGACGAGCCGGACGCTCGTCGAATCATCTCCGCTCCGGGCCGCCATCGAGGTGACGCGTCTCATTGGCGCCCGCAGCGCGATCACGCAGCGCTACGTGCTTGCCGCCGGGTCGCCGCGGCTGGACATCGTCACGCACGTGCGGTGGCACGAGTCACACCGGCTGCTCCGTGCCCTCTTCCCGGTGGACGTGCGATCGGGTCTCGCCACGTACGAGATTCAGTTCGGCCACCTGACGCGACCGACCCACGCCAACACGTCGTGGGATGAAGCGCGGTTCGAGGTGTGCGGGCACCGGTGGATGGATCACTCGGAGCCCGGCTTCGGCGTCGCGCTCCTGAACGACGGGATCTACGGCCACTCCTGCCACGGGAACGTGATGGGCCTGTCGCTCTTGCGGGCGTCGTCCTTCCCCGATCCCGACGCCGACCGCGGCGAGCACCGGTTCACGTACAGCGTCATGCCGCACGGCGGCGACTGGCGCGCGGCGAACGTCGACCGCGAGGCCCACGCCCTCAACACGCCGCTCATCACGCGTCCGCTGCCGGCGAACCGCGCCGGAAGCTGGACGAAGCGTCACGCCCCGCTGACGATCGAGACCGACGGCGGTGCGGGCGTCGTCGTCTCCGCGATCAAGCCGCGGGAGAACGGTGACGGCCTGGTCGTCCGCCTCGTCGAAACCCACGGCGGCGCGGGCACGGCCCAGATCCGCTGGGGCCTGCGTGTCCGCAGCGTCCGCCCCGCCGACCTCCTCGAACGCCCCCGCAAGGAAGCCGTGGAGCACACCGGCGACGTCACGACCGTGCGTCTGCGCGCGTTCCAGATCGTGACGCTCGTCGTCGATGTCGGGTAGGTGGAGCGGGAGTGGGGTCGTCGTTCGTTCATTTTCGTCAGATCGCACGCACCATGGAATTGGGGGGAGACACAGAGGCACAGAGACACAGAGAAGAGGCGTGATGTGTGATGCATGG
>JABDLI010000282.1 GCA_013003065.1 Phycisphaerales bacterium | reverse complement strand
CGTAGTGGGCCATACTGGACTTGAACCAGTGACCTCTTGTGTGTCATACAAGCGCGCTAGCCAACTGCGCCAATGGCCCTGAGATCAGGTGAAGTGTAGTCCGGCCGGCAAGGGTGTCAATGTCACTCGCCGATCGGGTTCGCCGTCGAGTAATTCGGCGATTCCCGCGTGATCTGGATGTCGTGGGGGTGGGATTCCACCAGGCTTGCCCCCGTCACACGGACGAAGCGGGCATGTTCGCGAAGCTCCTCGATCGTCGCGCAGCCGCAGTAGCCCATCGTCGATCGCAGCCCGCCGACCATCTGGTAGACGAACTCCGCCAGCGGGCCGCGGTAGGGCACGCGGCCCTCGACGCCCTCGGGGACGAACTTCCTCGTCTCGGCGATCCCCGCCTGACCGTAGCGGTCGGCCGAGCCGGCGCCCATCGCGCCTTCCGAGCCCATGCCCCGGTAGGTCTTGTAACGACGGCCGCGATGGAGGATCAGCTCGCCCGGGCTCTCGTCCATGCCCGCGAAGAGCGAGCCGAGCATGACGCTGCTCGCCCCCGCTGCAATGGCCTTGCCGATGTCGCCCGACTGCCGCACGCCGCCGTCGGCGATGACCGGCACGTTCGCGTCGTCGGCGGCCCGGCAGGCATTGACGATCGCGGTGAGCTGCGGCATGCCGACGCCGGTGACCACCCGCGTCGTGCAGATCGACCCGGGGCCGATGCCGACCTTCACCGCATCGACGCCGGCCGCGATGAGATCCTTCGCGCCCTCCTCGGTGGCCACGTTGCCGGCGATGATCTCGATGTCGTACCGCTTGCGGATCGCGGCGACCGTGTTGATGACGTTCTCGGTGTGGCCGTGGGCGGTGTCGACGACGATGACGTCCGCCTCGGCCTCGATCAAACGCTCGACCCGCTCCATCTGGTCGACGCCGACCGCCGCCCCGACCCGCAGACGCCCCCGGGCGTCGCGGCACGCGTGCGGGTGGGTGCGGATGTTCTCGAGGTCGCGCATCGTGATCAGACCGGCGAGGCAACCGTCGCCGTCGACGAGCAGGAGCTTCTCGACCCGCGCCTGGTTGAGGATCTTCTCGGCCTGTTCGGGGCCGGTGGTCGCCGGGGCCGTGATCAGATGCTCGCGGGTCATCACGTCGGCGACGCGGCTGGTCGGGTCGTCGACGAACTTCATGTCGCGGCGGGTGAGGATGCCCACCACGCGGCCGCGAGCGGACCCGTCCTCGGTGACCGGGAACCCCGACACGTTCTGCTCGGCCATGAGCGCGGTGGCCCGAGAGACCGTGTCGCCGGGGCTCAGGGTCACGGGGTCGGTGATGACGCCGTTCTCCGAGCGTTTGACCTTGACCACCTCGCGGGCCTGCTCGCCCGGCGAGAGGTTCTTGTGGACGATCCCGATGCCCCCCTCCTGGGCCAGCGCAATGGCCAGGGCCGACTCCGTGACGGTGTCCATCGGGGCCGAGACGAGGGGGATGTTCAGGGAGATGTTCCGCGTCAGCCGGGTCCGCGTGTCCGCCCGGTCCGGCGTGACGTTGCTGTACTGCGGAACGAGGAGGACATCATCGAAGGTGATGCCCTCTTGGGTCCATTTGTGCTCCATTTACCAATGATGCCCAGGGCGCCCTTCCTTGTCAATGGCCGCCGGCCGGGTCGCTCCTCCGCCCGGGCGCCGGCGGAACGGCCTCGGCCATACCCGCGACGGGGGCCATCTGGTAGGGTAAGCGGTCTTCCTGTTCGCCGGTGTCCGGCGGACGGGAGACGAGGATCTGGGCCCGCGGAACCGGACCGAGCCCCGCGGCGAAAGGACGCCCGAGGGGCCCGCCCCGCCCGCCCCACGAGGAGCCAACGTGACGAGCACGACCGACGCCATCCACGCTGAGGACTACGCCGATCCGGTGCACCACGATGTCGGCACGACCGAGGGTGAAGGCAAGAAGCTGTTCACCCGGTACATCGAAGCGGCCATCCGCTACGAGGCCTCCGACCTTCATCTGAAGGTCGACCTCCCGCCGCGGATCCGCGTGCGGGGGTCGCTCAAGAGCCTGCAGACGGACATCTGCAGCGGGCCGCTCATGTTCCAGATCGCGAAGGACGTGCTGGACGAGTCGCAGTACAAGCACTTTCACCACCACGGGCAGATCGACTTCGCGTACGACTACGACGACGACCACCGGTTCCGCGTGAACCTGTTCATGGCCCGCGGCAAGCCCTCGATCGCGGCCCGGCTGATCACGAGCGACATCAAGACGTTCGAGTCGCTGCACCTGCCGGAGATCCTCGGCGATGTCTCCCTCAGCGCGCAGGGCCTCATTCTCTTCGCGGGCGTGACGGGCTCGGGCAAGAGCACTTCGATCGCTTCGATGATCCAGTTCGTCAACGAACGCAAACGCGTTCACATCGTGACCATCGAAGATCCGATCGAGTACATCTTCAAGGACGCGAAGGCGACCATCAATCAGCGTGAGGTCGGCATCGACTGCCTGAACTTCAACGAGGCGTTGCGGGCGCTCGTCCGCGAGGATCCCGACGTCGTCCTCGTCGGCGAGATGCGTGACCACGAGACCTTCGAGGCCGCGATTCGCGCCGCCGAGACCGGTCACCTCGTCTTCGGAACGATCCACGCCTCCTCGGCCTGGCAGACCTTCGGCCGCATCTACGATCTCTTCAACGAGCAGGAGCGGGAGCAGATCCGCAAGCTGCTCGCGTACAACCTCCGTGCGATCGTCTATCAGAAGCTGCTGCCCACCATCCGGGAGGACATCCCGCGGATCCCCGCGATCGAGGTTCTGCTCAACACGCCACCCGTGCGGAAGTACATCCTCGAGGCCCGCGAAGGCGAGCTGCTGGACGTGATCAAGCAGAGCCGGGAGGAGGGCATGGTCGACTTCACGAGCGCCCTTGTCGACCTCGTGGAGGGGGAATACATTCACCCCCGCGTAGCAATGGAAGCAACGCCGAAGCCCGAGGAACTGAAAATGCGGCTCAAAGGCATCGCCTGAGCCGCCCCGAGCCGCCACCATGCTCAGCGTATTCGCCGACCCCGCCGCCCTGTCCATGCCGTCCCTGCTCGCGCAGGCGGCGTTCCTGGCCAGCCCGTACAAGCCCTTCCTGATGATCCTCCCGTTCATCCCGTGGGCGTGGCTGGTCTCTTCGAAGATCGACAAGGACGCCCGGTACTTTCACCTGAACGTCGGGCTGTGGAACACGATCAACCTCGTCGCCGGCGCCGGGGCGTTGGCCGCCATGATCTTCGTGCCCATCTTCTGGATCGGCTGGCCGCTCGGCATGCTCGTTCTGGCCGCGCCGATCCTCGTGTACTGGCAGCACCGGAACCAGGAAGTGCCGGAGAATCAGCGGTTCTCGCTGACCGGGGAGGGCATCGGCGCACGCCTGGACGCGCGGCGGCAGGCGAAGGCCGTCCGCGACGCCGTCATCCAGTTCACCGGCGCCGACAAGAAAACCCGCGACGTGCCGATGAAGGAAGACCCGCTCTTCGCCGTGCACATGCAGGCGGAAGACATCATCGGCCCCGCGCTCGACGGCCGCGCGGCGGCGGTGGAGATGGCGGTCGGCACCAGCAACGCCACCATCGCCGAGCTCGTCGACGGCGTCCGCTACAAGCGGTCGATGCCCGCCGAGAGCGCCTTGCCGGTCGTCGATTACCTCAAGGAGCTCGCCGGGCTCGATGTCAAGGACCGCCGGCGTCACCAGACCGGCACGTTCAAGATGACCGGCCCGCAGGGCGGCACCGAGCTGGTCGCCACGACCGCCGGGTCGTCGAGCGGACTGCTCCTGCGGCTCGACTTCGATCGCGGCAAGCGGCTGAACAAGCCCTTCGACAACCTCGGCCTGCTGCCTTCGCAGCGGGAGGCGCTCGGGAGCCTCGCCGAAGCGCACGACCGTCACGGCGTCGTGCTCGTGGGGGCGCCGTCCGGACACGGCCTCACGACGACCATGTACAGCCTCATCGCGCGGCACGACGCGTACACGTCGAACATCAAGACGCTCGAACGGGAGATCTTCGTCACGCTCGACGGGGTCGACCACATGCGGTGGGACCCGACGAACACCGAGATCGACTACGCCACGCAATTGGGCGCCATGCTGCGGCGGGATCCCGACGTGCTGATGCTCGACCTCGTCAAGGACACGGCGGCCGCGAACGTGATCGCCGAGCCGGCCCTCCAGGGTCCGCTGCTCTACGTGCCGCAACGCGCCAACTCGGTGACCGAACAGATCCGGCACTGGGTCAAGATCGTGGGGGACGTCAAGAAGGCGTGCAAGTGTCTGCGCGCAGTCATGAATCAGCGCCTCGTGCGCACGCTGTGCCCCAACTGCCGGCAGGCTTACCAGCCGACCGCGGACCAGCTCAAGAAGCTCAATCTCCCCAGCAAGGTCAACCAGCTCTACCGGCCGAGCGGGAAGATCCAGATCAAGAACAAGATCGAGAACTGCCCGGTCTGCGGGGGCAAGGGCTACCTCGGTCAGACCGGCATCTTCGAGGTGCTGCTCGTCGACGACGATGTGCGGTCGCTGCTCTCGGGTGGTGATCTCAAGGCCGCGTTGTCGCTGGGCCGCCGCAACAAGATGGTCTACCTGCAGGAAGCGGGCCTGAGCAAGGTCGCCGGCGGCGAGACGACCGTGGACGAGGTCGTGCGGGTCACGACCCCGGCCCGCGCCGAGACGACCCGCAAGCCCAGCAGCGCCAGCAAACCGTCGGCGGATCCCGCCCCGGCGAGCTGAACCACGCGAACCGCGTCAGGAGGCGGTCCCCATGTTCATCGCGTTCAACATCATTCTCATCGGTCTGGCGTTGTTCATCGCCTACTGGTGGGCGAACCAGGGTGTCTTCAGCGCCATCCTCCACCTGGCGTGCGTCGTGGTCGCGGGGGCGATCGCGTTCGCGTTCTGGGAGCCGCTGACGATGGTCGTTCTCAAGGGCGGCGGCTTCGACGACTACGCCTGGGGCGTGTCGCTCATCCTGCTGTTCGCGGTCAGCCTGTTCATCCTCCGCCTTGGCCTCGACCGGCTCGCGCCGGCCAACGTGCAGGTCCCCCACTGGGCCAACCTCGCCTTCGGCGGCGTCGTCGGTCTCGCCGCGGGCGTGCTCACCGTGGGCATGTTCGTGATCGGGGCCGGGCACGTGCAGTCCACCAACTCGATGATGGGCTTTCGCGGCTATGGCCGCAGCGCCCGCGACAGCAGCGTGACCGAGCTCAACAAGATGTGGGTGCCCTTCCACGAGATCACGGGCAACTTCTACAGCTGGCTCAGCGTGACGAGCCTCGCCTCGGGTCAGCCGCTTCGACACTACAACCCGGCGGTGCACCAGCAGGCGACGCTGCTCCGCGACACCTTCTTCAAGGGACGTGGCAAGCTCTCCCTCGCGCCATCCGCCGCCTCGATCGAGCGGCTCTACTACGCCGAGAAGAACGGCGCCCCGTACTACTACGTGCGGGTGAACTTCGGTCTCGAGGCACAGGACTTCGGCGAGCAGCTCACGCTCTCGTCGTCGCAGGTCCGGCTGATCGGCGCCGCTTCGGGCACCGAGGAGCCCGAGGTCGTCATGCCCACCGGGTTCTTCCAGTACTCCGGCTACCACCGCTACGACAACATCTCGCACTACCTCTCCAGCGAGCCGGGCAAGGAAGATGCGACGCCGGAGATCGAGTTCCGCGTGCCCCCGGGCTTCCAGCCGCGGTTCATCCAGATCCGTGGCACGCGTTTCCCGCTGCCCCGCGAAGCGCAGCCGGCCCCGGCCTACCTCGTCGCCGCCGGCGCACGTCCCGATTCGGCGGCGAGCGTGGTGCTGCCCGGCGGCCAGAACATCCAGTCCGCGATCCGCATCGACAACGACATCCGGCCGATCAGCGTCAGCACGAATCGGATGCCCTCCGGCATCCAGGAGAACGAGCGCTACCTGACCTCCGGCACGGCGCGGTTCGACCGCGGCCGTGGGTTCGCGCCGGGCTCGCTTCGGATCCAGGGCATCTTCGAGCCCTCGGGCACCAAGCTCGTACGGGTCAACGTCAGCCGGGGCGGTCCGGCCGATATCTTCCGTTTCGCCGATCAGGCGGAGGACGACGCGACGATCGCCCTCGTCGACGCGCGGGGCAGCGAGTACAGCCCCATCGGCTACTTCTACATCCACTCCGACGGCATCGACGTCAAGCTCGAGCCGACACGCCGGCTCCGCACGCTCGACGAGATCCCGCTGCTGCCCACGAGCGGCAGTCACGACATGGAATTGCTCTTCTATGTCACCCAGGGCGTGACGGTCACCGGTCTGCGGTACGGCGACATCGACGTCGGCCACTGCGACCTGGTGGTGCCCAAGGAAGAAGAGGATTCCTGAGCCGGCGATCGTGGGCGTCCTTACCCCTTGAGCATCTGCTCGATCGCGTGGATCTCGACGTTCGCGGCCTTGAACTCGGCCGAGTCCATGATGCGGCGGTGCAACGGGATCGTCGTGCGGTTCGGGGCGATGTCGAACTCCGTCAACGCGCTGCGCATCCGCGCGATCGCCTCCGGGCGGGTCGGGGCGTGGACGATGAGCTTGCCGATCATCGAGTCGTAGTGCGGCGGGATCATGTACCCCGCGCGCACGTGCGAGTCGACGCGGACGCCGAGCCCGCCGGGAGGCGTGTACCGCTCGAGGCGGCCCGGCTGCGGCGCGAAGTTGCGATCAGGATCTTCGGCGTTGATGCGACACTCGATCGCGTGGCCGCTGATCTTGATGTCCCGCTGTTTCCACGGCAACGGCTCCCCCGCCGCGATGCGGATGGTGGCCTTGACGATGTCGATGCCGGTGATCAGCTCGGTCACCGGGTGCTCCACCTGCACGCGCGTGTTGACCTCGAGCATGTAGAAGTTCTGGTCCTGGTCCATCAGGAACTCGACGGTCGCCGCGCCGGCGTAGTCGGCCCGGCGGACAAGGTCGGCCGCCGACCGCGCGACCGCGTCGCGTTTCTTGGGATCGATGGCCGGGGCGGGCGCTTCCTCGATCAGCTTCTGGTGGCGACGCTGGGAAGAGCAGTCGCGGTCGAAGAGGTGGACCGCGTTGCCGTGCTTGTCGCCGAGCACCTGGATCTCGACGTGCCGCGCCCGCTCGAGGAACTTCTCCAGGTAGACGGCGCCGTTGCCGAATGCGGACTCCGCCTCCTGGCGAGCGGCGGCGATGCTCGTGCGGAGAGCGCCCTCGTTGTGCGCGATCCGCATGCCGCGACCGCCGCCACCGGCCGACGCCTTCACGATGACCGGGTACCCGATCTTTGCGGCGGTCTCGACGGCTTCTTCTTCTTCCTCGATCGCGCCGTCGGAGCCGGGAAAGAGCGGCGTTTTCGCCGCCCGGGCCATGCGTTTGCAGGAGATCTTGTCGCCGAGCGTTCCCATCGCCTCGGGGCTGGGCCCGATGAACTCGATGTGGCAATCGCGGCAGACTTCCGCGAAGTGGGCGTTCTCGGCGAGGAAACCGTACCCGGGGTGGATGGCGTCGACGTTTGCAATCTCCGCCGCCGAGATGATGCGATCGATCCGCAGGTACGACTCGGTGGCGGGACCGGGGCCGATGCAGACGGTCTGGTCGGCCTGCTCCAGCCACGGCCCCTCCCGGTCCGCCTGGGAATAGACGCAGACCGTCTCGATGCCCATCTCCCGTGCGGCGCGGATGATCCGCAGGGCGATTTCTCCGCGGTTGGCGATGAGGATGCGCGAGAACATGGCGGGGCGAGGACTCGGGAGCGACTGGAACGGACGGGACGACGACTACGACGGCTGGACGAGATAGAGCGGCTGCCCGAACTCGACGGATTCGCCGTTCTCGACGAGCACCTGCTGGATGGTGCCGGAGCACTCCGCCTTGATCTCGTTGAAGATCTTCATCGCCTCCATGATGCACACCACGGTGTCGGGCCCCACCGTCGAGCCGACGCTGACGAACGGCGGCGCGTCCGGGTTGGCGGCGGCGAAGAAGGTCCCGACCATGGGGCTCTCGATCGTGTGCAGACCGCTCGCGTCGGCCGCGGCGGGCGTTGC
>JABDLI010000279.1 GCA_013003065.1 Phycisphaerales bacterium | reverse complement strand
GGACACGGACACGGTCCCGGACACGGACACGGTCGCGGTCGCGGACACGGACACGGACACGGTCCCGGACACGGTCCCGGACACGGACACGGACACGGTCCCGGACACGGACCCGGACGCGGACACGGACACGGACACGGTCCCGGACACGGACGCGGACACGGACCCGGTCCCGGCCGCGGACACGGACGCGGACCCGGTCGCGGGCCCGGACCCGGCCCCCATGCCGAGCAATTGCCGGCAGGATGCGGCCGGCTCGGCTATCGTCACGCCTCACCGAGTCGGCCCAAGCCTTGCGAGATCTGTCATGACCGTTGGAATGCGAGATCAGTTCGACGCGCACCTCGATCAGACCGGGTCGCAGCCGCGGCTGCGTCTGCGGGTCACCGGCCCCGATCGGCCGAACCTCATCGCGGACGCGGCCACGCACCTCGAGCAGCACAACCTGCTCATCGAGACGATCACGTTCAACCTTCTGCTGCCGGGCGAGCACCGGTACGTCATGGAGATCGTCGCACGGGGTCAACGCGAGGAGATCGACGCGACCCGGCTGCTCGTCGACTCCGATGAGCTCCTGCCCGGCGCGACCGATGACGACCGGACGTTCCACTGGCCGTCGGCGAGCATGCTGCACCTGGCGATGGACACCCCGGACGCCGTGGGGCTGACCGCGAAGGTCGCCCGCATCGTCGGCAAGCCGCGGGAGACCGCCGACCGCAACGTCTGCCCCAGCGGGAGCTTCGTTCATCTCATGGGCGTCCTCCACAACAGCGGCGGACCGGGCGGCGGCACGGCGCACTTCGCCTTGCGCGCCAACATCGCCGCCCAGACGCCGGAGATCCGCGACGAGATCGCCGCCCATCTCCAGGCGTGGGCGAAGCACAACGAACGCGACCGCGACGTCTGGACGTGCAGCCTGGACCGCCCGGTCTCGACCCCGGTCTGATCCGCGTCCGCCTCGGTGACGTGGCGAGGACGAGCCCATGTCTCACCCCCCACCGCCGTGCGCGTCCATTCTCGACGCCATCGGCAACACGCCCCTCCTCGAGCTGCGTCACCTCGTCCCGCGGAACGCGGGACGGGTGCTCATCAAGCTCGAGAGCGCGAACCCGTCCGGGAGCATGAAGGACCGCATGGCGCTCGCGATGATCGAGGCGGCCGAGCGCGACGGGCGGTTGCCCGCGGGGGGGCCGGTCGTGGAGTACACGGGCGGGTCGACGGGGGTCTCGCTCGCGCAGGTGTGCCGCGCGAAGGGTCACCCGCTCTTCCTCGTGACGAATGACGTCGTGAGCCCGGACAAACGCGGGCACATGCGCGCGCTCGGCGCGACGGTGACCGTGCTCGAGTCGTCGAGCGGGAAGCTCGAGGAATCACTCACGCGTCGCATGATCGACGCCGCGGCGCGGATCCAGGCCGACACCGGCGCGTACTGGACGGATCAGCTCAACAACGCTGACCAGATCGGCGGCTACGAGACGCTCGGCGAGGAGCTGTGGACCCAAACGAATGAAGCGATCGACGCGTTCGTGCAGTGCGTCGGCACCGGAGGGTCGCTTCGCGGCGTGGGCGGCACGCTGCGCGAGCACGACGCGACCGTGCGACTCACCGCCATCGAGCCCGCCGAGTCGGCCGTGCTGTCGGGTCGGCCTTCGGGCCCGCACCAGATCGAAGGCGTTGGCGCCGGCTTCGTCGTGCCGCTCTGGGATCCCGATCTCGTCGACGCCGTCGCGACCGTCTCCACCGATGACGCCATGGCCATGTGCCGGCGGCTGGCCGCCGAGGAGGCGCTCTTCGCGGGCACCTCCACCGGCGCGAACGTCACGGTCGCGCTCGCGACGGCCCTCCGCCTCGGCCCCGGTACGACCACCGTGTGCCTCGCGTGCGATACGGGCATGAAGTACCTGGGCACGCGTCTCTACGGCCCGGCGGCGGGGGCGTCCTGAGAACGAGCTGCCTCGACGCAGCGCCGGGCGTCCTCGAGATCCTCGCCGGGAGAGGGACACACAGGCCGCGTCACCCCGGGCGTCCGAGAACATCACGCTTCGCCCCGATCGCGGGGGCCCGCTCAAGCCTCCGGATGGCTCGATCGATGGTCCTTTGAGACCGGGAGTGCTCCATGATCGAGGGTCCCGCCAATCGCCGTGCGAACGCAGGTGGCGAACCGACGCGGCGATGGCTGCATCGGTGGCGGACGACCGCCGGGCTCGGCGTCGCGCTCCTCGTCTCGGGAACCGCCGCGGCTCAGTTCATCGACGAGTCGTACTTCGAGGACCTCGACGAATTCGCCAATCTGACCGTCGAGGATCTGCTCGACTTCCGGCTGGATGTCACGTCGGTGGCCGGAACGCGGCAGTCGTGGTTCACGACCCCCGCGGGCATGACGCTGCTCACGCCCGAGGCGATCCGCCGCGGCGGACACCGGAGCGTCGCCGAGGCGTTGCGTCTCGTGCCCGGCGTCCAGGTCGCGCAGACGAACGCGAGCACGTGGTCCGTCAGCTCCCGGGGCGACACGCGTTTCGCCAACAAGATGCTCGTGATGATCGACGGGAGGGCGACCTACGACTTGCTCTTCTCCGGCACCTTCTGGGACGTTCAGGACCCGCTGCTCGAGGATCTCGATCGCATCGAGGTCGTCCGCGGTCCGGGCGCCACACTGTGGGGCGCGAACGCCGTGAACGGCGTCGTGAGCATCGTCACGAAGTCCGCGCGGGAAACGCAGGGGCTGCTCGTCAAGGGCGGCATCGGCACGCAGGACGAAGCGTCGGGGGCCATCCGCTACGGCCTGACGCTCGGCGACGACGCGTGGATGCGTGTCTGGGGAAAGTACCGCCATCACGGCGGTTTCGAGCGGGGCGCGGATGACTGGGATCTGGGCCACGGCGGGCTGCGGCTCGACGTGCAGCCGGAGGACGACCTGGCGTGGACGATCGAGGCCGAGGCCTACGAGACGGGCCGCATCGGCGAGATCGTCGTGCGTCCCACACCCCTCGGGCACCTGACGACCGACACGGTGCGTCGCGACGGGCGCGCCGCCGGCGGTCACGTCCGCGGTCGCGTGACACGCGATGGCGCGAACGGGTGGAGTCTCCAGAGCTACTACGACCACACCACCCGCGTCATCGCCGACGGATTCGAGGTCGATCGCGATACGTTCGACCTGGACTTCCGCCGCCGGCACACCGGGTCGGGGCACGATCTGCACTGGGGCCTTGGTCTCCGGCACACCCGGGACGAGACCGAGGCCACGCCGGTCCTCTCGTTCGACCCGTCCGATCGATCGCTCACGACGCTCTCGGCGTTCGTGCAGGACACGATCACCCTCGTGCCGGATCACCTGTTCGCGATGTTCGGTACGAAGGTCGAGGACAACGACATCACGGGATTCGAGGTGCAGCCCGGCGTGCGTCTCTGGTGGACGCCGGATGATCGACGGACTGCGTGGGCCGCCGTGTCGCGACCGGTCCGCGTCCCCAGCCGGACGGAGGAGGACGTGCGGCTCATCGCCGCGTACGTCGACCCGGATCAGCTTCTCGGCGGTCCGCCGAGCGGCTCGCTCGTGCCGGCGCTCATCACCGGCGACCGGCGGCTCGTCTCCGAAGAGCTGATGTCGTACGAGGTCGGTCAGCGGGTGATGCTCGACGACGGGATGACGCTCGTCCTCGTCGGCTACTACCACGACTACGACGATCTGGTCAGCGTCTCGCTCACGGACTTCATGCTGCGCAACTCCGCCACCGCCGATGTCTGGGGGCTCGAGAGCGTGTTGCGTCACGACCTCACCGACGCGTGGAACGTCGACATCGGGTACTCGTTCACCGAAGTGAACTTCACCGACCCCCTCGAGGATCTCTCGCGGAGCGACGGGGGGCACCACCACGCCCATCTGAGCACCACGTACGCGCCCAGCCCGGAGTGGGAGCTTCACGGCGGTCTCTACTACGCCGATCGCGTTCGTTCGCTCGACGCCGACGCCTCCTTGCGTCTCGATCTGGGGGCAACGTGGCGACCGCACCCGGGCGTGGAGCTCTCGATCTGGGGTCGGAACCTGCTCGACCCGGCGCATCGCGAGGGACCGAACACCGCCTCCACCACCGAGGTGGAACGAGGCATCTTCCTCCAGGCCACCATCCGCTTCTGATCGGATTCGTGATTCACCGACGGCGTTTCATCCTGATGGTCGCGATGCTGGGGGCGGCGGTTCTGTCCTCCCCGGCCCCCGCGCCTCCGGCGGACCGCCTCGACCCCACCGAGGCGAAGCTGAAAGCGTCGTATCTGCTGAACTTCATCCGCTTCACCGAGTGGCCGGCGGACGCATTCGAGGCAAAGGATGCGTCGCTCGTCATCGGTCTCATCGGTGACGACCCCATGCACGAGTTCATCGATCGCATGATGCGGGGACGACGCGTGCACGGCCGGTCGGTGCGGGTGAAACGGATTCGCGTCGAGGGAACCCGGGTCGCGGCCGTCGAAGGATCTCCCGGATTCGCGACGCGGCTGCGGTCGTGCCACGTCGTCGTGGTGCCCGCCGATCTCCCCCGTGTCTGCCGGCAGGTGCCCTCGCTCGTGCGTGGGGCGCCGGTGCTGACGGTCGGGGAGGATCGCGCGTTCATCGACTGCGGCGGCATGCTCTCCATCATCCGCCGGTCGAACCGCGTGGCCTTCGTGGCCAACGCCGAAGTCATCCGCCGCAGCCCGATCTCCGTGAGTTCCAAACTGCTGCGTCTGGCAGCATCGCTCTCCCGCTAACCGAGGAACGACCGCCATGCACGACCTCACGCTCGCCCCCGTATCCGGCACGACCGCCGCCACCGTGGTCGTGGTCGACGATGACCCGAGCCACCTGGAGTTGCTGACCATGACGCTCGAGTCGTACCGGTCGGCGACCGGCGAACGATTCGCGGTCATGGGATTCGAGGACCCGGCGGAGGCGCTCAGCCGGCTGCCGGCGGAGGGGCCGGTCGTCATGATCTGCGACAATCGGTTTCCCCTCAGCACGGGGCTGGACTGGTTGCCCGATTTCGTGCGGGCGGACATGGGACCGGTGATCCTGCTCACCGGCACCGGGAGCGAGGAGATCGCGGCGGAGGCATTTCGGCAGGGCGCCTCCGATTACCTCACGAAGTCCGCGGTGCTCGACGAGCCGTCGCTGCTGCACGGCGCCGTCACCGAAGCGCTCCGCCGTCACCAGCTCGTCGAACGCAATCGCGAGCTCTCTCGCGCGCTCAAGCTCGCCAACGCCGAGCTCGCCCGGAAGAACGAGCGTCTGGCTCGCCTGACCGACGCCGCCCATCGCTTCGTCGACGACGTCGCGCACGACTTCCGCACGCCGCTCGCCGTGATTCAGGAGTTCTCGTCCCTCGTCCTCGATGGCATCGGGGGCACGCTGACCTCGACCCAGTCGGAGTATGTCACGTTCATCCATGCGGCGACGAAGGACCTCGCCCATCTCGTCGATGATTTCCTGGACAGCAGCAAGTTGCGGGCGGGCGTGCTGGGGGTGGACCGGCACCCCGTCGCGGTCGCAACGATCATCGATCCGGTGCGACACCTGATCGAAGCACGGGCGGCCGCACGGGCGGTGTCGGTCGAAATCGCGATCGATCCCGATCTGCCGCTCGTCTTCGCCGACCCCGAGAAGGCGCGACGCGTGCTTGTGAACCTGGCGGTGAACGGCATCAAGTTCACGGCCCGCAACAGCCGCATCCGGATCACCGCACGCACCGGTGACGCCGGCGGCGTCTGCATCGGGGTCGCGGACCAGGGACCGGGCTTGTCGGCGGCCGAGTGCCGGGCAATCTTCGAGCGGTTCCGCCAAGGCCCCGCGTCGACGCAGGAGGGCATCAAGGGCTTCGGGCTCGGGCTGAGCATCGCCCGCGAGCTCACCCACATCAACCTCGGAGCCCTCGGGGTCACGAGCACGCCTGGCGCGGGGAGTGAGTTCACCTTCACGCTCGTCGCCAACGAGCCGGGCGAGATCGTTCGACGGCATCTCGACCACGTCGCGACGGGGGCAGGTCCGGGCGCGGTGGCCGTGCTCGAGGTGCGGGCCGGTGACGACGACTCCGCCGCGTTGCGCACGTTCCTGACCGGGGCGTGCCACCCTCTCGATCTCGTCATCGAGGGCGTGGAGACAGGTGAAATGATTTTGGTCGGGGCCACGGCCGAGCCCGATCGTTGGATCGAACGTCTCCGCGGCATGGACGACGCTCCCCCCTTCACCGCCACCGTCGTCATGACCGCCGATCCCGCCGAGCAACGACGCGATCTGGAGCATGCGATCCGGTCACGACTGCCCGACGTCATTCGCGCGCCCGCCGAAAGCCAGGACGGAGGCCGACATGGTTGACACGCCCGGCCGTCCTGACCTCGGCCCGTCACGCTCGCTCGCAACCAAGATCATGCTGCTCGCGGTCGTGACGAGCGGCGTGGGCGTCGTGCTCGTCTGCGCGGCGTTGACCGTCAGCTACGTGCGGGAAGCGCGGGACGATGCGGTCGTGCGCACGACGACCCAGGCGGACATCCTTGCGGTTCACTCTGCGGCGCCGCTGACCTTCGACGATCCGGAGGCCGGCGAGGAGACGCTCGCCGCGCTCGCGGCCGATCCCGCGACCGTCGCCGCGTGCCTCTATGACGCGGAGGGCCGCCCGTTCGCCTGGTACAACGCGACGCCGAGCGTCGCGAAGCTGCCCGGCCGGTCGCCGGTGCCGGGTCACGTCTGGCGGGAGGGAGACCTCCTCCTCACCCGCGCCGTCACGATGAGCGACAACGAGCTCGGGACGCTGGCCCTCGTCTCCGACATGGACGCGTTGGACTCGCTCATCCGGCGGAGACTGGGGGCGGCGGCCGTCATCGGTGCCGTGGCCGTCATCGTCTCGGTCCTTCTGGCGTGGCGGTTGAGCCGTCTCATCGTCCGGCCGGTCCACGCGCTCGGGGACACGGCGCAGATCGTTTCGCGGACCGGCGACTACGGCGTGCGGGCAGCCAAGTACACGAATGACGAGCTGGGACAGCTCACCGAAGCGTTCAACCACATGCTCGATCAGATCCAGGCCCGCGACGCAGAGCTGGAGCAACGCAACGAGGAAATGGAGCAGTTCGTGTATACGGCATCGCACGATCTCAAGTCTCCGCTCGTGACCATCCAAGGGTTCGTCGGGCACCTCCGGCAGGATCTCGGCGACGGGCGCCACGATCGCCTCGATCGATTCGCCGGTCGGGTCGAGGAAGCGGCGCGTCGGATGCGACGCAACATCGACGACCTCCTCGAACTCAGCCGCATCGGCCGGATCTCGAGCGATCCGGTTGCCGTGGACGCGGCCGAGCTCACGCGAAGCGTCGTCGCCGACCACGAAGCCGAGATTTCCGAGCGTGGCGTCGTGATCGAGATCAACGAACCGCTTCCAACGCTGTTCGTGGATCCGGATCGCCTGCGGCAGGTCATCGACAACCTCCTCACGAACGCCCTCAAGTACGGCTGTAACGAAGAGGCCTCCCGCATCGAGATCGGCGGCCGCGAAACCGATCGCGAGCAGGAGCTGTCCATCCGGGATCACGGGGCCGGCATCGAGCCCCGTTACCACGACCGCATCTTCCGCCTCTTCGAACGGCTCGACACCGAGCGGGACGGGACGGGGGTCGGCCTTGCCATCGTCAAGCGGATCGTCGAGCTGCACGGCGGCCGCGTTTGGGTGGAGTCCGCGTCGGGCGCGGGCACCACGTTCTTCATCCGATTCCCCCGCCGGTCCGCGCTCTCCGCGGCCGCTTGATTCGGAGTCATCGCATGACTGTTTCACCCGCTGTCCATTTTCTGCTCGTCGAAGACGACGACGACCAGGCGGAGCTCGTGCAGCTCGCGTTCGAGGATCAACCGACGCACCACTCCCTCGACCGGGTTGGGGACGGCGAATCCGCCCTGGCGTACTTGCGTCGCGAAGGGCCGTTCGTGGAAGCTCGCCGCCCGGACGTCGTGTTGCTCGATCTGCGGCTGCCCCGGATGGACGGCCACGAGGTTCTCCGCAGCATCAAGTCGGATCGATCGCTTCGCCGCATTCCGGTGGTCGTCCTGACGACCTCGACCGCGCCCTCCGACAAGGCTCGCGCGTACGAACTGCACGTCAACAGCTACCTCATGAAGCCCGACGGCTTCGACCGCTTCCAGTCGATGATCAGCGACCTCCATCGCTATTGGTCGCAGTGGAACGAGGGGTCGCAGGGCGAGCTCGAGTCCGCGGAGAGAGCCGGCTGAACACGGACGCGAGAAGGGACGCGGACACGGAC
>JABDLI010000278.1 GCA_013003065.1 Phycisphaerales bacterium | reverse complement strand
GACACGGACACGGACGCGGACACGGTCGCGGACACGGTCGCAGACGCGGACACGGGCACGGACGCGGACACGGTCGCAGACGCGGTCCCGGCCACGGACACGGACGCGGACACGGACACGGACACGGACGCCGACACGGTCCCGGCCGCGGACACGGACGCCGACACGGAAGTCACCGCCATCTCCGCGCTTCCGATTCCGGTCCTCGACCTCCGGCTCTGCCGCACCGGCCCTGCCCCGACCCGCCGCCGGGAGTTATCCACCAGACCACCCCCGCCGGCTGGGAACGTTGCGGGCGGCGCGTGAGAATCTCCGCTGACAACGCACGTCCGGCTCAGGTCAGCTTGCTGCGACTGCATCACTGCCTCTGGAGACAAAGCCATGAGAGAGAGGAACGCGGGAGGCGAGAACGACGTCCCGTTCGATGTCTTCGCGCACCTCCCGGGCGCCACGCGCACGATCGATGGTCGTCCGCGGTTCGAGAACGGCCGGCTCCGGACCCGCTGACGACCGACCGCAGGCAGGAGGAAGCTGGGCCCGGGGCGCGAAGTCCCGGGCCCGCCTTCTCACGCCGCGTCGCCCCATCATGACCCCGTCGTACGCGGATTCGGTCCGCTCCTATGCTGGTGGTCCCCGGAGCCCCCGATGACTCCCTGGATCACGCTCGCATTGACCGCGATCACGCTGACCGATCCCCCCGCCGGACCGGGCGCGTTGGCCCCCCACTTGGCCCCCGCCCCCGGAGGGCCGCTGCTGAGCTGGCTCGAGCCGGTGCCGGACCGGCCGGAGGACGGCGTCTACGCATTGCGAGTCTCACGGTTTGGCGAAGGCGGCTGGTCCCCGCCGCGAACGATCGTCGCCGGCGACCGGTTCTTCGCCAACTGGGCCGATGTACCGATGCTCGCCGTGACGGCGGACGACGCGTGGATCGCGTCGTGGCTCCAGCGTTCCGGCGCAGACACGTACGCCTACGACGTCGTTCTCGCGCGCTCTCGGGACGAGGGCCAGACCTGGACGAGGCTGGGCTCGCCCCACGACGACGGCACCGAGACCGAGCACGGATTCGTCTCGATGGTGGCCACCGAAGGCGGCATTCGCATCGTCTGGCTGGACGGACGCGCGATGGCAACCGATGCCACCGGCGCACCGCGGGGAAGCGGCGACATGACGTTGCGCTCGACCGTGATCGATTCGAACACCGGACCGGACATCGGGCGAACGGACATCCTCGACCCGCGGGTCTGCGAGTGCTGCAACACCGCGGCGGCCCTGACCGACCGCGGGCCGGTCGTGGTCTACCGCGATCGCGGCGAGGATGAGACCCGCGACATCTCCATCGTGCGTCGCGTCGACGAGAGGTGGACGACACCGGTTCCCGTCCATCGCGACGGTTGGCGGATCGCGGGATGTCCGGTGAACGGCCCCGCGATCGCCGCCCGCGAAGATCGCGTGGTCGTGGCGTGGTACACGGGCGCGCCGGAGGCCGGCGCGGTTCGCGTCGCTTTCTCGTCGGACGCGGGCGCCCGCTTCGCCGCGCCGGTCACGGTCGATGACACCTGGCCGACGGGTCGCGTCGGCGTGCACTTGGAGCCGAACGGCGACGCGGTCGTCAGCTGGCTGGACGCCCACGCCGAGGGCGGGGCCATCGTCGCGCGTCGCGTTCGCCCCGACGGGAGCCAGGGGCCGGCCATCACGATCGCGCCGACGACCCTGGCGCGCGCAGGCGGCTTCCCTCGTCTGCTCGCCCTCGACGACAAGCGGCTGCTCGTCGTCTGGACGGAGGTGGGCGAGGTCAACCGGCTGCGGTCGGCCGTGCTGACGTCCGACCGGCTCGACACGCAATCATCCGAATGAGATCGCCGCGGCGACAGACGGATCGGGTCCGTGCCTTGACGGCACGCCCCGGGCTGCCGGCGTTCGCCGACTTTGCCTCGCTGCACGTGCAGGTGTATTCTGCGTCCGGGGCCAACGCTCACGAGGGTCGAGCCACCGGGAGGTTGCCGGAATGTCAGAGGCAAGCGAGCTGCGCGATCCCTGGTTGATCGCCGTCTGGCCCGGGATGGGGAACGTCGCCCTGGCGGCCGGCGGCTACCTCGTCGCGCAACTGGAAGCGCAGCTCGTCAACCAGCTGCCGCCACGCGATTCGTTCGACCTGAAGCACATCGAGGTCAAGGGGGGCATCGCCCGACCCGGGCAGATGCCGCGCAGCATGGTGTTCGAATGGCGTGATCCCAATGCCACGCGTGACCTCGTCATCTTCATCGGCGAAGCGCAACCCGAGACGGGCGGGTACGCCTTCTGCCATCGCCTGATCGACTACGCGCGTTCCCGGGGCGTGACCCGCGTCGTGACGTTCGCCGCCCTCGCAACCCAGCTTCATCCGTCCAACGACCCGCGTGTCTTCGCGGTTGCCACGGCCGAGCCGGTCATTCGGGAGCTCGAGCCCCACGGGGTCGAGGTGCTCGAAGAGGGTCAGATCAGCGGCCTCAACGGCGTGCTGCTCGCGGCGGGTCTGGAGCAGGGTCTCCCCGGGGCGTGTCTGCTCGGTGAGCTGCCGTTCTTCGCCGTCGGCGTCCCCAACCCCAAGGCCTCGCTGGCCGTGCTGCAGGTGTTCACATCCTGGATGGGCATCACGATCGACCTCGCCGAGCTGAAGCGGCAGACGGTTGCCATGGAACGCGGACTGCTCGAGCTGCTGGAGAAGATGAAGGCCGCCGCGACCGAAGAGAGCGAAGGAAGCGGGGAGTTCGCGCTCGAGATCGAGGAGCCGGCCGCGACCGAGGACGAGAAAGGACCGCCGGCCCCCCCGCTCGACGAGACGGCGCGTCGCCGCATCGAGACCCTCTTCGACGAAGCGCGTGTCGATCGGAGTCGCGCTGTGCGGCTGAAGCAGGAGCTGGATCGGCTCGGCGTCTTCCGGGAGTACGAGGATCGATTCCTCGACCTCTTCAAGCGGGCGGAGTGAGCCAGCCGACGACCGCGGGAGATGACCGCGTATGCTCTTCCGCTTCAGCCTCTACGGCTTCCTGAAGAACCAACGGTACTTCGAAGCGTATCTGGTGCTGGCGTTCCTGGAGAAGGGCCTGGACTTCTTCCAGATCGGTCTGCTCATCGCCGTGCGGGAGGCGACGGTCAACCTGCTCGAGGTGCCGTCCGGTGCGCTCGCCGATATCTGGGGGCGGCGGCGTTGTCTCATCGTGGCGTTCGCCGCCTATCTGGTCGCCTTCCTGACGCTCGGCGCTACGGCGTCGATCTGGACCCTCGCCGGCGGGATGTTCCTGTACGGCATCGGTGAATCGTTTCGATCCGGGACGCACAAGGCGTTGATCTTCGCGTGGCTCCGGCGGCAGGATCGCACGGACGAACGCACCCGGGTCTACGGCTACACGCGCTCGTGGAGCAAAATCGGATCCGCCGTCTCGGTGATCCTGGCCACGGGGATCGTGCTGCTGAGCGACGGGTACGCGTTGACGTTCACGGCGAGCGCAGTTCCGTGCCTGGCGGGAATCCTCAACTTTCTCGGGTACCCCGCCACGCTGGACACGCCGCAACGTGAGGCCGGATCACGCGGGGTCGTGCGTCACATGCTGGAGACGGTGCGCACGGCGATCCGGCGGCGTCCGCTGCGGCGTCTGGTGTTCGAGTCGATGGGTTTTGACGGTGTCTTCGGCGCCGTCAAGGACTATCTGCAGCCCGTCCTCGAGGCGGCGGCGGTCGCCACCGCCCTCGGTCTGGGCTTCGGCGCGGATGGATCCGCCGCCCGCCGCACCGCCCTGCTGGTCGGGCCCGTCTACGTCGGCCTGTTCCTGCTCGCGAGCATGGCCAGCCGGCGTGCGCACCGTGTGGCCACGCGACTCGGAGGCGAGGCGGCCGGATCGGCTCGGCTGTGGCAGCTCTTCACGATCGCGTGCCTCACCCTGCTCGTCGCCGACCGCACGAACCTGACGATCATCGTCGTCGCCTCGTTCATCGCACTCCACGTCTTGCACAACCTCTGGCGTCCCATGCTCGTCAGCCGCTTCGACGCGCACGGGAAGGAAACGCACGGCGCGTCGCTGCTGTCCGTCGAGAGCCAGGCGCGGCATCTGACGACGATGATCCTCGCCCCCCTTCTCGGTCTCGCGATCGACGCGGCAACGGAAGCGAGCGGGACGCCGGTGTTCTGGCCGATCGGGGTGGTGGGGGTGGTGGTTGGGATCGTGTTTGTCGGGGTGGGGTGGCGGGCGAAGGTCGACACGCGGCCGAGCTGACGGAATGCGTTTGGGGGCGTGACCGCGTCCGGGTCCGGGTCCGTGTCCGGGCCCGGGTCCGCGTCCGCGTCCGTGTCC
>JABDLI010000245.1 GCA_013003065.1 Phycisphaerales bacterium | reverse complement strand
TCGGACTCACCGTGGGGTTCGGAGCGATCTTCCTCCGGTTCGAGCTCGCGCACGCCGACTCGTCGACCGTCTACACGACGTTCGGTCGGCCGGTCGTGGCGGCGATGCGCGGGTTCGCAGTGGCGATGCTCGCGACTGCGCTCCTGTACTGGATCGGGCCGCGACACGGCAGCACGTCGCGACACTCACGCCAGAAGCGTGTTCTGTGTCCGCGTCCGGGTCCGTGTCCGCGTCCGTGTCCGCGTTCGCGTCCGCGTCCGCAGCCGCGTCCGTGTCCGTGTCCGTGACCGTGACCGTGTCCGCGACCGCGTCCGGGACCGTGTCCGTGTCCGCGTCCGTGTCCGCGTCCGCGTCCGTGGCCGTGTCCGTGTCCGCGTCCGTGTCCGTGACCGTGACCGTGACCGTGACCGTGACCGTGACCGTGACCGTGACCGTGACCACGTCCGCGTCCGTGTCCGCGTCCGCGTCCGCTCCCCAAAATGCGAGGCGGGTTCGGGAAGCGCTATTTCCAAGTGGGAGGCCCGTTGCCGGAGATCCCGCGTAGAGCTGTGTTGGCTTCCCGAACCAGCCGCCTCGACAAGACCGGTCATCGGCTCGGGCCGCATGGGACATGTAATACTTCGTGCTTTTCGCGAGCCGATCGATCTTGCGCGGCGTCCTTAGCCGGTCGATACCGCCGCCGCGGCGGCGGTGGCGGCCGCTCGGGCCGCGGCGGCTGCGCCGGGCATCACCTCGATGCTGGCGGACGCGCGGTGGTAGACGCGACGCAACCGCGGATTCAGGCGGCAGAGCAGCTCGTACGGGCTCGTGCCGGCGATCGTCGCCAGGTGGGCGAGGTGGTTGGGGGCGGCGCGATCGGCCGTGATCAGCTCGACCCCGGTGCCGACGCGTAGCGGCGGTGTGTCCTTGTCGGCGGCGATCTCGGTCAGGTCGATCGTGATCTGATCCATGTTCACACGCCCGACGACCGGCGCGTACGTGCGGGTGAGACCGCTCGGGCCCTGCAGCATGACGGCGACCAGGGGTGTCTCCCGGCGTCGCCGGCCCGCGCCGCTGAGCGCGAGCGGGTAGCCGTCGGCGTAGCCGGTCGGGACGAGCCCGATGACGCTCGCCCGTCGGGTGGTCCACGCCGCCTCGTAGCCGACCTTGGTGCGGGCCGGCACGGACTTGATCTGGATGAGGCGGCTGCTGAGCGTCACGCAGGGCCGGAGATCGTGCGCGCCGTCCCGCCACTCCGCGGCCGATTCCTCGTCGATCAGCTCCGGCCCGTAGCCGGCCCACGCCTGACCGATCCGCACCATCCGCTGGTGGTACGCGCCCGTCCGCAGGGTCGCGGCGGTGTTGGCCGCATGGACGATGCACACGGGAGAGATCGCGTCCGCCTCGGACTTGAGCAGGCGTTCGAGCCGGGCGAGCTGGCGATCGGTGGTCGCGGGGTCGCTGCCGGCCGAGGAGAAGTGGGTCGAGATGCCCGCCAGCTTCAGCCGGGGGGCGTCGTTGATGGCCGCGATGAGCTCGGGGGCGTCCGCCGGCAGGCAGCCCCCGCGGGTCATGCCGGTGTCGATGTCCAGGTGAACCGGGATCGGCGTCGTGTAGCGTTCGCTCAGGCGGACGAGATCCGCGAGCTGGTCCCGATCGTGGACCGTCAGGTGCAGCCGCCCCCGAACGAGCGCGTGCTCCAGCTCGTCACCGCGGGCGAGCGACCGCACGGGCATCATGACCAGGATGGTCCCGCCGACGGCCGCCCGCAGCAGCTCGGCGGCCTGATCCGCCGTGTACACCGCCAGCATCTCCGCTCCGGCGGCCAGCAGCGTGGGGCACACGCGGGCGGCCCCCAGGCCGTACGCATCGGCCTTGACGACCGGGCAGATGCCCACCCGCGGTCCGACGAGACGCCGCAGGACGGCCATGTTGTGGGCCACCGCGGTGAGGTCGATCTCGAGTACGGTCAGGTCGCGCATCACCCCTCGCCGGCGTGATCGTTGGGCGGCGGGAAGACGGACCCGACGCGTGCTGTTTGTATCGGCAGCCCGGCGATCCTACCATGACGTTTCAGGGGACGGATCGACGCGAGACCGGGCCTCCCCGCCACGCGGGCTTCGGTCGCGTCCGAACCAGCCACCGGCAGCTTCTCCACGGAGTGCACCCCGGGTTTCCACAACGAAACCGGTGCGACGAATGAGCGACATCTTCGATACCGGAACGACTTTCAAACAGCTCGGTCTCTCCGCGCCCATCCTTCGCGCGGTCGACGACATGGGCTTCACCCATCCCACGTACGTGCAGGCCGAGGTGATCCCGATCGCGCTTGCCGGTCGCGACATCCTCGCGCAGTCGAAGACCGGCACCGGCAAGACCGCCGCGTTCGGCATTCCCGTGCTCGAGAAGATCAGCCGGACGAAGACACCGTTCGGCTCGCTCATCTTGTGCCCGGTGCGCGAGCTGGCCGTGCAGGTCGCCCACGAGCTGCGCAATCTCACGCGGCACACCGATCTGCGGGTGCTCCCCGTCTACGGTGGTCAGCGGATGAACGTGCAGATCCCGAAGCTCAAGAAGGGGCCGCACGTCATCGTCGGCACGCCGGGCCGCGTGATGGACTTCCACCGCCGGGGCCTGTTGCCGTACGAGCACGTCGAGGTGGCGGTGCTCGACGAAGTCGACCGCATGCTCGACATCGGCTTTCGCGAGGACATCCGCCGGATCCTCGGCGGCATGCGGCAGGAGCACCAGACGATCTTCGTCTCCGCGACCATCGGCGACGAGATCGAGAAGCTCGCCCGCCGCTACCTCAAGAATCCGGAGAAGCTCGTCCTGACGGCGAGCAGCCTCACGGTGTCGCAGGTCACGCAGCACCACTTCTCGGTCGAACGGTGGGACAAGAACCGCCTGCTCGTTCACCTGCTGACCCACGAAACCCCCGCGCTCACGCTCGTCTTCTGCCGCACCAAGCAGACGGTGGATGGCCTGTGCAGCTACCTCAACCGCAAGGGGATCGAAGCGCACGCCATCCACGGCGACCTCCACCAGGGCAAACGCAACAGCGTCATGGCGAAGCTTCGCAGCGGAGAGCTGAGCGTGCTGGTCGCGTCCGACCTCGCCGCGCGGGGATTGGACGTCGACGACATTACGCACGTGATCAACTTCGACCTTCCCGAGGATCCGGAGGTGTACGTCCACCGCATCGGCCGCACCGCGCGAGCCGGACGCGACGGCATCGCCTGGTCGTTCGTGACGCCCGACCAGGGCAACCTGCTCACGAACATCGAGAAGCTCACCAACGTCGAGATCGAGCTCGCCGACTACCCCGACTTCGAACCCGGTCCGGTCCCCAAGGCCGTGCAGATGGAGCGGGAGCGAAAGGCCGAGCTGGACGCGACCCGTCTGGTGACGCACAGCCGCGTCGCGACGGAGCCGCCGCCCGAGAAGGACGCGGTCGATCCCACGAAGTTCCCGGGCGGCAAGGTGCCGACGGCGATGCCCAAACGCCGGATGGGCGGTCGCGTACGCACCCGACGCCGGTAGGCGCGGCGAGTCGCCGTTGACCGGACTCAGCGTTCATCCCGAGGTCGAGTCGGCGCTGGCCGCCGGCGCGCCGGTCGTGGCGTTGGAGACGGCCGTGATGACCCACGGACTTCCACGGCGGGCAGCCGGTCCGGCGCCCGACGAGACCGATCGCGACTGGTCGGCCGAGTCGCGGCTGCCGCTGGAAGTCGTCCGCGCCATGAGCCGCGCGGTGCGACGCGCCGGCGTCACTCCGGCCGTCGTCGGCGTGCTCGACGGCACGCTCCACATCGGCCTCGACCCGGAGATGCTGACGCGACTCGCGGCGGTGCCGGCCTGCGCGAAAGCGTCGGCGGCGACGATGGCCGGAGTCCTCGCCTCCGGGGGCGCCGCCGGGGCCACGGTGTCCGCCACGCTCACCGCGTGCCGTCTGACGCCCACGCCGATCCGCGTGATGGCCACCGGCGGGATCGGCGGCGTGCACGTGGGCTGGACGCAGAGGCCCGACGTGTCGGTCGATCTGCGCGAGCTGGCGCGAACGCCGGCGCTCGTGGTGTGCAGCGGTGCGAAGTCGATCCTGGATCTGCCCGCGACCCTGGAAATGCTCGAGGCCCTCGGAGTCCCCGTGATCGGCGACGGGACCGATCATCTCCCGCGGTTTCTGGCCGCCGGTGACGAACGCCTGCGGGTCACGCAACGCATCGACGATGTCACCACGCTCGCGACGCTCGCGGCGCGACGCTGGGTGACGCTGCGGCAACCCGGCGCCGTGCTCGTGACACGAAACCCCCCGGCCGACACTGCGCTCGACGCGGCGACCCTCGACGCGGCACTGCAGGCGGCGGACGACGAGGCGACGTCGGATGCCGGCGCCGCCCGCACACCCCACCTGCTGGCCACCGTCGCCCGGCTCACCGGTGATCGTTCGGTGCGGGCAAACATCGGGCTCTTGCTGGACAACGCACGCCGTGCGGCGGAGGTTGCGGTGGCCGTTGCCCGCGATCCCGTTCTGCGGGCCGCGGGGCCCTCGCTTTCATGATGCACGAAGCGGGTCGGTGCGGACGAGACGCATCCTTGACACCATCCCGCCCGGCTGCTCTACTGCTTTTGGCAGCGGCGCACGCAACTCCGCGTCCGGCCGCTCTCCACCCCATCGCGGTTCCGCGGGCAACGGCGCGTTTCGCACGACCATGCCGCTCCAAGGCTGGTTGCGCACCGTGAATCAGCGACCGCGTCATTCCCAGGGGCACGGTTCGAACACCATGACGACGCTCAGCGGGATCCTCGAGCTGCCCCAGATGAACCAGGGCAACGAGGGTCGACTCCGGCAACTCGAAGATCGATTGGTCGAAAGCCGGGACGATCCGTTCGTTCCGAACGAGCTCGCCGACCGCTATGCGCTGCGACAGGGACAGCAGCTCACGGTCAGCGTGGTCGATCGCAAGCCACGCCGGCGTCGCCGCGGCCGCGGGTCACGCTCCGCCCGACCGGTCGTGAACGAGGTGCTCCAGATCGAGGGGCTCAGCCCCGAGCAGTACGCCGAATGCAAGTCGTTCGACGAGCTGACGCCCATCGACCCGGCGCCGCGCATCACCCTCGAGTATCCCGGCTGTCCTCCGGCCTGCCGGCTCATCGATCTCTTCTGCCCGCTCGGCTACGGCACGCGTGGCCTCATCGTCGCGCCGCCGAAGGCGGGCAAGACGATCCTCCTGCAGAACATCGCCGGCGGGATCAAGCACAACCACCCCGAGGTCGAGGTGATCGCGCTCCTCATCGACGAGCGACCCGAGGAGGTCACCGACTTCAAACGCAACGTCCCCGCGCAGGTCCTCGCCAGCTCCAACGACCTCGACATCGAGGCCCACACGTCCCTCGGCGTGCTCTCGGTCGAGCGGGCGAAACGCATGCTGGAGGCGGGCAAGGACGTGGTCGTGCTGCTCGACTCCCTCACGCGGCTGGGCCGGGCGTTCAACAACTCCCGCAAGTACGCCAGCAGCGGACGCACGATGTCGGGCGGCCTGGACTCGAGGGCGCTCGAGATCCCCAAGCAGCTCTTCGGGGCGGCGCGGAACATCGAGGAGGGCGGATCGCTCACGATCATCGCAACGTGCCTCGTGGACACCGGCTCCCGCGCGGATCAGATCATCTTCGAGGAGTTCAAGGGGACGGGCAACATGGAGCTGATCCTCGACCGGACCATCTCCGAGCAGCGGCTCTATCCGGCGATCAACCTTGCCGCGTCAGGGACACGCAAGGAGGATCTGCTCATGAGCGAGGACGAGCTGAAGACGGTGACGGCATTGCGGCGGCGGTTGACGAACATGAAGCCGCCCCAGCAGATCGAGCAGCTCTTGAAGGCGCTCGGTCGGTTCGAGACGAACGAGGCGCTGGTGTCGGGCTAGATTCCCCATTCCCCATTGACCAATTGTTCAATTGATCAATGGGAAATGGGGAATGGGGAATCTGTTACCCACACCGCCCCCACGCCGCCAGCACCTGCAACAGATCCGTGAAGCCCACGTCGCCGCTGTCGTCCAGGTCCTGCGGGCACGCCGCGCACGGGCCCCACGCCGCCAGGATCTGAAGCAGATCCGTGAAGCCCACGTCGCCGCTTCCGTCGAGGTCCGCCGGGCACTCGACCACGGGTGACTGGAGCCGGACGTCGTCGAGGTACCAGATGTCGTCGACCTCGTCGCTGTCGGTGCGGAACCGGAAACGGAAGCCGTCGTGGTAGGCGCCGATTGGGAGGCCGTTCGTGAACGGGATGAAGATGCCGAGGTCCGCTCCCGTGGAGACGACCTGACCGAGCGGCGCCCAGGCGCTGTCGGTGTTCAGGTACTCCGCGTAAAGCCGCTCCCCCGCTTCCACGCCCACCGTCTGCACCTGGTAGCTCAGCTCCAGGCCGCTCAGGCCATCGAGCGGGAAGGTCGCCGTGCGCACCTCCGCCGCGCGAAACTCGTTGCTCGAAGAGCGCTTCAGCCGCATCGACCAGGGCGGGCTCGGCTCGGCGTCGGCGGCCGAGGAGACGGCGACCGTGCCCGGCATGCTCCAGACCCACGCGTCCGCGTCGAGTCCACCCGTCGGGAACTCCTCGACGAACGGCACCGACAAGGGCGCCGCCTCATCCACCAGGCACGTTCGCGTGTTCCGGAACGAGACGATCTGCGAGATCGACGACGGCCCGAACTTGAGGTTGGCTCCCGCGATGCCGCCACAGCCGAAGCCGTCGATGTTGTCGCACATGATGTGGCAGGTGCCGCCGCTGCAATGGAGCGCGCTCCACGAGTGACCGAGCTCGTGCGCCGTCACCGACACCCGCTCGTTGAACGTCGCACCGGTGAACCGCGACTCGACCACGCTGTAGCCGAGGTTCTGGACGGGGCCGCCACAGTCGGCGCTGCTGAAGGCCACGTTGCAGATCGTCGAGCGCCAGGCGATGCCGACCGGCGGCCCGATGAGCACGCGGCCGGTGAAGAGCTGCGCCGTGTCCCGCGGGATGAGAACCTCCGGCGACGAGTTCCACTGGTTGCGGAACTCGCAGAGGATCCCGATCGGGTCGCCGGTCGAGTAGGGATCGCCGGCCAGGGTCGAACGGACGATGATCGTGGTGAGCTCGTACGTGACGTCCACGTCACGCTCGTAGATCTCCGCGGTCATCATGATCATCGCCTCGATGTCGGCGACGGTCGCTTCCACCGAGCCGTTCTTGAGGAAGTAGGGGTGGTCCGTATCGGCGGCGATCTCGCACACCTCGATGGGCGCGCCGTCCGCCGGATCATCGCCGGCGCCCCCGGCCGCCGCCGCGGGATCCGCGGGCTGTGTCAGCAGGTCCGCCCCGCACGTGTGGCCGCCCGGCGTCACGTCACTCGCGCGGTACGCCACGTGGACGGCAGGGTCCGTTCCTTCGAGACCGGGCAGGTTCGAGGCCGGCTCCAGGACGAACGTGCCGTCGTCCGGGCCCAGGTCGATCAGGGCCTGCACCGTGCCCGCCCGCACCGACGCCGCCACCCTGCTCCCCGGACGACCCACGACCGTCCCGCGGTAGACCGACGACGGCGGCGGCTCCACGGCCTCCAGACCATCCGGACCCGGGACCAGGACCTGGAAGCCGGCCGCCCGGATCGAGTGCGGCTCCAGGGTCAGGGTCAGGACCTCACCGCCCAGGTTCACCTCCAGCCGCTCGAGGCTCTCCTGCGGCTTCTGAAGCCGCTGGGTGACCATCTCGCCGATCCGAGGGGTCGGGACGGCGGAGGTCTGATCGGGAGACGTCGCGGGGGACGCGGCGGTCGTGAGCGCGAGCATGAGGGACGGGAGGATCATTGGGGGGGTTGCCTTACGCCGGAGTCCGAGAACGAGGCGAGACTGGTACCGCAGCCACCTTGGTGTCGGCGGACCGGAAGCGTCAAGTTTGACACGGCTGGGGAATCGATCAATTGGGCATCGGTCAATTGGCGTCCGGGTCCGTGGCGGCGCGAGGGACGTCCATCGCGATGGTGCCACGGACAGCGAAGCGTCCGTGCCGTCAGCGACCATCACGAGAGGGAGTCTGACTCCCCTGCGTGGCGGACGACGCACGGCACGGACGCTTCGCTGTCCGTGGCACCAGCTCTCGGGGGGATTCCGTGACAGCGGCCGTACGGACGATTCGCTGTCCGCGGCACCGGTTCTTGGCGTGCCCCAAATAAAGAACGCCGCGACCGTTTCCGGTCGCGGCGTTTGAATCACGTTTCCGTGTCGAGACGCTTTACGCGCGACGACGACGGGCACCGGCGAGGCCGGCGAGGCCGAGCAGCGCGAGGGCGCCCGGAGCGGGGACCGCCACCTCGAAGAACGAGCTGGTGAAGCCCTCGGGGGCACCGGTCTGCCAGTTGGCGAGACCGGAGAGCGACCAGACGCCACCAGACGCGGTGGTGAACTGAGCGACGAGGATCGACTCACCAGACACCGGGGAACCCGGAGCGTTGTTGAACCAACCGCCGTTGCCTTCGCTGAACGAGGTGCCCTTGATGATGTTGGTCACACCATCGGAGCCGGCAAAGCCGGGGCTGTAATCGGTGGGGTTCGGGAAGCCGAGGTTGTCGCCGATGGACACCCAGCTGTCACGCGCACCGGTGAAGCCCGTGGCGGGGAAATCTTCGGTCTTGAGACCGGAGAAGGGACCGCCGTCGTTGATGAGGTCAGTGTCCGACGTGAACACGAGATCGGCGAGGTCCGGAATACCACCCACGGCCAGGAGCACGTCGGTCGGGCTATCGAAGTCGATAAACACCCGCCAGGTATCCATGCCGTCCGCGTCATCGACGAGCTCGATGTGAGCGCCGGTGAAATCGGCGGTCGCACCAGCCGCAATGAACATAGCGGCACCGGCCATGGCCAGAGCTTTCACTTTCATGAGAGGAACCTTTCTTCTTTGAGTCTCTGACGATTGAAAAATCATCGCTACAGCCACCGAGGCGGCTGCGGCCACCCCTTGCTTCCGTCCCGAACATACCGCCCGGGCAAGGCTAGTCAAGATGCAACTCTGGCAGATTCGGAGAATTTTAAGATGGGTAATCTTGGGTGCCCGAACACTTCCCCAAGACGTTCGGGAGGTGGTCGCCGGGCCTATTAAAGGTGGGGGAATACGGCCCCAACCGCCGCGAAGGCCATCGGGCAAAAACGGAACCGCTGCCGCGGGTGCGGCAGCGGTTCGAGAGACTCAAGATCCCCCCTCGCGGGGTATCGGTAGTTGCGTATCGTTGCCTCAGGCTCGGCGGCGGCGGGTGCCCGCAATGCCGGCGAGTCCGAGAAGTGCGAGCACGCCCGGCGTCGGAACGACGATCGAGAACGCGTCGCTGTTGAACTCTCCCGGGGGCTGGCCTTCGAAGGTCCAGCTCGCCACGCCGTCGAGCGACCAGGTGGTGCCCGAGGGAACCGTGAGCTGCATCATGAGAATCTGAGAGCCGGTCACCGGGTTGCCGGGGTTGCTGTTGAACCAGCCGCCGTTGAGCTCGCCGAACGAGCTGCCCTCGATGATGCGGTTCACGCCATCGGAGCCCGCGAAACCGGGGCTGTAGTCCGTATGGTTGGGGAACGTCAGGTTATCGCCGATCGAAACCCAGGTGTCCCGAGCCCCCGAGAAGCCCATCGCCGGGAAATCCTCGGTCTTCAGGCCGTCGAAGGGACCGCCGTCGTTGACGATGGGGGCGCTGGAGCTGAAAGACAGCACGCCGACTCCAGGAACGCCGCCGACACCGAGAAGCTCGTCGGTGGGGGCGCTGAAGTTCGCGATGACGTGCCAGGTGTCCAACCCGTCGGCCGTGTCGATCAGGACGACGGAAGCATCTTCGAAGGCCGCGTTGGCACCCGAAGCGATCATGAGCGGACCCGCGAGGGCCGCAAAAACGATCGATTTGGTTCGCATGAGAGGGTCTTCCTTCCTTCGCGTTCTCGGACTGTCGTCGCCCCACGGCCTCGGAGACCGCTCGGAGGGCAACCCTCTCTCTGCGACTGGTAAATTACCACGCCTCGCCAAGCCGTCCAGGGCCAAATCCGCGAATCGACGGTAAAAAAAACGCCGCTCGCCACCCGCGGAGGGCTGTGCCCGGGGGTTGATCGGGTTCTCAGCCCATCCCGGCGGGAGCGGGAGCCAAATCGCCCCGCAGAATGAGCGGCCCGCTGGAACGAACCTCGACGGGCACGATCCGGCCCACGAGCTCCTCGGGGGACACGCCGGGCGGGGCGTCGAAGACGGCGATCAGATCCCCCCCGGTCCGTCCCGAGAGCTGCGTCCTGGCGACCGGCGGATCCCAGCCCAGCTCGACCCCCCCCGCCGGACGGGCGGACCGATGCCCGCTCACCTGCTCCACGAACACGTCGACCGTCCGGCCGACCCACTCGGCATGGACGGACGCGGAGATCTCCGCCTGCAACGCGAGCAGCTCGTTGTTGCGGCGACGCTTGACCGCCTCGGGCACGTCGTCGGGCAGACGCTCGAACGCGGCCGTGCCGGGACGCGGCGAGTACTTGAAGATGAAGTTGTTCTTGAAACGCACCGCCTCCATGAGCGTGCGGGTCTCTTCGTACTCTTCCTCGCGCTCACCGCAGAAGCCGACGATGATGTCGCCCGCGATGCACACGTCGGGCAGGATCGCCCGCGCCCGTTCGATGAACTCGAGGTACACGCCGCGGGTGTACCCACGGTTCATGCGTTTGAGCACCGTGTCGGACCCGGACTGCGCCGGCACGTGTAAATACCGGCAAATCCGGGGTGAATCGGCCATCACCTGCAGGATGTCGTCGCCGAAGTCACGCGGGAAGCTCGTGACGAAACGCACCCGGCGAATCTCCGGCGCCGCCTCGTGGATCAGGTGAAGGAGGTCGGCGAACGACGTAGTGCGCGCACCACGCGGGCCGTTGCGATCGCGGAACGCCGCGGCGCCGGGCCCGACCTGGGGAGCGGGGCGTCCGTCGACGGTCACGGCGGCACCGTGGGTGTAGACGTAGTGATTGACGGTCTGCCCGAGCAGCGTCACCTCGATGACGCCGGCGTCCGCCAGCCGCCTGCACTCTTCGACGATCGCCTCCGGCGGACGGTGAACTTCGGGGCCCCGCGTGTTGGGCACCACGCAATAGGTGCAGAACTTGTTGCAGCCACGGGTGATCCGCACGTAAGCCGTGCGGCCGCCGGCTGGACCCCGATCGGGGTCGAAGACGCGTGAGAGATCCAGCAGCTCCAGGTTGTCCTCCGCCGCGGCCAGGGTGCGGGACCGTCGCGTCCGGTTGCCCTGCAGGGCGTACCGATCGTGCCGCTCGACGACCCCCGATTTGACCGCGTTGTCCAGCAGCAGCGGCAGCCGGTCGAGCTCGCCCGGCCCGCAGAGAAGGTCGATCTGGGGATAGCGGCTCAGCAGCCGAGCGCCCTCCCGCTCCGCCAGGCATCCGATCAGCCCCACGATCAGCTCACGCCCTTCCCGCTTGGCGACCCCGGCGAGGCCGACCCGGCTGAGGGCCTTGTTCTCGGCCTGCTCCCGCACCGAGCACGTATTGAGGAGGAGCACGTCCGCGGACTCCGCGTCGTCGGTGAAGCGGTACCCCAGGGCCTGGAGCTGCCCGCGGACGAGCTCGCTGTCGAGCTCGTTCATCTGGCACCCGAAGGTCTCGAGGTGGACCAGGAGGCCGGGCGTCGGGCTCGGAGGGGGCGTTGGGGTGGGGGTGATCATGGAGAAGTGGAGGATCTTACGTCGACGCGGGCCGGCCGTCGGCGGGCGGGAAGGCGATCGATCGTGGTGGGTCCGAGAACTTCACCCGATTTTCGGGCTGATCCGCCGGACGGGAGGTGTCCGACTAGGGAGCGGACATGTCCGAACACGGGGCCGAAACCGGGTGGCTGATTCGGTCGATCTCGCTATGATCCGCCCCTCCTCCGGGGAAGACCTTCATATGACCAATCGTCTGCGAACAATCCGGGCCGCCCTCATCCTGTCGCTGCTGTCCGCGGGCGGCCTCGCCGGCTGCACCGCCAGCCAGGCGAGCGGGTGGGCTCAGACCGCCCCGACGATGCCCGCCGACTGGACGGCGGCGACGGACGGACCGGCCGGCGCCGTCAACCTGGGTCTCCGCGACGCGGACCCGCAGACCGATGCGGTCTCGCCGGCGCCCTGACCGTCGCCTTCTTGTAGACGGCGTTGAGCCGCCGCCGATAGCACCACCGTGCTTCGACCGGCCCGACCCACCCCCGCCAACCCCAGACTCGCCCCCCCGCCGCTGCGGGCCGGTCACGGTCTCATCCTGATCGTCGCCGCGTTGCTGTCGGTCGGCGTCCTCATGGTGAGCAGCGCCGGGCTTGGCATCGGACGCGACCGTCCGCTCACGTTCATCGGAATCCTGACGAGCCGCCACGCGATGTTCGCGGCGCTCGCGTTCGTGCTGATGCTGGTCGCGACGCGGGTGCCGTTGGATCGCGTGAGTCGCTGGCGTGGCGTGTGCGCGCCGGCGCCGTGGATCGCTGCCGCATCGATCGTGCTCCTCCTGGCCGTCCACCTGCCGGGGGTCGGACACGAGGTCAACGGCGCCCGCCGCTGGATCCTCCTCGGTCCAATCGGGTTTCAGCCGAGCGAGCTGGTCAAGTGGGGCGTCCTCGTCGTGCTCGCCAGCTACGCCGCCCGCCACGCGGGCGGGATGGGCCGGATCGGCGTCGGCTTCCTCGTGCCGATGACGCTCGTGGGCATCCTCTGCGCGCTCATCGCCTTGGAAGATCTCGGCACCGCCGTTCTCATCGGGCTCGTCAGCGTCGCCGTCCTGGTCGCGGCCGGCGCACGGGTCTGGCATGCGCTCGCGCTCCTTCCGCTTGGTGCGTTGAGCTTCGCCGCGGCGGTGGTCAGCAATCCGTACCGCGTCGACCGGCTGCGGGCGTTTCTCGATCCGTTCGACGACCCGCGTGGCATCGGATACCACGTCATCCAGTCGATGGCGGCCGTCGCCGGCGGCGGACTCGTGGGCCGGGGCCTGGGCGGCGGCGTCCAGAAGTTCGGCTATCTGCCCGAGGACACGACCGACTTCCTGTTCGCGATCATCGCCGAAGAGCTCGGCTTCGCGGGCGCCGCGTTCGTGGTCTTCCTCTACGCGGCCCTGCTGCTGTGCGGTTTCTCGATCGTGCAACGCGCCGCGACGCCCTTCTCGCGTCTCCTCGGTCTCGGCATCCTGCTCACGGTCGGCTTTCAGACGGTCATCAACCTGCTCGTGGTGACCGGCCTGGCGCCGACGAAGGGCATTGCGTTGCCGCTGCTGTCCGCCGGCGGCACGGGCTGGTGCCTGACCGCGTTCTGTCTCGGCCTCCTCGTCGCAATGGACCGGACCCAGACGGAAACGCCGCGGCTCGGCCATCAACCGGCCGCCCGCCGCCGCGACACCCCCCCGCCCGCCGTCGGCCCCGCGGCGGTATCGTGAGCCGCATGAGCGACGCCGATCCCGCCACGCCCGTCGCGCTCTTCGCCGGCGGCGGCTCCGGCGGTCATCTCAGCCCCGCGCTCGCGGTCTGGGAACGCCTCCGAGAGTCGACCCCGTCGGTGCGCGCGATCTTCGCCTGCTCGGAGCGCGCGATCGACGCCCGCATGCTGCTCGCGGCCGAGACGGACTTTCGCCCGCTGCCCGCCCGGCCCGCCGCCCTGCGTCCCGGCGGGCTCGTGCGTTTCATCGACGGTTTCCGACGCAGCCGGCGTCAGGTCCGCGGGTGGATGCGGGCGGAGCCGATCGACGTCGTGCTTGCGCTCGGCGGCTTCGTCGCCGCCCCCGTGGTCGCGGCCGCGCGGGACGAGCGGGTGCCGGTCATCCTGCTCAACCTCGACGATCCGCCCGGCCGCGCGAACCGCTGGATCGCCCGGCGGTCCGATGACGTCTGGTCGGCAATCGGCCTGCGGGGCGATCCGTCGTTTGCATCGCGGATCACGGGATTGCCCCTGCGTCACTGCGCGGTCGCCGGGCCCGAGCGGACCGCCGGCGTCTGCCGGACGCAGCTGGGCCTCGCCCCCGATCGGCTCACCTTGCTCGTCACCGGTGCCTCGCAAGGCGCCAAGAGCCTCAACACGCTCATGGAAGTGATCGCGTCCCGCGCGTCGAAGCTCCTGCGGGGGTGGCAGGTGCTGCACCTCTCGGGCCCCCGCGACGAGACGACGCTGCGGGAGCATTACGCCGCCGCCGGCATCCCGGCGCGGGTCATCCCGTTCCTGGACGAGATGGGGCTCGCCTGGGGGGCGGCGGACGTCGCGATCAGCCGCGCCGGCGCCAACTCGGTCGCCGAAATCGTCGCCAACGCCGTTCCGACGCTCTTCCTTCCGTATCCCTACCACCGCGATCAGCATCAACGCAACAACGCGCGACCGCTCGTGGACGCCGCGGCGGCCCGGCTCGAAACCGATCGCATCGAGGCCGACGCCAACCTGACCGCCATCCGGCCCGTGCTGTCCGAGATGCTCCTGTCGGCTCCCGTCCGCGCACGCTTGCGTCGCAACCTCGAAGCCCTCCGGGGCGGCGACGCGGCGGCCGACGTGGCTCGCGGGCTGCTGAGCCGCATGCGGGTCGCCGCGGGTGCCGCGTCCGGGGATTGAGACGCTCGATCATCCCGGGCGGCGATACAATCGAGCGATGCTCCACGATTCCACCGACGACGCCGCAACGGAGAGTGGTTGCGTGGTCGTGACGCAACGCGGGGCGGCGCTCAGCCCGGACCTGCTTGCCGCGTGCGCCGGCCGCGGATGGCAACCGATCGTCTTCGACGACCCGTACCTCGCCGCGGCCGAGCTGTGCCTCCTTCACCGGGGCGCCCCCGACGCCGCGGGGCCACCGCTCGTGCTCGACGACGAGGGACAGGCGACGCGTCTGGAAGCTGCGGCGCGACGGCTCGCGCCGCACGCGTCGATCTGGCGTCACGAGACCGGCGTCCTGCACCGCCTGTCCGATCCGATCCCCGATCGGACGCCACCCGTCGAGAGACCGGCCGCCGCTCCCACCGCGATGCCGGACGCCGCGTCCGCGCGCCCGACCGAAGACCGACCGGCGCTTCCGGCCCAGGTCACGGCCGACGAGATCGCCCTGCTCTTCGCCGAGACGAGGGGGGGAGGCTCGTGAGCACCCCGGCGTCGCCCGCATCGCCCCGCCACGCGCGGGGACGCGTGCTGATCGTCGGCGAGGCGGTGCCCGCCGATCTCGCCGCGTGTTTCTCCGCGTCGCCGCTCTGCGTCCGTGATGTCTACGACGCACTCGGCGCCGTCGCCACGTCGACGGCGCGGCAGCCCATCGTCGCGGCGTTCGTCCCCGCCGCCGCGTTCGAGACCGGCAACGCGGCGCGCGCGCTCAAGCGGCTGGACCCGACGGTTCAAGTGATCCGCGTTGGCAACGGGCACGCGTTGGGCGATGCCCCCGACGGCGTCGATGACGATCTGCGTTCACCGATCGACCGCTCGATGCTCCGCGCAACGCTCGGGGCGGAGTGGGTGAACGGCGAGGGTCCCGCGGCAACCGCCGAACCGCCTCCGATCGTCCGGCCGGATCCGCCGGTCCCCACTGCGTCTGCGCCGAGCCCGCCCGCCGCGTCCGCTCCGGCGGAGAGCGTGCCGCGTGTGACGGTGACCGGTGATCTCGGTGACACCGACCTATTGCACGCGATGCTCGAGACGCCGGGTGGCGTGCGACCGGTTGCGCTTGCGCTGATCACGCAGTCGACCGGGTGGGAGGGTGTCCAGCTGCTCGAAGCCGATGACCTCACCCCCGGGATCCCCGCCGCCACCGTGATGGTCGACGGCGTCTCCGCGGGCGTCCTGGTGGCGGAGAACGCCCCGGCCGTGACGCTCGCGGCATGGGCGGAGTGGCTCGGCCGCTGGCTCACCGCGGACACGCGGTACCGTCACGCCCGGGTCCTTGCGGATCGCGACGATCTCACCGGCGCTTGGAACCGGCGGTATTTCCGCCGCTTTCTCGGCGACGTCATCGAACGGGGGCGTGCCTGCCGGCGGCCGGTGACCGTCATGGTCTTCGACATCGACGACTTCAAGCAATACAACGACCGATTCGGTCACCAGGCCGGCGACGAGATTCTGCGCGAGACCGTCGGGCTGCTCGACTCCGTCATTCGCCGCTGCGACCGGGTCTGTCGCATCGGCGGCGACGAGTTCGCGGTGGTGTTCGCCGATCTCGAGGCACC
This sequence comes from Phycisphaerales bacterium, assembly GCA_013003065.1. Classification (GTDB taxonomy): domain Bacteria; phylum Planctomycetota; class Phycisphaerae; order Phycisphaerales; family SM1A02; genus JABDLI01. The sequence goes on along the minus strand of JABDLI010000245.1, from coordinate 7,995 downwards.
CCGCGAGAGCGGCTCGCGTCATCCCGAGTCGGTCGAGCTGATCGCGCGTCGCTTCCAGGAGCAGATCGGCTCGATGCGGTTTCCCAAGCTCGGCCAGGACGCACGCGGAACCCTGAGTATCTCCGGAGGTCTCGCGACGTTCCCGTGGGACGGCGATCGACCGGAGGCTCTTCTCGCCCTCGCCGATCAACGCGCGCTCGAGTCGAAGCGACGCGGTAAGAACCACCTCACGTTCGGCGCCGGCGTGTCGGATGGCTAGCGCTCTCAACCCGGGTCGCCCGACGGAAACGCTCGCATGTCCGCCACGCTCATCCTCTCCGATCTTCACCTCGGACGCCCGCACGGCTCGGCCGGGCACGCCGACGCGTTGCGTCCCCTCTGGGCGGGCGTCGACCGGCTGATCATCAACGGCGACACGGCGGAGGTGCATCACCCGCGTCACCGCCGCGCGGCGGCGGACGAGACGCTGCGTCTCTGTGAACTGTGCGAGCAGGATGGCGTGGAGCTCACGCTGCTCTCGGGCAACCACGACCCGTTCCTGAGCGATCTTCGGCACCTCCAGCTCGCCGGCGGAGCGGTGTTCGTCACGCACGGCGACGTTCTGCACCCGGCCATCGCCCCGTGGAGCCCGGCCGCCGGCCGCATCCGGCTGCGACGCGAGGCAGCGCTCGCCTCGATGGGCGCCGAACCCCGCGACCGACTCGCCGCATTGCTGGAGGTCTCCCAGCACGCCGCCTTCGCCGAGTGGGCGGATCTCGAACGGCTCGAGTCCGAAGCCGCCGGCTCGTCGGTCCTGGGCATGCTGCTGCGGCCGTGGGCGCTCGTGGCGACGCTGCGGTACTGGCGGGAGTTCCCGGACATTGCCGACCGCTTCCTGACCGAGCACGCGCCGGAGACTCGGTTCGCGCTCTTCGGACACACCCACCACGACGGAATCTGGGAACGCAACGGCCGCACGATCATCAACACCGGCAGCTACGGCTTCCCCGGGCGTCCGCTGGCCGTGCGTCTGACGGACGAGATGATCCTGGTCGAGCGGGTCCGGCGCCGCCACGGCCACTTTGGACGCGGTGACGCCATCTGGAGCCACCCGTTGCCCGCGCCGGTCGCAGAGAACGCACCGGCTCCCGCAACCCTGTCCCCTCACGCCTGCGAAGCCGCGGCATCGGGGCCCGCGTCGCGGCCGTGATCGAGCGTCGTCACGACGGCGTCGACGAGCTCGCCCTCGGCGCTCACCCGCACGGCTGTGTCCGGGTCGGCGTGTGCGCTCTTGATCATGGCGAACCCGATCGGCTGCGCGCTGCGAAGCGGGCTCAGCGTGCTGGAGGTGACGACCCCGATGGGATCGACGCCGTCGGCGCCAAAGACCTGTCCCCCGGCCACCGGCAGGCCGGCGCCCGACACGCGGAACCCGACGAGAATCTGCTTCGGCCGTCCGAGGTTCTGCATGCGGGCGACGATCTCCTGGCCCAGGTAGCAGCCCTTGGTGAAGCTCACGCGGTCGTCCAGCACGCGGGACTCGTGCGGGAGGTTCTTGATGCCGTAGTCGACGTTCATGAGCGCGGTGCCGCCTTCGATGCGGGCGATGTTGTACGCGAACCAACCGGCCGGGCGCACGGGGTCATCGGCGTCCTCCGCGAGAAGCCCTTGCCACAACCCGCCGGCCGCGTCACGCGGGACGAACAGCGTGAAGCCGGGATCGCCCGTCTCGTCGACGCGGGCGACGACGAGCGGCGTCGATGCGGAACGGCACTCGAGCGCCGTGCGATCGTCGAGCGTTGCGAGGGCCGGCTCCCCGGTCACGTCGGCGAGCCGCGTTGCCGCGGCCGGGCCGTGGATCGAGAGGCGGTGCCACTCCGGCGTCAGATCCGCGATCTCGACGTCTTCGGTGAAGACGTAGCCGGCGAGGCTCTCGACCGTCGACGACGCCTGGTGGACGTCGACGTCGACGAGGATCGCGTCGGTGGTCGCGACGAGCCGGACGTCGGACTCGATCCGCCCGGTTCGGTTGAGCCAGAAGGCGTGCCGGACGTCACCGGTCGCCATCGAGGCGACCGACTGCGTCAGCATGCTGTCCAGAAACGCGAGCCGATCCGCCCCGCTCACGCGGAGCGTCGCCCGGTGCGGGGCGTCGATGACGCCGGCCCCCCGCCGCAAGGCGGCGTACTCGAGCTCCAGGCTCCCGAACGTGGCGGGGATCTCGCACTGGATGAGACCGTCGTCGTCCGGGGGTCCGTAGCTGATGTACTCGACCGTCGGCCCCGCGCGACGGGTGCCGCGGGCGGCGCCCGGCCGATCGGCCCCGACCGCGGCCGCCGGGAGCGGCGGGCGGTAGGCGTCGTGCAGTTTGCGGAGGGGAGTGTCGTAGAGCATCATGATGCCGGAGTCGCGATCCTATCCGAAGTTTGCGGTTCGGACCTCGCCGCACGCGGCGGTCCGCCGTGACTCCGTCTCTTCCCCGGCCCCGAAAGGACGTCATGCAGCTCGATCTTCTGAAGCGATTGTGCGAGACCCCCGGTGTTCCCGGCCGCGAGGAGCGGGTGCGGGATCTGATCCACGAAGAGGTCGAGGATCTGTTCGATGAGATCCAGGCGGACGCGATGGGTTCGCTCATCTGCACGCGGCACGCGACCGCGGGCGGCAAACGGAAGAAGCAGCCGCGGGTGATGATCGCCGCGCACATGGACGAGATCGGTTTCTACGTCCGCCACATCGACGACAACGGTTTCTTGTGGGTGAATCCCGCCGGTGGATTCGATCCCCGCAACCTCTTCTCCCGTCGGGTGCTCGTTTGCACGGAAAAGAGCGATTACGCGGGCGTCATGAACCCGGGCGGCAAGCCCGTGCACATCGCCTCCGCCGAAGATCGGAAGAAGGTCCCGGAGCTCGACGAGTTCTTCATCGACCTCGGCATGGACGCGAAGGCGGTCAAGCGGGCGGTGCAGATCGGCGATTTCGTCGTCATGAACGAACCTTTTCTCGAGCAGCCGAAGAAGGTCGTCTCCAAGGCGCTCGACAACCGGGTGGCGTGCTTCGTCGCGATCGAGGCCATCCGAAAGATCGCTCGCAGCCGCGCTGCCGCGTCCAAGCACCGAGCCGAGATCGTCGTGGCGTTCACGGTGCAGGAGGAAGTCGGCCTGCGGGGCGCGACGACCGCGGCGAACGCGGTGAACGCCGACATCGGAATCGGCCTCGACACCACGCTTTCCGTCGACACGCCGGGGGTCAACGACACGTTGCGGGTGACCAAGCACGGCGACGGCGTCGGCATCATGCTGCAGGATTCGTCGATGATCGCCCACCACGAGCTCGTGCGCGATCTCTGCGGAATCGCACGCAAGCAGAAGATCGCGCACCAACGGTGCATTCTGCCCCGGGGAGGGCAGGACGGCGCTGCCATTCAGCGGGCCGGCGCCGGAGCGAGGACGGCGGCCATCGTCACCGGCACCCGCTACATCCACACGGTGACCGAGTCGATCGACAAGGGCGATCTCAAGGCCACCATCGATCTGCTTGCCGCGTGGCTGCCGACGGTGTAATCCCCATCGCGTTGCTCCTCGGTCCGACCGCGGGGGGCAAGACCACGCTCGCGATCGAGCTTGCGCGGCGACTGCCCGCGGGCGGAGAGTGCGTGAGCGCCGACTCGATGCAGGTCTATCGCGGCATGGACATCGGGACCGCCAAGCCGACCGCGGCCGAGCGCGCCGCGGCGCCGCATCACCTCCTCGACATCGCCGATCCCGCGACGGACGGGTTCAGCGTCGAGACGTGGCTCGTTGCGGCGGAGCGGGTCATTGCCGAGATCCGCGGGCGGGGTCGCACGCCGATCGTCGTGGGCGGCACGAACCTGTACGTCAAGGCGTTGCTCGAGGGCATGTTCGAAGGCCCGGCGCCCGATGCGGAGCTGCGGGAGCGGCTCCTCACGCTCGACGACGCGACGCTGCGGACGTCGCTGGAGCGGGTCGACCCGGTGGCGGCGGAGCGGATCCACCCCAACGACCGCAAACGCACCGTCCGCGCCATCGAGGTCTACGAGGCCACCGGGCGGCCGATCAGCGAGCTGCAACAGCAGTGGGACCAGGGGCGGGTCCGCGAGGACGTGCGGATCGTCGGCCTCGACTGGCCGGCCCCCGAGATCAACCGCCGGATCAATGCCCGGGTCGCCGCGATGTTCGGGGACGGGCTGGTGGCGGAGGTGGCCGCGTTGCAGGCGGCCGGCCGCCTCGGACCCCAGGCCGCGGCGGCCCTCGGCTACCGCCAGATCCTCGATCACCTGGCGGGGCGGACGACCCTGGAGGAGGCCCGCGAGCAGATCAAGATCCGGACGCGGCGGTTCGCAAAGCAGCAGCGGACGTGGCTTCGGAGATTTCGGGCGTACCCAAACACGGTCTGGTTGCCGGCCGCTGAGCTGACGCCGCAAGATCTTGTGGAAAAAGCACTTGCATGGATCGCCGAGGGGGGCTGAGAGGCCTGTCGCGGCGAAGTTCGCGCCCGGTTGGTCCTTGACACCGGCTGCCGCGGGTGTTCAATTCCGCCGCGGCCCACCCCCCTCCGACCCCAGTCGTGGGGGTGGCGTTCCTTTTGATGTGCTCTCAGATTCTGACCGATACGCGTTAGCCTCTTCCCGCATCCACAGGCATCCATGGCCAAGAAAACCGGATCCAAGAAGAAGAAGACGACCACCAAGCGCAAGACCAGCGCCGCGGCCGGGGATGCGCGGGGCAAGCACCTGGTGATCGTCGAATCCCCGGCGAAGGCCAAGACGATCAACAAGTACCTCGGCTCCGATTACATCGTCCAGGCCTCGGTCGGGCACGTGCGGGATCTGCCGGCCAAGGCCCCCAAGGGCAGCAAGCAGCCGATCCCGGGCGTGGATCTCGAGAACAACTTCGAGCCCACCTACGAGGTGCTGCCCGGCAAGAAGAAGACGGTGACCGAGCTGAAGAAGCTCGCTCGCGATGCCGCCGACGTCTGGTTCGCAACGGACCTCGACCGCGAGGGCGAGGCCATCGCCTGGCACCTCGCGCAGGAGCTCGGCGTCGACTCCGCCGAAGCGAAACGCGTGGTCTTCAACGCGATCACGCGGGACGAGATCACGCGAGCCTTCCACAACCCACACCAGATCGACGAGGACAAGGTCAACGCCCAACAGGCGCGACGGATCCTGGACCGGATCGTCGGCTACCAGGTCTCCCCGCTCCTGTGGAAGAAGGTGGCGCGGGGCCTCAGCGCCGGTCGCGTGCAGTCGGTCGCGGTCCGGCTGGTCGTCGAGCGTGAGATCGCGATCCGGAAGTTCGTGCCCGACGAATTCTGGCGGGTCACCGCGGAGCTGAGCCTCGACCCCGACCAGGCCGGCGCGCTCGGCGAAGCGTGGCCGCGTTTCCTCCGTGAGAACACGAAGGACGGCAAGCGACCGACGCTCAAGATGAAGAACGCCTGGCTGGCCGAGCACGGCGCCCTCAAGGCCGAGCTCGTGTCCCTGAAGGGCAAGAAGTTCGACCTCCGCACGAAGGCCGACGAGGCGCGGGACCTGACCGGCGACGTCGAGAACGTGTGCGACGCCATCGGGCTCGTGGACGTCTCCGTGAAGGCAACGGCGAACCCCGAGGGACGGGGCCCGGCCCAAACGCACCGCCGCGTCACTGGACGCATCGATCCCGCCGTGCGGTACCGCGTCAAATCCGTCGAGACGAAACGCACGAGCTCGCGGCCGCACGCTCCGTTCATCACGTCGACGTTGCAGATGGCGGCGTCGACCGCGCTCGGGTTCGGGGCGAGCCGCACGATGCGGGCCGCCCAGGGGCTTTACGAGGGTGTCAACGTTCCCGGTGAGGGCCAGGTTGGCCTGATCACCTACATGCGAACGGACTCGACCCATCTGTCGGCCGATGCGATCAAGATGGCGCGGTCGTACATCGATCGGGAGTACGGCAACGCGTATCTGCCGGAGAAGCCGAACCTCTACGGTTCGTCGAACAAGGACGCCCAGGAGGCGCACGAAGCCATTCGTCCGACCGACGCGGCCCGGCACCCCGACCGGCTCGGCGCGGGTCTGACCGACGATCAACGCAAGCTCTACCGGCTCATCTGGAATCGCTTCGTCGCGTCCCAGATGACGCCCGCCCAGTGGGACGGAACGACCGTGCTCTTCGAACGCTCCGATCGCGAGACCGGCGCGGTCCTGAAGACCACGGGACGCGTGCTCGCCTTCGACGGCTTCTACCGGGCCGTCGGCGTCCCCACCAGCTCCGACGAGCAGACCCTGCCCGAGTTGCCCGAGGGCCGCGAGACGGCGCCCTTCAGCCTCGACCCGGAGCAGCTCTTTACGTCACCGCCGCCCCGCTACACGGAAGCGTCGCTCGTCAAGACGCTCGAGGCGGAGGGCATCGGGCGCCCCTCGACGTACGCCCAGATCATCCAGGTGATCCAGGATCGCAAGTACGTCGAGCAGGTCGAGCGCCGGTTCTACGCAACCGACCTCGGCGAGGTCGTGACGAACAAGCTCGTCGACGCGTTCCCGCGTCTGATGGACGTCGGTTACACACGCAGCATGGAAGCGGAGCTCGACCAGGTGGCGGAGCAGCACACCGACTGGACGTCGATGCTGGCCGACTTCTACGCGCGTTTCTCCGTGTCGCTCGAAGCCGCGCACGAGACGATGACCCACGCGAAGGCGGAGATGGAGCCGGCGGCCTACCGGTGCCCGAAGTGCTCGAACCGCACGGCGTACCGCTTCGGCAAGAACGGGCGTTTCCTTTCTTGCAGCACCTACCCCGACTGCGACTTCGCCTCGCCCATCGATCGCAACGGCCGGCCGATGATGGCCGAACGCGTCAACGTCGCCTGCCCCGAGGACGGCTCGGAGATGATGCTCCGCACCGGACGGTTCGGACAGTTCCTCGCCTCGGTCAACTACCCCGACGTCAAGTGCGTCGTGAACCTCGACAAGAAAGGGTGCATCAAGTACCCCGCGCAACCGCCGGTGCTGACGGATCTCCCCTGTCCGAAATGCGAAGCGCCGCTGAACCTCCGGCGGGGCAAGCGGGGGCCGTGGCTCGGCTGCTCGACGTTCCCGAAGTGCAAGGGCCGGGCGGCGTGGAGCAAGCTCGAGGAAGACGTCAAGACGCGTCTTCTCGCGGAGCTCGAGGAGAACGACCGCAAGCACCCGCCCGTGGTCGTCCACTCGCTCGACGGCGACGTCATCCCCGAGGGCACGCCGATCAACGACCTGAAGCTGCCCGGCGGCGAAGCGAACCTCGACATTCATCCCGACGCCGCGCAGCCTGAAGCCGCGTGATGGCGCGGATGCGAGCGCCGGAACGACGCGAGCAGCTGCTCGAGGTCGCCGCCGGTCTCTTCGCCGAGCGGGGATACCACGGCACGACCACAGCCGAGCTTGCGGCCGCGGCCGGCGTGACCGAGCCGATCCTCTACCGCCACTTCGAGAGCAAGCGTGTCCTCTTCGAGACGCTCATCGAGGCGGTCGGCGCCGAGGTGATCGCCGCCTGGCAGCAACGGCTCGACGGCATCGACGATCCCGCCACGCGGCTCCGCACGCTGCTGGACGGCAACCCCGCCACCCACGACCGCGGTCGCCGCATCTATCGCGTGATCTTCCAGGCCATGAGCGAGCGGGAGGAGAAGGGGGTCGTCCGCGCCATCCGACGACACCTCGTACGGCTGCACCGGTTTCTCGCGGGGGAGCTCGAGGGTTTGCAATCCGCGGGCGTCGTGCGAGACGACGAAACCGCCGCGGCGCTCGCCTGGCTGCTGATCGACGTGGCGATCGGATACGGCATGGTCACGCCGCTGCGGGGAACGGCGGCGATGAGCAGTCATGGGAAGGGGCGGATGCAGCGGGTTTTGGCGCAGATGCTGACGGTGTAGGGGGCGGCGGGGTCCGTGGCCGGTCCGGGTCCGCGACCGCGACCGGGACCGCGTCCGTCTCGAAGGTGCCACGGACAGCGAAGCGTCCGTGCCGTCAGCGTCCATCGC
>JABDLI010000225.1 GCA_013003065.1 Phycisphaerales bacterium | reverse complement strand
GTCAGCGCCCGTCGCGAGGGGGAATCTGACTCCCCCCCCGCCGCGGGCGACGCACGGCACGGACGCTTCGCTGTCCGTGGCACCGTTCGTGCGAGTTCGCGCGCGTCATCAAAGTTCTCACCCCAACCGCGTCAGCACGGCTCGCGCCGTTTCGCGTACGAGCGCGCTCTCGTCTTCGACTTCGGCCAACGCCTCGATTCGTGCGCGCAGCCTGGCGTGCGGCTCGCGGGCGAGGGCGTTGGCAGCCGCGATGAGCGCGTTGCGTTTCATCATGTCGAGCTTGGCTCGTTTCAGAGCCGAGGTCTGGAACGCCTCCCGGCGATCCGATTCCCGCCACTCCAGGATCGACGCGAGGTCGAAGCCGGTGCGTCGGGGAATGTACGCCTCTTCCACCGCCGCCCCCCGGGTGCGTTCGGTGGGCTGGTTGTGCGGGCAGACCTCCTGGCACACATCGCAGCCGAAGATCCAGTCGCCGCTCCGGACGCCGATCTCGGCGTCCGTCCGCGTGCGGTGCTCGATCGTCACGTAGCTGATGCAGCGGGTGGCGTCCACGGACCAGGGCGTGATCGCGTCGGTCGGGCAGGCGTCGATGCATCGCGTGCACGCACCGCACGGATCGGGCGGAGCGGGGGCGGAGGCCGCCAGCGGCAGCGTCGTCAGCAGCTCGCCCAGCAGCAGGTAGCTGCCGACGGCGCGGTCGATGATGAGCGTGTGCTTGCCGACCGCGCCGATGCCGGCGCGTTCGGCGTACTCGCGTTCCAGCAGCGGCGCCGTGTCGACGCACACTCGAAACGCGTGCTCGGGATGATCCGCCCGAAGCTCGTCGGCGAGGCGGTGGAGCCGCCGACGCATGACATCGTGGTAGTCGCGGCCCCGCGCGTAACGGGCAATGCGACCGAAGAAAGCCGGCGACGCCGGATCGGGCTCGCCGCTCGCGTAGCGGTCGGCGACACAGATGATCGCGCGGACGCCGGGGAGCAGACCGGCCGGGTCCAGCAGCAACGCGACGTGCCGCTGCAGGTAGGCCATCTCGCCGTGCCGACCGGCCGCGAGCCAGTCCAGGAGCGGGCGGGCGTACCGGGTGGGGGCGGGGTCGGCAATTCCCGCGCGAGCGAATCCCAACGCGTGACACCTCTCGAGCACCCGCGTCTCGAGGCTCACCGGAGCACGCTCGTTGCCCGCGTCACTCCACCGCCTCCAGACGGGCGTACTCGAGGATGAGCGTCTTCGTTCCGACGCGGGCGAAGCTCACGCGGGCCGTCGCGCCGGCCGCGCGGGTCGAGATCGACTCGACCCGCCCGATGCCGAACTTCGGGTGACGCACCGTGCTTCCGACCGGGAACTCGGCGAGCCGTCCGCCCGGCCCGCGGCCGCCCGGGTTCCACCCGTCGTCCGCGAACGGATCGGGCTCGGACCGGTCGGTCTGGATGATCGCGTCCGGCGGCATCTCCGCGAGAAACTGGCTGGCCATCGTCCGTTCACGCAAGCCGCGATGGGTGCGGACGATCGCGCGGGAAAGCAGCAGATGCCGCCGCGCCCGCGTGATGCCGACGAAGCAGAGCCGCCGCTCCTCCTCCAGTTCGGCATCGTCGAGCGCGGAGCGGTGATGCGGCAGGATGCCCTCTTCCAGACCGACGAGCGCGACGGCGTCGAACTCGAGCCCCTTCGCCGCGTGCAGCGACATGAGCGTCACCGACCCGCTCGCGGGATCGATCGCGTCGGCGTCGCTGACCAGCGCGACGGACTCCAGGAACGACTCCAGCCAGTCGAGCGCCGTGTGCGGTTCCGCCGGCGCCGGTGCGCCGGCGATCGGCGGATCATCGGACTCGGCCGGCGTGTGCTGGGCCGCGGCGTTGATGAGCTCTTCGAGGTTCTCCAGACGCTCGCGATCGTCGTCGGAGCGATCGCCGCGGTACTGCGACTCGAGCCCCGACTCACGAACCACCCGTTCCACGAGGTCGGCGAGCGGGGTCACGTCGCCCCCCGTGTCCCCCGCTTCCGCCGCGGCCCGCCAGCCGTCGATCATCGCGACGAACTTCCCGATCGCCGTGCGGGCGCGGACGCTCAGCTCCGGCACCTCGTCGGCCCGCCGCAGGGCCTCCACGAACCGCACGCCGGCCGTCCGCGCCGCCGCCTCGACGCGATCGAGCGTGGTCTTGCCGATCCCGCGGGTGGGCGTGTTGACGATCCGCCGCAACGCTATCTCGTCGTTGGGGTTCGCCACGACCCGCAGGTAGCTCAACGCGTCCTTGATCTCCTTGCGATCGTAGAACGCGGTTCCCCGCGCGATCAGATACGGCACGCCGGCGTCGCGGAACGCTTCCTCGAGCACGCGGCTCAGGGCGTTCATGCGGTACAGCACCGCCATTTCCTTCCACGGCGTGCCCGCCTCGTGCTGCGCGCGAAAGTCCTCGACGACGAGCTGCGCCTCGTGCCGCTCGTCCCGGGTCGTGCTGAGCGTCGGGCGTTCGCCGTCGCCGAGCTCGGTGTGCAGCGGTTTGTGCTTGCGTTGCTGGTTGTGCTGGATCAGATGATCGGCGACCTGCACGATGAACCCGGTCGAGCGGAAGTTCTGCCCCAGCGGCACGATCGTCGCTTCGGGATAGTGCCGCTCGAACTCGAGGATGTTGCGGATATCCGCGCCCCGCCAGCCGTAGATCGACTGATCGGGATCACCGACGACGCAGATGTTCCGGTGGCGCGACGCGAGCGTGTCGGCGATGACGAACTGGGCGTGGTTGGTGTCCTGGTATTCGTCGACGAGCAGGTAGGCGTACCGATCCTGCAGCTCCGCGCGAACGGCCTCGTCGCGTTGCAGCAGCCGCGCGGTGAGGACGAGGAGATCGTCGAAATCGACGGCGTCGTTCTCACGCAGGATGCGTGCGTACGCGGTGAACGCGCGGCCGACCGAGCGGGCGTAGAAGTCGCTCGCCTCCGCCGCGTACCCGGCGGCGTCGAGCAGCCGGTTCTTCGCCTGGCTGATCGTCCCCGCGACGGCGGCCGGCGAGAAGTTTCGCTCGTTCAGCTCGGCGGCCTTGATCGCCGCCTTGATCGCGGCGCGTTGATCGGCCGAGTCGTAGATCGCGAACCGCGGGGCGATGCCGGCGCGGTCGGCGTATCGGCGGAGCAAACGCGCGCAGAACGCGTGGAACGTCGCGACCGTGAGCCCGCGTCGGCCCATGGTGTCGGCCGGCACGATGGCGTCGATCCGCTCTCGCATCTCGCCGGCCGCCTTGTTGGTGAAGGTGAGGGCGAGGATCTGCCAGGCGGGGATGCCCTGATCGATCAGGTGAGCGACCCGTCGGGTGACCACCGTCGTCTTGCCCGATCCCGGGCCGGCGAGGACCAGCAGCGGCCCCTCGACGTGGGTCACCGCCCCGAGCTGGGGGTCGGTCAACCCCTCCGTAATCGCCTCCGTGACATCCGGCATGGCCGGAGTCTAGCAGGCCCCCAGGGCACGAAGCGGGCCCAAAATGGGTGCCTCTACTAGATGTGGGGGACGGCACTGATGGCGGCAGGTTCTCCACACCATCGGTGGGATTCGCCGGCTTGTTTGATTCCTGCTAAGTTCCCGCTCGGCCGGAGGTTCGGGCCGAACCGCTCGCCGGGACGCGACTCACAACATTCGGGATGGTAAGATTGTTGAAGACCCCATATGTTGTGGTACGATACGGGTTGGGGTTCGGGGCAGACCCGACCTCAGCGACCTCCGGTGAGACCAGATCAGGGGGTCACGAGCACTGCTCGCGTGTCGAGGCGGCACGCCCCAGGGAGACGCAGGTGGGCTTCTCGCGGGACTCAAGGCAGACGATCGACGGGTCGCGGTGGGCGGCACGATCGGCCGGACGCTGGTCCGGATCCTCGGCTTGGCCGGCGATTCGGCGGCTTTGTCTCCGACGCGGATGATAGGATCGTGTTCGGGTCCACGGTGGTGCCGGCCGCCGCGGAAACGTGTTGGTTTGTCCGGCAGGTCGAGGGAAGACCAATGACCGTGCTTTGCGATACACAGATCAAGGAAGTCGTCGGCATCGAGCCGTTCGAGGACAACATCAAACGTCCCGGACGGGTCTCCTACGGCGTCTCGAGCTACGGGTACGACGTCCGGGTCGGCTCGCTCTTCAAGGTGTTCACGAACGTCGATCCCCGCGGCAGCGGCGGCCAGGCGGTCGTGGACCCCAAGCACTTCGCCGAGGACATGTTCGTCACGGTGGACACGAACGAGACGGGACGCGACCACGTCATCGTGCCGCCGAACTCGTTCGCGCTCGCGGAGACGGTCGAGATCATCGACGTGCCCCGCGACGTCCTCGCGATCTGCGTCGGTAAGAGCACGTACGCGCGATGCGGCTTCATCGTCAACGTGACGCCGCTGGAACCGGAATGGCGAGGACGCGTCACGCTGGAGATCAGCAACACGACGCCGCTGCCGGCCAAGATCTACGCCGGGGAGGGCATCGCCCAGATGATCTTCCTGAAGGCCGATCGGGTTTGCTCGATCAGCTACGCGGACAAGAGGGGCAAGTACCAGGACCAGAGCGGCCTGACGCTGCCGCGTGTCGACTGATCGTCCCGTTCCTTCCGGACGCCCGGCTCCCGGCCGGGCCACATCACGTTCCGTTTCGAGCCACGGAAGCAAGCCGACTCATGAAGATCACTCGCCGATTCACCGCCGACCTGCCCGATCAACGCGACCGCACCGTCTTCGACACGGTGGAATGGACGAAGCGATCGAGTCGAATCACCAACGCCGACGGCTCGGTTGTCTTCGAGATGAACGACGCCGAGGTCCCGAAGAGCTGGAGCCAGCTTGCAACCGACATCATGGTGAGCAAGTACTTCCGCAAGGCCGGTGTCCCGCAGTTCAAGGACGACGGGACGCCGCAGGTCGACGCGGATGGCGACGTCGTGACGGGTCCGGAACGCTCGGTGCGGCAGGTGGTGCACCGTCTCGCCGGCTGCTGGCGTTCCTGGGGCGAGCGGCACGGCTACTTCGATCGGCCCGAGGATGGCGAGGCCTTCTACGACGAGCTGGCCTACATGCTGCTCCACCAGATGGCCGCGCCGAACAGCCCGCAGTGGTTCAACACCGGGCTCCAATGGGCCTACGGGATCACGGGTCCCGCGCAGGGACACTGGGTCACCGATCCGGCGACCGGTCAGCAGATGCTGGCGGACGACGCCTACAGCCACCCGCAGCCCCACGCCTGCTTCATCCAGGCGGTCCACGACGATCTCGTGAACGACGGCGGCATCATGGACCTGTGGGTTCGCGAAGCGCGTCTGTTCAAATACGGCTCCGGCACGGGCACGAACTTCTCGTCGCTCCGCGGTGAGGACGAGCCGCTCTCCGGCGGCGGTCGCAGCAGCGGGCTCATGAGCTTCCTCAAGATCGGCGACCGCGCCGCGGGCGCGATCAAGAGCGGCGGCACGACGCGACGCGCGGCCAAGATGGTCTGCCTCGACGCCGATCACCCGGACATCGAGTCGTTCGTCAACTGGAAGGTCCGCGAGGAGCTCAAGGTGGCGGCCATGGTCGAAGGGCTCAAGCACCTCGACGGCGATCAACGCGAAGCCGCCGAGCGGCTCGGCCTCCAGCTCGATTACGACTTCAACGGCGAGGCGTACTACACGGTCAGCGGGCAGAACAGCAACAACTCCGTCCGGCTCACGGACGAGTTCTTCGCAGCGGTCGAGTCCGGCGCGGACTGGCCGCTCACGGCCCGCACCGATGGGTCGATCATCAAGACGATCGAAGCGCGGGGTCTGTGGGATCAGATCACGTACGCCGCGTGGCGCAGCGCCGACCCGGGCGTGCAATTCGACTCGACGATCAACGCCTGGCACACGTGTCCGGCGAGCGGCCGGATCAACGCCAGCAACCCGTGCAGCGAGTACATGTTTCTCGACAACACGGCCTGCAACCTCGCGTCGATCAACCTGCTGGAGTTCTACGATCCGGCGACCCGCGTCTTCGACGTGGAGCAGTTCGAGCACGCGATCGAGCTCTGGACGATGGTCCTGGAGATCAGCGTGCTTATGGCCGCGTTCCCCTCCCGGGAGATCGCCGCCGAGAGCGATCGGTACCGGACGCTCGGCCTCGGCTTCGCGAACCTCGGCGCGATGCTCATGCAAGCGGGCATCCCCTACGACAGCGATGCGGGTCGCGCGATCTGCGCCGCGATTTCGGCGACCCTGACCGGTCGCTCCTACGCGGCCAGCGCGTTGATGGCCGCCGAGCACGGTGCCTTCGCCGGCTTCGCCGACAATCGCGAGTCGATGCTCCGCGTCATCCGAAATCACCGCCGCGCCGCGTACGGCACGAGCCGGACCTCGACCGAGTACGAGGATCTGGCGATCCGCCCGGTCCCCATCGATCACGAGCTGTTCCGTTCGGGCGATGTCACGTTGGCCAACGCGATGGACCTCCTCGAACGCGCCACCCGCGCCTGGGACGATGCGTTGAAGTGGGGCAAGGAGTACGGCTACCGCAACGCCCAGACGACGGTCATCGCGCCGACCGGCACGATCGGCCTCCTCATGGACTGCGACACCACCGGCGTCGAGCCCGACTTCGCGCTCGTGAAGTTCAAGAAGCTGGCCGGCGGCGGGTACTTCAAGATCGCCAACGAGTCGCTCCGCCCGGCGCTCACGGCGCTCAGCTACGGCCCCGACAAGCGGGACGACATCGTCCGCTACGTGATGGGTGCCTTGAGCGTGGACGTGCCGATGCCCGAGTCGCATGCGGATGCCGACGGCGGCACGTTTCGCGAGTTCCTCGAGTCGAAGGGCTACCGATCGGAAGATCTGATCACGCTCGAGAATCAGCTTCCGACGGTCTTCGAGCTGGGCTTCGCGTTCGGCGCGTGGTCGATGCCGGCCCACGTTCTCGAGACGCTCGGCATCGATCCGGAGGATGCCCGCGGCGACGCGTCGTTCAACGGCCTTGTCGCCCTGGGGCTCTCGCGGGCGACCATCGACGATCTGAACCGAGAGATCTGCGGCACCCAGACGATCGAAGGAGCGCCGCATCTCCGGGACGAACATCTGCCCGTCTTCGACTGCGCGAACGCGTGCGGGAAGATCGGCCGTCGCTTCATTGCGACCGAGGGGCACATTCGGATGATGGCGGCCGCGCAGCCGTTCATCACCGGTGCGATCTCCAAGACGATCAACCTGCCCAAGGAGGCCGACGTCGAGGACATCGCCTCCGCCTACTGGCTGAGCTGGGAGCTGGGTCTCAAGGCCAACGCGCTCTACCGCGACGGCTCGAAGCTGAGCCAGCCGCTGAGCGCCCGCACCGACGCGGACGACATCGAGGAAGACGAGGAGGCGGTGGAGGCAGCCTTGGGGGAAGTATCAACCGCAGTTGCGGAAGCAGCGGCTGTGATATCGAGCTCCGAGACATCATCCGAGCCCATCCTCGGCCCGGCCGCGGCCAGCCCGACGTCCCTGGCCGGTCAAGTGAGCCAGGCCAGCCAGGCCAGGCAGGTCAGCCAGGTCAGCCAGATCAGCCCGCTGGCTGACGAGGAACCCCGTTACGTCGAGAAGATCGTCGAGCGGATCATCGAGCGGCCGATGCGTCGTCGTCTGCCGGACACGCGAACGAGCCTGACGCACCGCTTCAACGTCGCCGGTCACGAGGGGTACCTCACGGTCGGCCTCTACGCGAGCGGCGCCCCCGGTGAGCTGTTCATCACCATGTCCAAGGAGGGCTCCACGATCGGCGGCCTCATGGACAGCCTCGGCACGGCGATCAGCGTCGCGCTCCAGTACGGCGTTCCGGTCGAGAGCCTCGTGAACAAATTCGCCCATCAGCGATTCGAGCCGATGGGGATGACCGCCAACCGCGACATCCCGTTCGCGAAGAGCCTCGTCGACTACATCTTCCGCTGGCTCGGCATGGAGTTCATCCCGGGCTACCGGGAGGCCAACGCCCCGCAACGCGCAACCACGGAAACGGCCGAGGAACGGCCAGCCCCATCTGTCAAGGAGGACAAACGATGGTCAAGGAATGGTTCCGGGAGCGACACGGACGCGACGTCGCCGCGTGCGTCGACGCTCGCGACACCGGTCACGCCCGCAGCCGGCGAGGCGAGGATCGACACGACCCCGACGCCCCCGGTCGCTGGTGCCGGCTCCGTGATCGCGTCCGTCGTTTCCTCCGAATCGACGACCGTCGAGACGCATGCGACCGTCGCGGTCGCTCGGGTGATCGATCAGTCGAACGCCGCGATGCAGAGCGACGCGCCCGCGTGTGACGTCTGCGGCGCGATCACGGTGCGCAACGGAACGTGTTACAAGTGCTTGAACTGCGGCAACTCGATGGGTTGCAGCTGATCGACAAAGGAATGGTCCGGCGGCCCCCCGCTCCGAGGGCCGCCCCACCTTTCGCGGTGATGACCCAGAGGCACGGAAAGGAGAGACTTTCGGTCGGCGAGTGGATGGAACTTACTTGTCCATCGGGTGGCCGAAGGATGCGGCCACGCCGGTTCACGGATCTGACCTGAAGGATCCGTCGAGACCTTCTCCAACGCCTCGTTCCCATTGCCGTGAGATGGCGGGTGGTGCATGGATGACCACCGCAACGCCTGGGGAAGCCAGCTCCGTTGAGGGGCACTCGGCTTCTTCTCTTCCCTCCCCTCGAAGCGGTTCCCACCGCTGCTTCGGGGGTTTTTCTTTTTGTCAGTGGCGGAGACATCCGGACGCCCTGCGCATCCACCGGCGGCGTCCTGCCGCCTTGCCGGATTCCAATTCACGATTCCCCGGGTCCCCACTCTCCGGGTCCCCTTCCCCTTCCCCTTCCCACTCCAGATCCAATTCTTCCCAACCGTGCAAACACGTCGGTGACCTCCGGACGCCCTGTGCTTCCACGGGCGGCGTCCTGCCGCCCTCGGCCTCAGTTGGTCGTTCGCTGAACGCTGAGTCGTCCGGCGCCGAACCGACCCACGCTCGATCCGCCGCATCCTGCGGCGAGGCACAGGACGGCGGAGCGCCCAAAGACACCGCCCGCATCCTGCGGGCTCGCGTCTGGATGGTTCAGCGTGGGTTCGGACTATTTTTCGCACCGCCTCCGGCGGGTGCAGGCTGCGCGGGGACCGGCGGCGTCCTGCCGCCTCGGGCAGGTTGGGTCGGGGGATTGCGCGATGGGCGTCCGCGGGCAGGAAGGGGTTTGTGCCACCTTCTCTCCGCCTAACCGCGCAAGCACGCCGGTGACCTCCGGACGCCCCGTGCTTCCACGGGCGGCGTCCTGCCGCCCTCCGACTTCCAATTCACGATTGCCCGGGTCCCCACTCTCCGGGTCCAATTCCACTTCCCCCTCCCATTCCCCTTCCCATTCCCATTCCAAATCCAATTCTCTCCCAACCGCGCAAACACGTCGGTGACGTTCGGACGCCCTGCGCATCCACGGGCGGCGTCCTGCCGCCCTCGGCCTGAGTTGGTCGTTCGCTGAACGC
>JABDLI010000220.1 GCA_013003065.1 Phycisphaerales bacterium | reverse complement strand
ATCGTGCTTGCGCTGGCGTTGCTGACGGCGGGGACGATCGTGATCCGGTTGCGTCAGGGGCGGGGTGTGTTGCGGGGGCCCTGATCCGGGTCGAGCCGGCTGAGAAGCGAGGGCGCGTCCGGGTCCGGGTCCGTGGCCGTGTCCGCGTCCGTGTCCGGGTCCGTGGCCGGGTCCGTGGCCGTGTCCGCGTCCGTGGCCGTGTCCGTGGCCGTGGCCGTGTCCGGGTCCGCGTCCGTGGCCGGGTCCGCGTCCGTGGCCGCGTCCGCGTCCGTGCCCGCGTCCGTGGCCGTGTCCGCGTCCGTGGCCGCGTCCGCGTCCGTGCCTGCGCGTCCCCCGTCGATCGAGGATCGCGTCACGCACCACTACGCCGACAGCGACGGCGTCAAGATTCACTACGTCACGCTGGGAGAAGGGCCGCTCGTGGTGATGCTTCACGGCTTCCCCGACTACTGGTACACCTGGCGGCACCAGATGGAGGCCCTGGCCGCGAGTCACACGGTCGCCGCCGTCGACTTGCGGGGCTACAACCTCAGCGACAAGCCACGCGGCGTCGAGCAATACGACATGCGGCTGCTCATGGCGGACGTGGCTGCGGTCATCCGCGACGCCGGTTCCGAACGGGCCGTCGTCGCCGGTCACGACTGGGGCGGCGCGATCGCGTGGTGGTTCGCGATGACGCGACCGCAGATGACGGAACGGCTGATCATCCTCAACCTTCCGCACCCGCGGGGCATGATGCGTGAGTGGCGTGAGAATCCGCAGCAGCAGGCCAACAGCGCGTACGCCCGTCGGTTTCAGGAAGAGGGTGCGCACGAGACGCTGACGGCCGAGGGGCTGGCGAGCTGGGTGACGGATGAGGCGGCCCGGGCGCGGTACGTCGAGGCGTTCGAGCGTTCGGACTTCGAGGCGATGCTGAACTACTACAAACGCAACTTCCCGCGGAGCACGGGCAACGCGAGCACGGACGCGGACACGGACACGGACGCGGACACGGTCGCGGACGCGGACACGGACGCGGACACGGTCGCGGTCGCGGACGCGGACACGGACACGGTCGCGGACACGGACGTGGTCGCGGACCCGGGCCCACCCCCCCCGCCGCCGGTCACCATGCCCGTCCTGATGTTCCACGGCCTCGAGGACCAGGCCTTGCTCGCCAGCGGATTGAACGACACGTGGGAGTGGATCGACGCCGACCTGACGCTCGTGACCATCCCCGGCGCCGGTCACTTCGTCCAGCAGGATGCCGCCGACCTCGTCACCCGCACGATGGTCGCGTGGCTCAACCGGTAGCACCCCCCCACTCCCACCCCACACCCCCCCCAATGGTGCCACGGACAGCGAAGCGTCCGTGCCGTGCGTCGTCCATCGCGATGGGGAGTCAAATACCCCACCGCGACGGACGCTCGCGGCACGGACGCTTCGCTGTCCGTGGCACCCTGAGCGCTGTCCGTGGCACCGACGCGTTTCCTCACGGCGCGCCCGCGGACACCGTGTCGCGACCGCGGATGCCGCGGGCGGTCAGGATGTGGTAGCTCGTTTGCGCAAAGTCGTACGAGTAGTCGATCAGGTACCCGTTGTCGCCAAGGGGCGTGTCGCGAAGCCAGAGGTACTCCTCGCCGTCGGTCTGCGTCACGACCCGCGCGTCCGCCATGATCGCCTCCAGCGTCGACAAGCCGCGGACGTGGCCGTCGTAGAACAACGTCATCGGTCGCGATTGGAGCCCGTGGTTGAAGTAGTACGGTTCGCAGTCGCCGTATCCGGTGGCGAAGGCGGGATTGCAGGGCTCGGGCCGGTTCTGCAGCCAATGGTGTTCGAGCATTCTCGACTTGAGCGAGGGATGCTTCGCCTGGCTCACCGTCGGTGACTCGTACCCGAACGGCAGATCATCCGGATCATCCCACTCCCCCGTGGTCGCGCCGAAGACCTCGGGGTGGTACATCGCAGCCGGACTCGTCACGTAGCTGGCCGAGAAGACGCTCGCCACGTCGAGGTCGCCGGGCAGACACTCGGCGTCGAGGAGCGGTTCGATGAACGAGCGGACCACGTCGTCCTTCGGCGCGTAGAACGCCGGGTCGAAGAAGCGGCCACCGACGTACTCGTGGAAGCCGCGGGCGGCGGGCAGGCGGAACGACCCGGCGGATTCGAACACACCGGAGAAGTTGATCGGCGGCACGACGACGAAGTTGTTGCAGCTCCCGCCCGCGCCGCCGCATCCGAAGTAGTAGCCGATGTCCGAACCATCGCACCCCACGCCCAGCCCGACCGGCGGATGACAGCCGAACGCGGCCTGGTAGGCGGCGCAGCTTCCCCCGGCGAGACCGAGGTCGTCACGCGCGAGCGTGAACTGGCGGTCGTCCCAGTCCGCCGCGTACGCCGCGTGGGCCATCCCGAGGCGACGGAGCTGCTCGATCGATTTCTGCTCACGGGAGTCGCAGCTCGTCGATGCCAGCATGGGAAGCGAGACCGCCACCAGGGCGCCGGTGGCGGCAAGGAGCATCGCGAGGTCCAGGAGGGCAAAGCCCGGTCGGAATGACCGCTGGTTCATCTGGTGTCTCCGGGCGAGAGAGCGGCGGCGGAGGGACGGGCGTTTCGCAGCCGGTCCCGACCGCGGATGCCATCCGTCGTGAACATGTGGTGGCTGGCCAGGACACCGTCGAACGAGTGCTCGCCGTAGTACCCGGTCGCGCCGAACGGCGTGTCACGACTCCACAGCCCATCCACGCCACCGCTCTGCATCAGGATCCGCGCATCGTCGGCCACCGCGTCGGCGGTTCGGAGCGTGTCGGTGGATCCGTCGTAGAAGAGGGAGGCCGGGGCGGCGTCGAGACCGTGGTTGAACAGGTAGCCGCTGCACACCGACGTGAGCGCAAGCCACGGATCCTCGAAGGCCGGATGGCAGCGGGCGGGGCTCGTCCGCAGCCAGTTGTTCTCGATCATCCAGGTCTTGAGGTTCGGGTGGAGGGCCTGATCCACCGCCGGCGAAACGTACCCGTGCGGAAGCGACTCCGGTGACTGGAATCCGCCACGCGACGGAGCGCGCATCACGTCCGGGTGGTACATCGCCGCCGGCGAGAGCGCATAGCTGGTGGGGATGAGCTCGGTGCTCGCGAACTCGCAGTCGAGCGGAAAGAACTCCGATGCCGCGGCGTACACCTCGGTGTCGGCGGAGGCGTAGAAGACAGGGTCGTAGAACCGACCCCCGAGGTACTCGTGCAGCGGCCGCGCGTTGGCGAGGCGGAACGAGCCGTACGCGTACCGGGCGGAGTTGAAGTTGATGGGAATCGTGGTCGACAGATTCCCCCCGCACGTCACGCTCGACCCGAGCGCCGAACACCCGACCCCGAACTGGTAAAGAAGCGTCGGACCGCAGCTCCAGCCGAGGTAGAGCGGCGGGTAACAGCCCGTCTGGTGGATGTACTCGAAGCAGTTTCCCTCGTACGCACCGAAGTCGTCGGGAACCGCGGTGAACTGCCGCCCGTTCCAGTCGCGGCTGTAACACATCATGCCCCCGTGGATGACACGGAGATTGTTCAGCGACGATCCGAGCGTGTCGACCGTTTCCATCTGTCCCAACACGGGGGCGAGGACGCACACGAAGCCGCCGCCGGCGATCAGGGTGGCCGCAACGTCGATTCGGTTCATCCCATGGCTCCCGAGAGAGGCGACGAAACGCTTCGCCAGAAGAGAGTACGCGAAGGCCCGCAGAATCGTGCGCGGCTCTCAACCCGGAGTTGATTCGGATTCGCCCGTGTCCGCCAACGCGGCGTCGAGCTCGCGTTGCCACCGGGCGAACCGGTCGTGGAGCGCCGGATTCGAGCCGGGGGAGAATCGCTCCACCGGCGATGCGGTCCACGCCCGCGATTGCGACAGAAAGAAGGCGAGCCCCCGCGTGGTCGCTTCGCGTTCGGCCGGACGCTCGACCCAGCGCCCCGTGAGATCGGCCAGCCGCTGGAGAAGCCCGTCGAGCGTCGCGCCCCCGCCCGTGACGAGGAGCGTCGCGGTGGGGCCGAGCGTGGCCTCGATGACGCCGATATTGACCGCGAGCAGGAAGGCGATGCTCTCGACGACGGCGGCCAACCGCTCGGTTGTCGCCCCTTCGCCGATGAACCGCGATGTGAAGTCCGGGCGCCAGTACGGTGAGCCCAGACCGCCGACGCCGTTGAGAAAAAGCGGGGGTGGCGTCGCGGCGTCGAGGGCCGCCGGCAGACGCCGGATCGCGTCGGCGGGGTCGACGCCGACCATCGCGGCCACCTCGTCGATCGCGGCACCGGCGCCGTTCACGGTTCCCTCGAGCGCGAAGTGGGTGACGGTGTCGTCACGCCACACGATGCTGCGGAGCAAGCCGCCCGCGGTGTCCGGCGGCACCTGCGTCAGTCGCTGGACGAAGGCGCCGGTGCCCACGTTCACCAGCGTCTGCGCCGGCGCGGGAACGCCGCTCGCGAAGATCGCCGCGGATTGATCGCCCGTCATCACCCGCACCGGCACGCCACCCAGATCGGGGTGGTCGAGGCTCCCGAAGTCGCCGCGGCTCGCCACGCACTGCGGGAGCGTGGCGGGGTCGATGCCGAAGTGGGTCAGCAGCGACGACGCCCACGTGCCGGTTCTCCAATCACACAGCAACGTGCGCGAAGCGTTGGCGGGATCGACGAGAAACGGACGCTCGCGTGTCAGGCGATGGAGCAGGAAGCTCGCCAGCGGCCCGAACGCAAGTCGCCCCTCCGCCGCGGCGTGCTGCACGGACCCGACGTGATCCAGCAGCCACCGGAGCTTCGACGCCCCGTAGTGCGGGCTGCAGACGAGGCCGGTGGTGTCCGCGATCGGCGGCTCGTGCGCCGGGAGGGCGGCAAGCCACGCGGCCGCACGGCGATCCTGCCAGGAGAGCACCGGGCTCAGTGGCGTGCCGCTCACCCGATCCCAGGCGATGACGCTCGACCGTTGGGTCGCGAGCCCCGCCGCCTGCACGCGTCGCGTGTCCGTGCCGAGCGTGCTCGCGACCGCGTCCAACGTCGTCCGCACGGACCGGACGATCTCCTCGCCATCGTGTTCCACGCGATCCGGCCCGGGCCGCACCGTGGTAATCGGGGCGGCCGCGGTCGCGACCGGCTCGCCCCGCGGGTCGTAGACGATCACGCGGCTGGCGTGGCCGCCCTGGTCGATCGTCAGCCACAGCGTCTCGGCGTCGTTCATGCGGACGCCGGCTCCAGCGGCAGCGTGTCCGTGCGTGCCCGCCGCGGGCGGAGGGGCAGCGTCGCCGCCAAGCGCTCCATCACCCGCTCGGCGGTGGCGCGGTACGCGGTGAGCTTGCCGCCGTAGATCGTGATGACCCGTGGCGTCCGGGGATCGTCACCGTCGATGATCGTCTCCCGCGAACGGCGAAAGGCAGCGCCCCGCGTCGCGGGCAGGACCCGCAGACCCGCGAACGCATCGAGCGGCTCGTCGTCACCGCCGAGGTTCGGGAAGTACCGGCCGACGGCGTCCCGCAAGTACGCGATCTCTTCGGTCTGCGGACGCACGTTGTCCGGATTGCCTGCGAACGGCGTCTCCGTCGTTCCGACGAGGACCGCCTCCTCCCACGGCATGGCGAAGATCGCACGGCGATCCGACGGCACCTCCAAGTAATAGATGCCCCGCCGAAGCGTGCCCGCGAGCAGCACGTGCGCGCCCTGGACGAGCTCGACCTCGACCGACCGCGGCCGCGGCGACACCGCGTCGTTCACCTGTGACGCCCACGGTCCGGCGGCGTTGACGAGCGCGTCGACCCGGCACGCCCGCCGGGTGCCGTCTTCCTCGTACTCGACCTCGACCCCCCCGCCATCCACGCGGCCGCTCACGAACCGGGCGGGCACGGCGAGCTGCGCGCCGAGCGCAAGCGCCGACTGCATGACCGCTCGGGTCAGCGCGGCGTCGTCGGTCTGTGCGTCCATGTACGCGTACACGGCCTGGAGATCGTCCGTCACGAGCCCGTCCAGGTCGCCCCACTCCGCGGGGGGAAGCCGGCGAAACCGGGCTGCTCCGCGGAAGCCGCCGAGTGCGGCGTAGAGCGAGAGACCGGAGCGAATCTGCCACGGCCGGCGACGCGTGTGGCGGTAGATCGGCAGGTGAAACTGCTGGGGCCGAACAAGGGCGGGGGCGAGACGCAACAGCAGCGCACGCTCGCGCACGCACTCCCGCACGACCCGAAGCTGCCCCGTCTCCAGGTACCGCAACCCCCCGTGGATGAGCTTGCTCGATCGGCTGGAGGTGCCCGCGGCGAGCGCCCGCGCTTCGATGACCAGGACCGAGTGACCCGCCGCCGCCGCGGCCTGCGCCACACCGACGCCGTGGATGCCCCCGCCGACAATGGCGATGTCGTAGTGGTCGGTCACGGTCCCGCCTCCCGGAACGCCGCGGCGGTCGCGGCGAAGGTGCGGGTCTCGAAGAGCGTGACGCCACGCTGCGACAAGCGTCTCGCGTCGGCCGGATCGTCGACGTCGAAGACGACCCATGTCCACGCCCCGGCCCAGAGCGGCGTGTCGTCGGCGCGGAGCGTGCGGCGGTCTGCGAACAGGAAGTCCGGCGCGAGCCGCTCCGCCTCGACGCGACTCGTGTCGTCCCAGCGTTCGATCACCCACCCGATCCGGCGTCCGAGGCGTTCCCGCGTCTCGCGGATCGCCCCGGCGTCGTAGGAGATGACGACGACCTGCGTCGGGGCGGCGGCGAGGGGCGGCGACACGCGATCGACGACGACGGTCCGGCCGAACCGGCGGAGGCTCGAGCGTTTGATTTCGACGAACGCCGTGACCGTGGGGGCGAGCCGGATGACCCCGATCATCGCGTCCAGCGTCGGGATGGCGACGCCGTCCGAGGCGGGTGATCCCGGCATCCGCACGCCGATCGAAGCCAGCTCGTCCGCCGTCAGATCGTGCACGCTCCGGTCGACGCCGGCGGTGCGGGCGAGCCGCTCGTCGTGGATGACGACCGGAACCTCGTCCGCCGTGAGCTGCACATCGAACTCGACGAACCGGGCCCCCGCCACGAGCGCCGCCTGCACGGCGGGAATCGTGTTCTCCGGCGCGGCGGCGGTGTCACCGCGGTGGGCGACCAGGACACTCGATGGATCGGCGGTGGGCATGGACACGGTTCCCGACTTCTATCGGCCCGAATCACGGTGACGCCGAGCCGTTTCCGCCCGCGGCAAGCCCGCGGCCCGGCTTCGGCTCTATCCTTGTCGGCATGTCCGAGACGCTCACCGCCCGCTGCCCGGCCAAGCTGAACCTCGCGCTGGCGGTCGGTCCGCCGCGTCCGGACGGGCTGCATCCGATCTGCTCCTGGATGACGACGATCGACCTCGCCGACGAGCTGACGATCACCCGGTTGCCGCCGGATCGCCTCTCGCGATACGCGATCCTCTGGCACGCCGAGGCCCGACGCCCGCGTGAGATCGACTGGTCGATCACGAAGGACCTCGCGGTGCGTGCCCACCTCGCGCTCGAGCGGTACTGCGAACGGGCGTTGCCGCTCCAGATGAAGCTCGAGAAACGCATCCCGCTCGGCAGCGGTCTGGGCGGAGGCTCCAGCGATGCGGCGGGCATGCTGCACGCGGTGAACGAGCTGTTCGAGCTCGGGTTGAGCGACGACACGCTGGCGGGCATCGGCCTGGAGTTGGGCGCCGACGTCCCGTTCCTCGTCTACGGCGGCAACGCGATCGTGGGGGGAGTCGGCGACGACGTCGACCGGCAACCGACCGCCGACACGTTGCACGCCGTGCTGGTGTTCCCAGAGTCCGCGTGCGAGACGGCGGCCGTGTACCGGCGTTTCGACGAGCTGGGGGCGTCGGAGTTCCGTCCCGACGCGATCCGGACGCTGGCGACGGGCGGCGGCGAACCGTTCAACGACCTGATGGCCCCCGCCCTCGACCTCACGCCGACGCTGGCAACGCTGCGCGAAGCGATCGCCGGCCACGCGGAACGCCCGGCCCACCTCTCCGGCTCCGGCTCGACGCTGTTCGTGCGGTGCGACGACGAGCTGCACGCCGACTTTCTCGCCCGGCGTCTGGAGGAAGCACTCGGCGTCCCCGCCGTCGCAACCCGGACGGGGGAACGCGTCGTGGTCGAGGCCGTGACGTCGTAGGACGCGGAGGCAGCTCCGGACGCAGACCCACGAGGTGGTGCCACGGACAGCGCAGCGTCCGTGCCGTGTGTCGTCCGTTCTGCGGGGGAGTCAACCACCCCATCGCGATGGACGCTGACGGCACGGACGCTTCGCTGTCCGTGGCACCCGGAGGAGGGAATCGCGGACACGGACGCGGACGCGGACACGGACGCGGACCCGGACACGGACCCGGACACGGACACGGACGCGGACCCGGACACGGACACGGACGCGGCCGCGGACGCGGACGCGGCCCCGCCCCCGGACCCCCGGCGGTATCATCCCCCCGTGCCCGATCCTCCCGTCACCGACAGCGCTTCCCACCCCCGCGCACTCCGCGCGCCCTCCGCGATCGCCCGCTTCCTGATCGTCATCGCGCTCCTCCTCGCCGCGGACCTCGTTTCCAAGCACGTCGCATTCGAACGCGTCGCGGACGCCCCGGTGCGGCTCGCCGAGACGCCGGGAAGCCCGGCCGAGCTCATCGTGCCGGCGCACGCCACCCGCATCGTCGTCCCGCGAATCCTCGGCCTGCATCTGACGCTCAACCGCGGGGCGGTGTTCGGACTCGGACAGGGGGGACGCTGGGTGTTCGTGGTGTTCAGCCTGATCGCGGCGGTGGCGATCGCGATTGCCTTCGCGCGGAGCTCGCCGACCGCCGCGTGGTATCACATCGCCCTGGCGGCCGTCCTCGCCGGCGCCCTCGGCAACCTCTACGACCGGCTGCAGTTCGGCGTCGTACGCGATCTGCTGCTGCTCTTTCCCGGCGTCAGCCTGCCCTTCGGCTGGTCGTGGCCGGACGGCAGCCGTGGGCTCTACCCGTGGATCTTCAACATCGCCGACGTGTGCCTGGTGGTGGGTCTGCTGGCGTTGCTGCTGATCATGCACCGCCACGACCGCCGGCTCGCGCGGGAGCGAGCCGCGGCCTAGCCGGTGGCTCGGGCCGCGTCACGGCGATACCGTGTCGCACGATGCGGATTCTGAGGCATCAGACAGGACCTAATCACCGAATCGAGGGATGTACCCCATGTCCACCGTGACCCACCCGCCCGCGGGACCGACCGACTTCGTGCCCGCCGACATCGACGCCACCCGCTGGGAGACGCTCGCTCCGCTGTACCAGGCCCTGCTCGACCGCGCCCTCAAGTGCGCGAACTGCCTGGAGCAGCTCATTCTCGATCGCAGCGAGCTCGACGCGGCGGCGGCCGAGGCGCGGGCCAACCTCTATATCCGGATGACATGTCACACCGACGACGAGGCGGCGAAGAAGGGCTATCTCGACTTCGTCGAGAACGTCTCCCCGAAGCTGAAGGAGACCGGCTTCGAGCTGGATCGCAAGATCGTCGAGAGCCCCCACCGGGACGGTCTCGATACGCAGCGCTACGAAGTGCTGCTCCGCGACCTGACGGCCGAGGTCGAGCTGTACCGGCCCGAGAACGTCCCGCTGGAGACCGAGGACACGAAGCTCGGCCAGGAATTCAGCGAGGTCGCCGGCGCGATGACGGTCGAGTTCGAGGGCAAGGAACGGACATTGCCGGAGATGGCGACGTACCTCGAGGTGACCGATCGCGCGACGCGGGAAGCCGCCTGGCGTGGTGTCTCGGAGCGTCGCTACCGAGATCACGAGACGCTGAGCGTGATCTTCGACAAGATGCTCGACCTCCGCGGCCGCATCGCCCGGAACGCGGACTTCGACAACTATCGCGACTACGCCTTCAAGGCCATGCACCGATTCGACTACGGCCCCGCCGCGTGCGCCGACTTCCACCGCGGGGCCGAGGAGGTGTGCGTACCGGTCATGCGGTCGCTCAACCGCGAGCGCCAGGAGGCGCTCGGCGTCGAGTCGCTGCGGCCGTGGGACCTGGGCGTCGATATCAAGGGACGCGACCCGCTGCGTCCCTTCAAGGACGTCGATGAGCTGGTGACGAAGACCTCGAAGATCTTCCACCGGCTCGACCCGGAGCTGGGCGCGATGTTCGACTCGCTTCGCGACGGCGAGAGCCTCGACCTCGCCACCCGCAAGGGCAAGGCGCCGGGCGGCTACCAGGAGAACCGCGACCGCATCCGCAAGCCGTTCATCTTCATGAACGCGGCAGGCATGCAGAACGACCTGGAGACGATGATCCACGAGGCGGGACACGCGTTCCACTCGATCCTGTGCCGAGCCGATCCGCTGCTGCACTACCGGCATGCGCCGATCGAGTTCTGCGAGGTCGCCTCCATGAGCATGGAGCTGATCTGCCAGCCGTACCTCGGCGAGTTCTACGACGACGCCGAAGCCGCCCGCGCTCGACGCGTGCACCTGGAGGCGCTCGCGCGGCTCATCCCGTGGATCGCCACGATCGACGCGTTCCAGCACTGGCTGTACACGAACCCCGGCCACGACCGGGCGACGCGACAGGCGACGTGGCTGGAGCTCAACGATCGATTCGGCGCCGCCGTGGACTGGACCGGCCTCGAGCAGTTCCGCGCGGTCTCCTGGCAGCGGCAGCTTCACCTCTTCGAGGTGCCGTTCTACTACATCGAGTACGGCATCGCGCAGCTCGGGGCACTCCAGCTCTGGCTCCAGGCGCGGGAGGATCAGAACCGCGCGATGACCAACTACCGCCGCGCGATGACCCTCGGCGGCGCACGGCCCCTGCCGGAACTGTTCGCCGCCGCTGAGCTGGAATTCGACTTCGGACCCCCGACGATGAAGCGGTTGATGGACGCGGTGGCCGAAGAGCTGGAGTCGCTGCCGCTGTAGAGCGCTGTCTCACGCGGTGATCGCGTCCGTTCCAAGGTGCCCGCGACAACGAGACGCCCGTGGCCTGCGTCGTCCGGTTGGGCAGGGGAGTCACACCCCCCTTCGCGATGGACGCTGACGGCACGGACGCTTCGCTGTCCGTGGCACACCCGCGCTCATCGCGCAACCGCCCGACCCAACCTGCCCAAGGCGGCACGACGCCGCCGGTCCCCCGCGCGGTCCCGGCACCGCCGGATGGCGGTGCGAAAAATAGAAATGTGAACCCCTGATTCATGTCCAGGAACCCAGCCGGCAGGACGCCGGCGGTGTCTTTGGGCGTCCGGCAACTGAGGTCGAGCCGCAGGACGCGGCGTCAAAGCACTGCCCCCCGCGTCCGGCAAGCACATTGACCATCCCCGGGCAGGATGCCCGTCATTCCCCCGCGTCCCCGCCGAAGAAGGCAAGCCGCAGGACGCGGCGTCTCGCGCGCAGGGGTCCTCTGCGCGAGGCACGCCGGCAGGATGCCGGGCAACCGCGTGCTCAACGCGAAGACCGGCGCACCGCACGACCAGCACCAACCCCCATCGCGCAACCGCCCGACCCAACCTGCCCAAGGCGGCACGACGCCGCCGGTCCCCCGCGCAGTCCCGGCACCGCCGGATGGCGGTGCGAAAAATAGAAATGTGAACCGCTGTTCCATGTCCAGGAACCCAGCCGGCAGGACGCCGGCGGTGTATTGGGGCGTCCGGCAACTGAGGTCGAGCCGCAGGACGCGGCGTCATCGCGCGGGGGTCCCGCGTCCGGCAAGCAAATTCACCGCCCAAGGGCAGGACGCCCGTCATTCCCCCACGTCCAAACCGAAGAGAGCAAGCCGCAAGGACGCGGCGTCTCGCGCGCAGGGGCCCTCTGCGGAGGCAAGCCGGCAGGATGCCCGGCAACAGCGCTATCAACGCAAACACCGGCTCGCCACAACACCAACACCAAACCCCCATCGCGCAACCACCCGACCCAAAGAACCCGAGGCGGCACGACGCCGCCGGTCCCCATCGCGATCCTGCACGCGCAGGGGTCCTCTGCGCGAGGCAATCCCCTAGGACGCCGGGCAACCGCGCCGGTCGACGCGAAGACCGGCGCACCGCAAGACCAGCACCAACCCCCCATCGCGCAACCGCCCGAACCGAGGAAACCCAGGCGGCACGACGCCGCCGGTCCCCCGCGCAGTCCCTGCACCCGCCGGATGGCGGTGCGAAAAATAGAAATTCGAACCGCAGATACATGCCCAGGAACCCAGCCGGCAGGACGCCGGCGGTGTATTGGGGCGTCCGGCAACTGAGGTCGAGCCGCAGGACGCGGCGTCAAACACGCCGGGGCCGGCGCGCGACAAGCACGTTCACCGCCCAAGGGCAGGATGCCCGTCATTCCCCCACGCCAGAACAGAAGAACGCGAGGTGTCTGACGCAGGTGTCCGACACCGGCGTCGGGCACCGTTCGCCGCGCAGCCGCCCGACCCAACCAGCCCGACGCGACACGCCTTGCACGAGACCGTTCGGAGTCGTGCAACGGGAGATCGTCATGAACTCGAACCGTGTCATTCACGCGTCCCGCCCGGCGTCCTGCCGGTGCCCGTCGCGACGTCGACCCCTGCGCGCGAGACGCCGCGTCCTTGCGGCTCGCCTTCTTCGGCCGGACGTAGGTCAACGACGGGCGTCCTGCCCTTGGACGGTCAACGTGCTTGTCGTGCGCAGGCGCCCGCGCGATGACGCCGCGTCGTGCGGCTCGCAGAGACCGTCCGGACGCCCAAATACACCGGCGGCGTCCTGCCGCCTGGGTTCCTGGACATTGATCGGCGGTTCACATTTCTATTTTTCGCACCGCCGTCCGGCGGGTGCAGGGACTGCGCGGGGGACCGGCGGCGTCGTGCCGCCTTGGTTTCTTCGGACCGGGGGGGCTGCGCGATCAGTCGGCCTTCACTATCAAGTCCCCCTCGCGTGGTCCCGGGCCGATCGTGGCCCGCGGCGCCAGCTCGAGGGTCCACCCCGGACCGGCAACCGGCGGTGTGTCGCGGTCGCGATCGTTCGGCAACGGCACCGTCACGCGACGGCGGCCGCGCTTCGTCTCGATCATGAGCGCGCCGCCGGGAGCCTCCAGGATGCCGAACGGCCCCGCCAACCGAAACGTCCCGTAGTACGTGCCCAGCCCATCGAGTGCGTGGACGTCGTGCGGGTTGAACGTGTAATTGGTCCCGCCGCTCAGGTCGACGACCAGCACGGGACCGTCGAAGAACCGCGCGCGGAGCGCGGCCACGCGGGCCTGCCGTGCGTCGTCGCGGGCGATCTCCTCGGCCGCGACCTCCGCCCCGCCGTACGCCTCCGACCGTCGCTCGGCCTCCGCCTCGAGCTGTGCCCGGGGCGGCAGACGCCATCCCACCGCCGCCCGCAACATGCGTCCGAGGTCGCTGCTTCCGTCCACGTGCTCGCGCCACCCGGGCCGCGCGCGATCGAGCAGAAGCCCGTACGGCGGCCCCGACCCGTACGCGAAGCTGCGGGCAAAGCTCGGCATGCGGTCGTAGCGATGCAGGCCCCCGATCGCCCGCTTCCACTGCGCGGCGGCGTCGAGACCGCTCAGCCGCAGGCCGGTGTACTCGGCCAGCCCCTCGAAGAGCTCGAGCGCCCGCTCCTCGACCCGCGCCGACTTGAACAGCGACTGCCGGTACGCGCGAAAGACGAGGGCGTCACGCAACGCCTCCGACTCCAGCGGCGTCGGTGACGCCAGCGCATCGGCGAGCGCCCGCCACTCCATCCGCATCCACCGTCGCCCCGCGGCCGAGTCGAGGTGATGGTTCTCGGTCATGGCCACGTTCAGGCCGATCTCCGGTTGCAGCCGGTGGAACGACTCGTGCATGAGCAGCCCACCCCGCCACGACGGGTCCTCGGGCAGTGGCCACAGCACCATCGACCAGCGCTTCCCCGCCCACACGACCGATGTGTTGGCGACGCCGATCGACTCCGGGAGCGTGCCCGACCACAGCCCGCCCCCCGCGGACCGCAGCACGCGCTCCCCATCGCGCTCGTTGGCCACGACGAAACGCGTCCGCGGCTCGACGAAGAGCATCGGGCCGTAGAGCGCGTGACCCCAGAGCGCGCCACCATCGGCATCGCTCAGACGCTTCGCCTCGACGAACGCCACGCGAGCCTCGTCGACGTCGATCGGCGCCGACGCGGGCTGGGTGATGACGAGACAGGAGACCAGGGTCGTGGCGAGCATGAAGAGCCTCCGCATCCGCGGGGATGCGCACGCGGGCGAGATCGTTCAGGAAGCGCGAACCTCGCGCACGATAGGCACGGCCGCAGAACGCGGCCACGGACACGGACACGAACGCGGACACGGACGCGGGCACGGACGCGGCCCCGCAGCCGCCCCTCGGATTTTCTGCCAAAGTTCCAACTTCCCGGTCACGCCGCCGCCGCGGCGTCCGCCTCCATACGGGAGGCCCGCCATGCACCATCGGAACAACGGATCCCTCGGAGCCTCGATCCTCACGAACAACGACTGGGCGGACGTCGCGCAGACGCTCGCGTTCACACCTCGCTCCCTCGACCTCACCCGCGGCATCTTCGACGATCGCTCCGCCCCCGAGATCGCCCGGCGTCTCGGGATCGCGCCGGCGACCGCGCGGACCCATCTCAGACGGCTGTACGACCAGCTCGGGATCCACGGCCGCGCCGGTCTCGTCGTCGTGGTGATGACCGCGCACCTCTCCCGGCGCAACGCCGCTCCCTCGGTATCGCGTCCCGAGCACGGATGCGACCGCGATGTCATCCATTCGGATGACAAACAACGTGCGTACACTTCGGGAACGCGGAGTCATCCGGAGCAGATCGGCAGAAAAGACGTTGACAAGCCCCCCCC
>JABDLI010000179.1 GCA_013003065.1 Phycisphaerales bacterium | reverse complement strand
GTGCATACCGCGGACGAGGGCGTTCGCGTCGACACCGGCGGCGACCTGCTTGAGGCCCGCCTTGAAGATCGCTTCGGCAAGCACGGTCGCGGTCGTGGTGCCGTCACCGGCGTCGTCAGAGGTCTTGGACGCGGCCTCCTTGACGAGTTGGGCACCCATGTTCTCGACCTTGTCGCGGAGCTCGAGCTCCTCGGCCACGGTCACACCGTCCTTCGTAACGGTGGGGCCACCCCAGGACTTGTCGAGCACCGCGTTGCGGCCACGCGGCCCGAGGGTCGACTTGACGGCAGAGGCGAGCTTCTCGACCCCGGCCAGCAGGGACTTGCGAGCGTCGGTATCGAAGGACAGTTCCTTCACAGCCATGTCCGGGATCTCCTGTGGATCGACGAGGGGTGCGTGCGGACGCGGAACCCCCGCATCAACCGGGGGCGGGGGAAGCCAACACTCATTCAAACCCCGCGCCAACGTCACGCTTCACGCGGGCCACCGAAAAACCGGCTTTCCGGTCCGATTGGGGGGTTCCGGGCCCAACGGCCCGCCCCCGCGTCTGACAAACGCCTGCGGCCGGGGCCGGCCGACCTGCCAAGCTGGCAGGCGTCAGCCCTCGTCGGTGTTCGCCCGGGTCACCAGTTCGTGCAGCGTGGGCGGCGGGCGGCGGAGGGCCCGGCGAATCCAGACCGCGTTGACGGTCAGGTAGCCGAAGCCGATGAGGGCCATCAACGCGGAGATCCAGGCGATCGTGCCCCCGAGCGTCGCGAGGATCCCGAGGTCGCCGCCCCGCACGGCCAACCGG
This sequence comes from Phycisphaerales bacterium, assembly GCA_013003065.1. GTDB lineage: Bacteria > Planctomycetota > Phycisphaerae > Phycisphaerales > SM1A02 > JABDLI01. The sequence goes on along the minus strand of JABDLI010000179.1, from coordinate 62,046 downwards.
ACCGTCTCCCCGGCAATCATGCCGACGGCGGCCGCGACCATGTCGATCGCTCGTTGCCGCTCCGATCGCGCGGTGCGGTACTGCCGGCTGCGTTCGCCGATCGTCTGAAGGATGCCCCGCAGCGGGAGCATCGTGGCCGCGATGCCGAGCGCAAGCGTGATCAAGAGCAGCGATTCCTCGATCTCGGCGAACGCGGCGAGCTCCGACGCCAACGCCCAGGCCGTTGCGGCCCCGGCTGCGAGCGCAAGCAGCCCGCCCCCGAGCCGCCAGAGATTCCGCCGCACGACACCGATGCCCTCCGCCTCCCGCGGCGGTGCGAGCAGCACCACGGCCGGCAACGCAGCGACGGCCACGAGCACCGCCCCCAGCACGACGCCGCGTGGCATCATGTCGACCAGATGCGGGCGACCGAGCGCGTCGAGCCGCAAACCGAGCGCCCGACCAGTGAGCACGATCGCGGCCGCGTCCAGACACATGATCAGCCACAACAACGCATTGCCGACGGAACGCGGATTGGTGAGACGCGGCAACCGTCCGGCCATGGGATCGATCGCGGCTCGAACGGAGTCGACGACCGCCAATCCGCACTCGGGACAGACACCCCCGATGGCCAGACCCCGCAGGTCGTACCGGCACTTCCGGCACGGCAGCGACCGACGGAGCTCGGCCGCTTCGACGCCCTCCACCGGTCGCTTGCCGGCATCGTTCATCGCCGCCCCCCGGGGACGGCACCCCGCGAGACCCGCGAGACGGACGAAGTCGACGAAGCCCCCGGGGCCCCGGCTATACTCCGGCCCCCCACCCTCCGGCCCCACCCGGCCGCGGATCGTTCGCGAGCCGAGGAGTGCGCTCCGCCGTGTCCGTCGACGCCCTGCACCGCCTGCGTGACAACATCACCTCGGTGTACATGGGCAACACCGCGGCCGTCGATCGCGTGCTCGTGTGCCTGCTGTCGCGCGGGCACATCCTGATCGAGGATGTTCCCGGCGTCGGCAAGACCGTCCTGGCCAGCGCGTTGGCCCGCTCGATCGAGTGCTCCTTCACCCGCATCCAGTGCACGCCCGACTTGCTGCCGTCGGACATCATCGGCGTGACGGTCTACGACCGCGGGACGGGCGAATTCGACTTCAAACCCGGGCCGGTGTTTCACAACGTGATCGTCGTCGACGAGATCAACCGCACGACGCCGCGCACCCAATCGGCGCTGCTCGAGGCGATGAGCGAAGTGGCGATCTCGGTGGACGGGACGCGACGCGAGCTGCCGCAGCCGTTCATCGTCGTCGCGACGCAGAACCCCTACGAGTTCGAGGGCACCTACTTTCTGCCGGAGAACCAGCTCGACCGTTTTCTCATGCGGATCAACCTGGGATACCCGGCGCCCGACGACGAAGCCCGCATCATCGAGAAGCAGCCCGCCCGCAGCACGCTCGTGGGTCTCAGCCCGGTGATGACGTCGAACGAGGTGCTGGCGTTGCAGGCGGCGGCCGATGCCATCCGCATGGATCGATCGCTGGTTGAGTACGTCATCGCGTTGGCATCGGCGACGCGCGAACACGAAGAGCTGCACGTGGGGTTGAGTCCGCGGGGAGCGCTTGCCCTGTCGCAGGCCGCGCGGGCGACCGCGGTGCTGCGTGATCGCGACTATTGCGTCCCCGAGGACATCGTCTCGAACGTGCTTCCCGTTTGTGCGCACCGGATCGTCGCCAAGACCCCGCTCCACGCCGGCGATGCCGTCTCCGCGCGACGCATCATGCAACAAGTGCTGGAGACGGTGCCGAGTCCGGCCTGAGCTGCGCGACGCAACCGCGCTCGCCATTTTTCGGTGACGGCGGTGCGCGCGGCCGCGGGTTGGTCGCTTTGGCTTCAACTCAGGAAGCACGCCTCAGAATCCGATACTCTACTGGCGACCGACCGAGCCAGTGTCGCCGCGGCCCACGGCCGCTCTCGCCGTCCGCTCCTGCCGTCACCTCGACCCTCTCACCGCCGCGCATGCCCAATCTCACCCGTCCCGCGACCCGCCCGTCCGCTACGAGCAAGCTGCTGCTCGTGCGATCCCCTGCGAAGTCCGTCCGACGCGAGGATCAGCCCGACCGCATGCCGGTGCGGCTGGCGATCGGCGTCATCGTGGCGGTGGGTGTCCTCCTGCTCGTGTGGCTCATCGGCCACCTCGGATACCGCCTCGGGTTTGCACCCCTGCTGCGGGTGCCCGATCTCACGGGGGCACCGATGAGCGGGCTGGCCATCGGCACGCTGGTGCTCGTGTCGATTCCCCACGCCGTCTTTCGGGCCGGGCTCAGCGAGCCGATCTGGCTCATGGCGGGGTTCGTCCTGATCGCCCTCCCCGCCGCCGGCCTCGGTGCAGCCCGGCCTTCGGTGCCCGGCGGACCTCGCCCCAAGACCGCCATCGTGGCGATGGCGTCCACCGGCGCGGTCGTCGCGATGCTCAGCGGCATCGCGATCATCTGGTGGACGGGGTGCGGCCTGCGGGTCGATCGACTCGGCATGCTGCCGGCCGATCCCGGCGAAGCCGCGGCGTGGCACCAGGCCCTGCTGACCGTCGCCGGCGCCGACGTTCTCGCGATGGTGGCCGCCGCGACATGGGTGGTGCTCGTGATGCGGCTGCCGATCCCTCTGTGGCTTCGCGCCATCGCCGCGAGCGCCGCGTTCTTCACGTTGACCGTCGCGACCGTCGCGATGGCGATCAGCAACACCGCGGCCACCCAGGTCGCGACGATGCGTACCCTTGCCGCGATCGACGGCGACGGGACGCCCGCCCTCATCGTCGGCACGACGCCGCGTCATCTTGCCGTGTTGCGAATGGACGACGCGGAGGCCGCCGTCGAGCTTCACGCGCCGGCGCAGACGATCACGGTGCGGGGCCGCCAGTCGATCGTCGGGTTCCTGGAGGACGTCGCGGCTCAACGCCCCCGGCCGTAACGCTCGATGGCATCGACGACCGTCCGGTGCACGGCGAACGGCCGACGCACCATCAGCCAGAACGCCTCGAACACGTCGCTCCCGGACGTCGCGAAGCCGATCGTTCCCAACCCGAAGACCCGCTCGCGCACACGGCGGAAGACGCTCGTGTGCTGAATCTGCCGGAGCCGGGTCTGGAAGACGGCGACCCGCAGGACACCCATCCGGCGGATGACACGCTGGTCGGTCAGCACGTAGACATGGCTGTACCAATCGATCGCCTGCCACCCCAGCCGGCCGAACCCCGCGGCCACACCGAGCCCGAACGCCTGCGTATCCCGCCAGGGGATCCAGTCCTGCCAGCGCGCGAGGTACGCCAGCAGACACGCGAGAAACGCGATGAACACGAGGCTCGTGATGCACGAGAGCGGAATGTAGAGGACGCTCGGTCGGATGATCAGGAGGATGATCTCGTCGTCGCGGATCAGATCCGCCGGCAGCAGGGCCGCCACGCGACCCGCGGAGGCAGCCTCGGCCTCGACCCCGGCGGCATCCGAGCTGGCGATCCGGGCCTGCCGGGGCGACGCGACGCCGGACTTCGTCCGATCGCGACGCACGCTACAACGCCTCTTTCTTCAGCACGCCGATGTCGGGCAGGTTGCGGTAGTAGCCGTCGTAGTCGAGTCCGTAGCCGACGACGAAATCGTCGGGGATATCGAAGCCGACGTAGTCGCACGCCGTCGTGAGCGCGCTCGCCCGCTGTTTGCGCAAGAGCACGCACACCCGCACCGCGCGGGGATTGTGTTGTTCGAGCTCAGCGCGGATGCGGCTGATCGTGCCCCCCGAGTCGAGGATGTCATCGACGATCAGAACGAACTTCCCCGCGAGGTCGTCGGGCACGACGCCGAGCACCGGTACACCAACAGACTCGGTTCTCCGGCCCGGATAGCTCTGCGCGGCGAGCACACTGATGCGGAACTTCTGCGGGAGGTGCCGGATCAGATCCGCCACGAAGATGATCGACCCGGTGAGAATCGGGATCAGAATCACCTCGACATCGCCGGGCACCGCGGCGAGGTCGGCGCTGATCTCGCGTCCGAGCGACTCGATGCGATCGGCGATTCGCCCGCGGTCGATCAGTATCCGCTCCACATCGCCCAGCACGTGTCGCAGTGTATCCGTCCCGCTGTCGTGAAGCTCGACCATGCGATCCTCGCTGGCGTTACGCCTCCCCGCTGATCAACCATCGGTACGACGCGAAGGACAACCCCAGAAACGTCAGGAACGCCACGGCGTCGGTGATCATGATGAGGAAGATCGCCGAGCTTTGCGCGGGATCGGCTCCGCACCGCCGCATGAGCAGCGGAATCCCCGATCCGGCCAGCGTGCCCGCAGCCATCGAGCACGTCATGGAGATCGTGGCGATCAGACCGAGCCGCCAGCTCACGTCGGCGACCAGGATCGACAAGACAGCGATCGCCCCGCCCACGAGCACGCCCACCGCCGCTCCCGTCAACAGCCCCGCGATCGCCTCGCGGCGGATGAGCGGCCAGACCCGGTCCGCCCGCACCTCCTCGAGGACGATGCCGCGGAGCGTCACCGCGAGCGCCTGATGACCGGCGTTTCCCGCCAACGCCGCGACGACGGGCATGAGCATCGCAAGGACGGCAAGCTTGCCGATGAGCTCCTCGAACTGGAGCACCACCCAGGCCGACGGAATCATGATGAGCACGCTGACGACGAGCCACGGAAAGCGGCCGCGGAATTTCTCCAGGATGCTCGAGTACACGGCCTCCCCGGCACCGGCGCCGACCGTCTTCTGCACGTCTTCCGTCTGCTCCGCCCGAATGATGTCGATGACGTCATCGACCGTCACCACGCCGAGCAGGCGATCGGCGTCGTCGACGACGGGCAGCATGTGCAGGTCGTACCGGTCGAACTCCCGCGCGACGTCTTCCTGATCGAGCGAGTGGCGGATGGACTTGACGGCCGCGTCCATCAGCTCGCCGACGCGACGCGTTGCCGCATGAACCAGCAGCGTGCGCAAGCCGATCGTGCCGACGAGAACGCCGCGTCGGTCGATCACCGGCAGTTCGTGGATGTCCTCGGGCAGCTCGCGTCCCCGGAGGACGTCGGTCGCCTCCGCAACGGTCAGCGTCTCGTCGAGCGCGATGAAGTCGGTGGTCATGAGACCGCCGGCCGACGTCTCCGCATAGCCGACGAGTTTCTGCAGCCCCGCCGCGGCGGGCGCCGGCATCTCGCGGTACACCGCCGCGCGCTCCCGGGCTTCGACGGACTGGAGCAGATCCGCCGCGTCGTCCGGCGCCATGAGCCCGACGAGCCGACCCGCGTAGGCGGCGTTGCCCTCGTCCAGCAGGTCGCCGAGGACCCCGGCCGCCAGCGGCGCTTCCATTTCCGCGAGGGCCTCCGCCGCCGCGGCGTCGTCCATCGCGACGAGCAATTCGGCCGCTTCTTCCTCGAGGTGCTCGAGCGTGTCGGCCGCGTCCGCCGGCTCCTGCTGCGCGACCGCCTCCGCGAGCACCGGCACGTCGATCGTGTGCGTGAGCAGCTCGGCGACACGCTCGTCGTCGGTGAGCGATTCGCCGTCCGGTGTCGGCGATTCGGCGAAACGTGGCTGATCGGCCCGATCGGCCCGATCAGGTCTCTCGGGCCGATCCGGCTCGTTCGGCGGATTGGGGAAACGCGTCTCCATTCAACCGCAGTGTAATGGACCGGCTCGTCAACCCGTGAGCTACTCGTCTTCCTTCAAGTCGTAGCTCTCGCGAACGCGACCGCCCCTCCGCCGATCGATGCCCATGCGGGTGCCTTCGCCGGTCTCTTCTTCCTCGGCGTCGGACTCGAACCGCGGCAGCTGCTTGGCGACCTGTCGCTTTCCGGTGTGTGTCTCGTGGATGATCGTCACCGCTTCTTCGACGTCATCGGTCACGCTGAAGAGGTCGAGATCCTCGGCGCCGATGGTCTGAAAAGTGTCGAGCATGCAGGAGCGCAGCCAGTCGAGCAATCCGGACCAGAAGTCCGTGCCGACCACGACGACCGGGAACGGCGCGATCTTGAGGGTCTGCATGAGGGTGAGCGACTCGAAGAACTCGTCCATCGTGCCGAAGCCGCCCGGGAAGATGATGAAGCCACGCGCATACTTGACGAACCCGACCTTGCGGATGAAGAAGTAGCGGTAGTCGATCTCGACGTTCTGGTACGGGTTCGGAAGCTGCTCCATGGGCAACGCGATATTCAGCCCGACCGAGGTCCCGCCGGCTTCGAACGCGCCCTTGTTGGCCGCCTCCATGATGCCCGGCCCCCCACCGGTGATCACCGCGAAGTCGCGTTTGACCAGCTCGCGACCGCACTGCTCGGCCAGCCGGTAGTACCGGTCGTGCGGCGGGGTCCGGGCGGACCCGAAGACGCTGACCGCCGGGCCGAGCCGGGCCATCGTCTCGAACGACTCCACGAACTCGCTCATGATCCGCAGGACCCGCCAGGATTCCATCCGCAGGTTCTCCTTGTGGCTCGGTTCGGACATCGGGATCCTCTCGGTCGGGGCGGGGCGTGAGATTCGGATGGAAGCGGGGCGTGAATACTACTCGATCGCCACGCGGCCCGAGAAAGCGCGGTTCTGATTGTAAGCCCCGCTCTGGCAGCGGATTACGAGCCCACATTTGATCGCGATCCGCGAAAGTGATACACTGCTCGGTCCATGAGTCCAGCCGCCTCCTCCTCCCGGCGCGGTGGTCGCACCTCGAGCGACCGCTCCGCGATCAAGACGTATTCCGCCGCGACCCGCTACCTCTACGAGCACGCGGACGTGGAGCGGATGCGAGTCGTGCGCTACGACGAAAAGACGTTCAAGCTCGACCGGATGCGGGCGCTCATGGACGCGCTCGGCAATCCGCACGAGCAGGTGCGGATGGTCCACGTCGCCGGCACGGTCGGCAAGGGCTCGACGGTCGCGATGACCACCGCGATGCTCAAGGGCTGCGGGTACGCGGTCGGTCAGTACACGAGCCCGCACCTGATCGACGTGCGCGAGCGGATTGCGATCAACGGACAGATGATCGGGCGGGCCGAGTTCACGGAGCTCATGCGGCAGACGGCCGAGGTCGTCGCGTCGGAGGGCCTGGAGCCGACATTCTTCGAGCTCATGACCGCCATCGCCTTCAAGCACTTCGCGGAGCAGGCGGTCGACCTCGCCATCGTGGAGACGGGGCTCGGCGGGCGGCTTGATTCGACGAACATCATCACACCCGAGGTCTCGGTGATCACCCACATCGACCTCGATCACACGCACCTGCTCGGCGCGACGATCGAAGAGATCGCCGCCGAGAAGGCCGGCATCATCAAACGCGGCGTGCCGGTGCTGACGTTCTCGCAGGGCGAGGCGGTGGAGCAAGTGCTTCGCCAGAAAGCCGAGGAGGTCGGCGCGCCGCTGCGGATGATCGGCAAGGACATCGAGTTCAGCTGCCGGTTCGGCGCCACCGCCGATCTCGGGCCGCACAGCCGCGTGTGTCTCGTCTCGGAGACCAGTCAGTTCATGCACCTGCCGGTGCCGCTTCCGGGCGAGCATCAGGCCATCAACTGCGGGCTCGCGCTGGCCACGGTCGATGCACTCAAGTCGTCCGGATTCGAGTGCCCCGAGGTGCCCATGCTCGAGGGGCTGAATGCGACGCAGGTGCCGGGACGGATGGAGCTGCTCTGGGACCGGCCGCGGATTCTCGTCGACGGTGCGCACAACCCCGTCGCCATCGGCGCGCTGATGCGGTGCGTCGGCGCGCACGTGCCCTACGACTCCATGGTGTGCGTGTTCGGGTGCTGCGAGGACAAGGACGTCGCCGGCATGCTCACGAAGGCGGCCCTCGGGGGTGACAAGATCATCTTCACCCGCGCGAAGGGCAATCCCCGGGCGGCGGATCCCGAGGAGCTGCAGCGGCAGTTCTCCGAGATCAGCGGCAAGATGAGCCAGGTGGCGCGAAACCTTCCCGATGCCATCGATCTGGCAACCCGGGCCGTCGGACGCGACGACCTGATCTGTGTCACGGGCAGCTTCTACCTCGTGGGCGAGGCCAAGAAGTACCTGACCGAGGTCCACCGCAAACGGCAGCGGTAGCGTGGCTCCGACCACGGGCAGCGGAATACGGGCGGCATCGCGAATTCGCTGATTGGCGGCGACGCTCCTGACCGATACACTGCCGGTCATGACAGCGCACCTGACCCAGCTTCTCCTTCGTCTTGACCGGCGTTGACCGGGTGCGCGATCGATCGCCTCTTCCAGGGCCTCGCGCACGCGGGGCCCTGTTGCGTTTCACCCCTTCATCTTCGCTCGAGCCGAACCGACCATGAGCCAGCCCGCTTCTGCCAAGCCCGACACCGCCGACGCGGCGTCCCGCGGCCGCGAACAGCCGCCCCATCGTTACTCCGCTGCCGTCGCGAACGAGATCGAGCCCCGCTGGCAGGAGCGTTGGGAGCAGGCGGACGCATTTCGCGCGCTCAATCCCGGCGACGCGGGGTTCGACCCGCAGCAGCGGAAGTTCTACTGCCTGGACATGTTCCCGTATCCCTCCGGCGCGGGTCTGCACGTCGGACATCCGGAGGGCTACACCGCGAGCGACATCATCTGCCGCTTTCACCGGCTCCGCGGCGCGAACGTGCTCCACCCGATGGGGTGGGACGCGTTCGGACTTCCCGCCGAACAGTACGCGATCCAGACCGGCGTCCATCCGGCGATCACGACCCGCAAGGCGATCGACAACTTCCGCCGCCAGCTCAAACGCTTCGGCTTCAGCTACGACTGGTCACGTGAGTTCGCCACCATCGACGAGGACTACTACCGGTGGACGCAGTGGATCTGGCTGAAGGCGTACGACTCGTGGTTCGATCCCGACGCCAACCGAGCGCGGCCGATCGCCGATCTCGAAGCCGCCTTTGCCCGCGGCGATCGGGTGATCGCGATGAACCCCGAGCACGCGGCTGATGCCGACCCGCACGCCGGCGAGGGCCGGTGGCCGGACTGGAACGCGGTCGACCCCGCGACGCGTCGCGTGATCCTCGACTCCTACCGGCTCGCCTATGTCGCCACCCAGACCGTCAACTGGTGCCCGAAGCTGGGCACCGCGCTCGCGAACGAAGAGGTGATCGACGGGCGAAGCGAACGCGGCGGGTATCCCGTCGTTCGCCAGCCGCTGAAGCAGTGGATGTTCCGCATCACCGCGTACGCCGAACGGCTGCTCGAAGATCTCGACCGGGTCTCGTGGCCGGAGTCCACCCGCACGATGCAGCGGGAGTGGATCGGTCGCAGCGAGGGGGCCGAGATCGACTTTCCGCTGATCGACGGGCCCCCGGATGCCCCGGACACGCTTCGGGTCTACACCACCCGTCCCGACACGATCTTCGGGGCGACGTACATGGTGCTGGCTCCCGAACACCCTCTCGTGGCCGGAATGCTGGCGACGCCCCGCCCCGGAACGGACGTGGCGGCCATCCGCGCGTACGTCGAGACCGCCGCCAACCGGTCGGACATCGACCGCCAGGCGGAGAGCAAGGTGAAGACCGGTGTGCCCACCGGGTTCACGGCCCGCAACCCCGCGACCGGAGCGGCCATTCCGATCTGGATCGCCGACTACGTGCTGATGGGGTACGGGCACGGCGCCATCATGGCGGTGCCGGCGCACGACGAACGAGACTTCGAGTTCGCGCGGGCGTTCGAGCTTCCGATCGTCACGGTCGTCGAGCCCATCGAGCCGCTCGACGATCCCGACACGCTCTTCAGCGGCGCCGGTCGGGCCGTGAACTCGAGCGGGGCCGGCGTCTCGCTCGATGGATTGGAAACCGCCGCGGCGAAGACACGCATCATCGAGTGGCTCGCGACCAGCGGCAGCGGCCGCGCGCGGGTGAACTACAAGCTGCGTGATTGGCTGTTCAGCCGGCAGCGGTACTGGGGCGAGCCGTTCCCGGTGGTCTTCGACAACAGCGGCATGCACCACCCGGTGGACGCCGATCATCTGCCGGTGACACTGCCGGAAATGGACGATTACGCGCCGATCGAGTCGGAGACGCCGACACCGCTTCTCGGCAAGGCGACGGCGTGGGTGAACACGACCGCGGCCGAGGCGGGCGTCACGTCGGCCGCGTTGACGCCGACGACGCCGGTCCGCCGCGAGGCGAACACGATGCCGGGATGGGCCGGCTCGTGCTGGTACTACCTGCGGTTCTGCTCCCCCCGTTGCGAGGATCGGCTCGTGGACCGGGAGGCCGAGCGCTATTGGATGCTGTCCCGACGGGACGGTGCGCGAGCCGACACCGAACCGGACGCGTTCGACCCGGACACGCACCACGTCGGCGGCGTCGACCTGTACATCGGCGGCGCCGAGCACGCGGTGTTGCACCTGCTCTACGCGCGGTTCTGGCACAAGCTGCTCTACGACCACGGCCTGATCTCGACGCCCGAGCCGTTCGGCCAGCTCTTCCACCAGGGGATGATCACCGCTCACGCCTACCAGCGTCCCGACAAGTCGCTCGTGCCGGTCGACGCCGTGCGCGAGGACGGTGACCGGATCGTCGAGATCGAGACCGGCGAGCCGGTCATCCGCACGGTCGCGAAGATGAGCAAGTCGCTGAAGAACGTCGTCAACCCCGATGACGTGATCGCCGAGTACGGGGCCGACACGTTCCGTCTGTACGAGATGTACATGGGCCCGCTGGAGGCCAGCAAACCCTGGAATACAAGGGATATGGTGGGCCTCTTCCGGGTCCTCCAGCGGATCTGGCGGCTGTTCGTGGATGAGGAGACGGGGGCGGCGAGCGGGCGGATCGCCCCGCGTGGTGACGACCGGCAGAACGAAGACCTCGAGCGGCTCCTGCACCGGACGATCGCCGGAGTCGAGCAGGACATCGACCGGATCCGGCTGAACACAGCGATCGCCAAGATCATCGAGCTGACGAACGAGCTCGTCGCGACGCCCGAGCCCGTGCCATTCGACATCGCGGAACGGTTCTTGATCATCCTCTCGCCGTTCGCGCCGCACCTCGCCGAGGAGCTGTTCTCACGCCTGGGGCACGAGAGCCTGATCGCCCACGCGACGTGGCCATCCTTCGACGGGTCGATGCTTCACGACGACACGATCGAGCTGCCGATTCAGATCAACGGCAAGGTCCGAAGCCGCGTCTCGGTGCCCGCCGACGCCAACGAGGAGGCCGTCCGCGAGCATGCACTGGCGGACGAGCGGGTTCAGTCGCTGCTCGAGGGGCTGACCGTGCGCAAGCTCATTGTCGTGCCGGGGAAGATCGTGAACATCATTGCCCGGTGAGTTGCGGCATCAACCCGTCCTTCAACGCCTGACTGGGGCGGAAGCGGACGGTCACGGAGGGCTCGATCGTCATCAGGAGTCCGGTCGACGGGTTGCGTACGGGCCGGGCGGCGCGGTCCTTGGTGGCGAACGAGCCGAAGCCGGCAAGCGTGACGGAGCCGTCGCCCTTCAGCCCGGTGACCACGGCGTTGAAGACCGCTTCGACCGCTCGCGCTGCCGCTGCCTTCGAGATACCCTGCTCCGATGCCACCACCTCGATCAGTTGGCCCTTGTTCATACGCAGACTCCATTCCACTTGAGCTGGGCCGTCGGCGTCCCGCGAAAGACGAGTCGGGCGGGTTGGTGGGGATTGCTCCGATGACGAGCGGCGCGAATTTACTCCTCGACCAAATCGTGTCAATGGGATCTTTCCCTAGTCGCTCGCGCGCCGATGCTCTCCGATCGACGACGTCCTTTGTGGACAGATGCGTGGGAGCATGCGTGTCGTGACGCGGCGTCCTCGAGTTCTCGTGTGCGAACCGATCGCCCCGGCAGCGTGCGATTGGCTGGGCCGACACGTCGACACGCGTGAGGGGCCACTGCCGCCCCGGGGGGCGATAGAAGCGGACGGCCTCGTCCTGAGAACGCACACGCGGGTTGACCGGGAGGTGCTCGATCGCGCTCTGCAGCTGCGGGTCGTGGGCCGCGCCGGCGTCGGGCTCGACAACGTCGATGTCACGGCGTGCCGCACGCGGGGCGTCGAGGTCGTGTATGCCCCGGAGGCCAACACCCAAGCCGTGGTGGAATACACCATGACCATCGTCGCGGACGCACTGCGGCCCCGCACGCGGGTGCAGGCGTCCCTCGATCACACGCAATGGGCCGCCTTGCGGGCTCCGGCGTTGGCCGCCCGGCAGATGGACACGCTGGTTTTCGGCGTTCTGGGCTGTGGCCGCATCGGCCGCCGTCTGCTCCGGGTCGCCCGGTCAATCGGCTTCGAGACCTGTTACTGCGACCTCCGGGAGATCCCGCCCGAGGCACGCGGGAGCGCCCGGTCGGTCGATGCCCGGACGCTGTTCGCATCCTCGGACGTGGTCAGCATCCATGTGGATGGCCGTGCCTCGAACCGTGATTTCGTGAGCACCTCGCTTCTCAATTGCATGAAAGACAATGTGATCCTGGTGAACACGAGCCGGGGATTCGTTGTGGATAACGTCGCGTTGGCAGAGTTCCTCGAAGGCCACACGAACGCACAGGCCCACCTCGATGTGCACGAGCCGGAACCGATCGCCGCCGACAATCCGCTGCTCGCGACCCCGAACGCCTGGCTGTATCCACACCTCGCCGCCCGCACGGCGACGGCGTTGGAATCGATGAGCTGGGTCGTTCGGGATGTGGTCGCGGTGCTCGAAGATCGGGCGCCGCGTTTTCCCGCGCCCGGCCTCGGCGCGCCGCTCAGCGAATGAATCGCAACCGACCGAAGTCGGGGATGAACGCGCGCCCGTCGTCGACGGCCGAATAGGGCGCCGGGAAATAGACAACCCACGCTTTGCCGAGCATCAGCTTCCGGTGCACGTAGAACGGCGTCTGGTCGATCTGCGTTGCGACCAGCGGATGCGGATTCCCCCACAGCCGCGAGTCGCTCGATGCCGTGCTGTTGTCACCGGCCATGAAGAAGTGGTCGGGTCCGAGCACGGCGCGAGCGTCCGGATGGGTCCCCCGTGCCCACGTCCGGCTCGCCACCATCGACTCGAATCCGGGATTGGTCGGGTTGCGTCGCGCGTGCTCGTTCAGCCGATCGACGCGGTAGAACAGATCGCGATCGACGTTGACGTGATTCAGCGACAACGGAGAACCACTGAAACGCCACCTGATCTCCGTGACGGTTGCCGCCGGCAGGCCGACGAGCGTCGCCGCGTCATCCATCTGTCCGGTCGCATGCTCGAGGCGTACCTGCGGACTCCAGTCGTAGGTGAGCTCGGTGACGCGTTCGCCGTCGACGTACAACGCCATGGCCTGGTCGACGTGCCAGAACTCCAGCGCGGTCGGCCGTCCGGCCGGCAGCGGATCGATCTCGATCGGGCCGGGCCCGAGCCAGCCTTCCTCGGGTCCCGTGCCGTCGTAGGCGTTCGAGCGGTACCGCACCTCGGCGATGCCGTTCCCGACGCGATACTGGAAGACATGGTTCCGTGTCCGCAGCTCGAACCGGGTGTCGAGCCCCGTCTGGTCCGGCACGACGGCTCCGGTGATCCGCACATCCCCGACCGGCACGCGTTGTGGCCCGTGGGCGCGGTGAACGAGCATGTTGTAGGGCGTCCAGTCGTCGATCACGCGGGCGCGAATGTCCCATTCGAGCACCGTGGGGTCTGCGGTGTCACACCGGTACGTGGGCTGCGGGCCCGTGTCCCACCGCGCGCCCTGCCAGGGCACGCCGCGGTAGTACGCGTCGAGCCGTTCGGGCTCGCGGGGGAAGAAGTCGCTTGAGGTCACCCGTCGCCAGACCGCCCGCTGCACATGCTCGGGCTTGCGCTGGATCGCGTACCGGGTGTCGTCTTCTGCCGAGTCGGCGGGGGCGGCGAAGACGTCGCCGTCGACCAGCCAGATGGACTCGCTCGGGAGACCGATCAGCCGCTTGATGTAGTTGCCGTCCTCGCCGTTCGGATTGGTCGGGTTCTTGAAGACCACGACGTCGTACCGATGCGGGGCGGAGAACGGGTACAGGCTCTTCAGGACGAGGATGCGATCGCCCATCCGGGTCCGGGCGTTCCGCTTTGGCGTGCCGGAGCCCACGAACTCCGGCCCGAGCATGGGGTCGGAGATGCCTTCGAGGGTCGTGTCCGGACGACGCGGGTCGATTCCGACCGCGTACTCCCATCCGGTCTGCTCCGACCGCAGGCGTTTGTGCTGGCCGAGCAGAGTGGGGGCCATCGAGCCGGTGGGAATGACGAACCCCTCGGTGACGAACCCGCGGAACGTCATCGCCAGCACGAACGCGACGATGAGCGACTGCAGCGACTCGATGACGGTGTGTTCACGCGGCTGCGATGCAGCAGCAGCGGCGGATGACGTGGGCGGCATGAGGGGATGGTAGTGGTTCGTCCGAGGCCAGGCGCGGGGTCTCGTCAGCCGGTCTCACCCCCGCCCCCGCCGCCAGCGTCGCCGCCACCACCGGGACCGTCGCCACCACCACCACCGCCACCACGCCGTTTGCCGCGGCGTCCGCCCCGGCGGCGACGTTTCCGCTTTGGTGTGTCCGACTTCTCGTCGGAGGACGCCGCCGACGTCGGACCGGTCGGACCGCTCTCCGTTGCGCCCGGGCTTCCCTCGCCCTTGCGTTTACGGCGGCGACGCCGGCGTTTCTTCCGACGCTCATCCGGTGCGAGCCCGTCGCCCGACTTCTCACGCACCCGCTCCGGCGGCATGCCCCGCAGGGGGTCGGGAAGCGGCTCCTCGACCCGCTCGCCCGGACGCGGGCAGGTCTCCGGGTCCATGAGCTCCTCGATCGGGACGGCGATCTCGCGGCGATCGTGCTCCAGCCGCACGAGCGCAAGCTGGACGAGCGTCTTGGTGTCCACCACGACGCCCGGTCCTTCGCTCGTGCCGACCCGCGTGTTCTTGCGGGGAAGCTTGGCGCGCAGCTCCTTGTAGGTCTGATCCTCGTACCGCAGGCAGCACATGAGCCGGCCGCATCGGCCGGAAATCTTCAGGGGATCGAGCGTGGCCTTCTGCACCTTCGCCGACTTCATCGAGACCGGCTTGAGCACCTTCAGGAAGTTCTTGCAGCAGCAGTACTGCCCGCACCGCTCGTAGTCGGCGACGAGACGTGCCTCGTCCCGCGCGCCGACCTGCCGCATCTCGATGCGGGCGCGAAACTCCGCGGCGAGCCGCCGCACGAGCTCGCGAAAATCGACGCGTTCCTCGGCCATGTAGTAGAAGGTCAACAGCTCGCCGCCGAGGATGGGCTCGACCTCCACGAGCTTCATGTCCAGCCCGAGCTCCGTGATCAATTCCCGGCAGACGCGAATCTGTTTCGGCTTGTCCGACTGCAGGGCGGAGTGCCGGTTGAGGTCCTCGACGGTCGCGACCCGGAGCACCCGCCCCTTGCCGTGGAAGGGAAAGTCGCGGCCACCGGAGTTCTCGACGTATCCGAGCAGCTCCTTGCGCGTGACGGATTTGCTGCATCCCGCGTTCTCGCAGGTGGTGGTGAGCATCTCCGCAAGCTCGGTGCCTCGGTGCGTGCGCACGACCAGCTTCGTGCCGCATCCCGGCTTCGCGTCACCGCTGTAGCGGAACTCGCCGACCAGCTTCATCGCCCCGAACCGCACCACGATGGTGGTCGGCGGAGCAAGCTGGGCGTAGATCTCCTCGTCGGTCAACGCGGAGCGATGATGCGGGTCGGCGTCGGCCTCGAACACCGGAAGCGGAAAAATCGACATCGATAAGGACTCACCACACAGATCACGGGAGACGGTGTCCCGCGGATCAACCACCCGGCATGTCGTCAGGCTTGGGTTTTCAACGACCGGCGTCCCCTGACCGAACGGCGGCTCCACGTGTGATGAGTGCCGAGCATGCTACCACAGCCACGGGCGACCAGGGAACGGACGCCGCGTGAGACGACGCTGCCCTACCCGGATTCGCGGGTCTTCCCGCGGTGCTTCATCTCCCCCACCGACATGCGTTCGC
Organism: Phycisphaerales bacterium; assembly: GCA_013003065.1. Lineage (GTDB taxonomy): Bacteria > Planctomycetota > Phycisphaerae > Phycisphaerales > SM1A02 > JABDLI01. Next base: position 46,147 of record JABDLI010000179.1, on the reverse strand, counting down.
GGGCGGAGAAGACGAGCCGGATCGGCACCTCGCTGAAGGGCAGCTCCTCACGCAGTCGGTTCATGAGATACCGCTGGTATCCCGCTGAGAAGAGATCCGGCCGATTGACCATGCACACGATCGTGGGCGGGCAGACATCCACCTGGTTCGCGTAGTACAGCTTCGCCTCGAGCCCCAGACGCGGGGACGGACCCCGCGCCGCGAAGATCGCCTTCAAGAGGCGATTCAGCTCCCCCGTGCCGACGCGGTGAGAAGCCTGCGCGTGGACGTTGAACGCCAACGCCACGACGTCCCGGAGCCCGTCGCCTTCGTGCGCGCTGATGAAGACCACGGGCGCAAAGTCGAGACCGCGGAGCTGCTCGAGCAGGTACTGGTGGTAGTCCTCCGGCGTGACGCTCGTCTCGGCGAGCCGGTCGCACTTGTTGACGACGATGACCGTCGGCTTGAACTGACGCTGGAGCTCCTGCGTGAGCTTCTTGTCCACCTGCGAGATCTCTTCGGTGGCGTCCACGAGCAACGCGACGACATCCGCCCGCCGGATCGCCTGGAGCATCCGGTGGTAGGCGTAGTACTCGACGTCGTCGGCGAAGCTCTTGCGTTTGCGGACGCCGGCGGTGTCGATCGCGATCAGGCTGCGACCCTCGACCTCGAATCGGACATCGACCGAGTCGCGGGTGGTGCCGGCGATCTCGCTGACGATCACCCGATCTTCGCCGGCGAGCGCGTTGATCAGCGTGCTCTTGCCCGCGTTGCGTTTGCCCACGATCGCCAGCCGCAGCTCCGGCTCGGTCGTCTCGGCCGGCGGGAGGCCTTCGATCGCCTCGTACAGGGCGGCGAGCAGCCCGCGGATCCCATACCCGTTGGACGCCGAAACGCAGATGCCGGCCCCCAACGCCAGCGTCGCAACCTCGAGCCCGTGGGCTTCCCATGATTCCCCGTCCACCTTGTTGGCGACGGCGATCACCTTGTCCCCGCTTCCGCTCTCACGCAGCAGACGTGCGATCTGTTCGTCGAGCGCGGTCAGACCGACCTGGGCGTCGATGACGAAGAGGATGACCTCGGCCTGCTCCCGCGCGACGTGGATCTGCGACTCGATGTCGTCGGTGAGCATCGAGAGATCGGCTCCCGCGTCGTCGTAGCGTTTCCCGTCCGCGGTGTAGACGCCGTAGCCGCCGGTGTCGACGAGCTCCGCGTATCGCGGGGCCGGATCGCCCGGCCACTCCGCCGGCGGGTCGACCTCGATGACCACGGACACCCGATCGCGTGTCACGCCGGGGGTGGGGTCGACGATCGACACCCGTCGCCGCGCGAGCCGGTTGAGCAAGCTGGACTTGCCCACGTTGGGCCGTCCGACGATGGCAATTTGCGGAAGGGGCACGGGCGGATTGTAGCCGTCCCCCCGGCCCGCCACGCGAACCTCGGCCGGCTTCAGGCGTCCGCTTCGATCGTGATCGTCATCCGCTTGGTCGCAAACTGCTCGACGAGCAGCTCGGCGTGCTCGCGGTGGGTGCACAGCAGCAACGCACACCCTCGGGTGTGGGCCTCGAGCATCCGCTGCACGGCCTCGCCCCGCCGCAACGGGGTGAGATCGAGGATGGCGGCGACGACGTCGCCCATCTCGTTCACCTCGTCGTTGTGCAGCAGGACCTTCCAGGGGGGCATTCGGTCGAGCTTGACCGGCGTCTCCTGGGGTCGCTCGAGAACCGCGGTCCCACCCTCGGGCTCCCGTTCCTGCCTGATGTCACGCTCGCTCATGATTGCAAGCTCCGTTCGTCGACAGGCTCCGCCGTCCCGCTCCCGCTCGACTGCTCGAGCAGGTACCGCACGACGTCGCCCATCTGCCCCGACTCCCGGAGGACCCGGCGTTGCCGATCGGCTCCGGTTCCATTCCTCAGTATATCGTCGAGATAACCCAGCTCCTCCAGGCAACCAAGCCGCTCGGCGTGGATCCGGCATCGCTCGATCAGCCGGCGGGCGACCTGGCGGGCGGGCACCGCCGACATGGTGTCGAAGTCCACGAAGCTCGCGTCCATCCCCCAGCGGGCGGCGTGCCATTTGTTCTGCTTGGCGATCATCGGGTGGCTGTCGTAGAGATAAGCGCCCTTGTCGATGTCCTCGGAGATCCCGGCCACGAGCGACTGGGTCAGGGCGACGAGGCCGAGCAAGTGCCGCATGCACAGCGGTTGGTCCATGATGCGGATCTCGACCGTGCCGAAGCTCGCGTGCGGCCGCACGTCCCACCAGATCTCGCGAATCGACTGGATGAAACCGGTCTCGGCCAGGTGATCGATCAGCCAGACGTACTCCGACCAGTTCCGGAGCATCGGCGGCAACCCGGCCGTCGGCAACGCTTCCATGATCTTGGAGCGGTACGACTCCATCCCGGTGTCGCGGCCGCACCACATGGGGCTGTTGGCGGAGAGCGCGAGCAGCGTCGGCAGGTGACGCAGCAGACGATCGCACATCTGGATCGCCTTGTCGCCGGAATCGACACCGACGTGCACGTGGAGCCCGAAGACCACCAGACGCCGCGCGACGTACTGCATCGTCTCCATGAGCCACGCGTAGCGATCGCCGGGGCTGATGTGCTGCTCTTCCCACCGGCTGAAAGGATGTGCGCCGCTCCACAACAGACGCAGACCCATGCGGGCCGCTTCGTCGTTCGCCCACTGGAGCTTCGCGGTCAGGTCACGCTCGACATCCTTGACCGATTCACAGACCGCGGTGTTGATCTCGCAGTACGACTGCATGAACTCCGGCTTGAAGAACGGCTGCCAATGCTCGGGCACGCTTTCGAGAAACGGCTGGATCGAGTTCGTCAGCGCGAGAGTCTCGGCATCGACGAGCTGCAGCTCGATCTCGACACCCAGCGTGTGGCGATCGTTTCCCGTGAAGAGATACGGCATCGAGGCCCCTCGGCGGTTCTCAAGCGTGCGATCCGATGTACTCGGCGGCGAGATCGAGTGACGCGGCGGTCAACACCTTCGCCCCCACGGTCAACGCCCCTTCGTCGATGTCGAACAGGCTGGAGTGCAGCGGGCGGCGGGCCCGGGCGTCCGGCATGGCGGCGCCGAGCCGGATGATCGAGCCGGGCACCAGCTCCTGGTAGAAGGCAAAGTCCTCCCCGCCCAGGCTCGGCACCTCGAGCCATTGCACGCGATCGACGCCCAGCCGATCGGCCGCCACGGCGGCGAAGCGGCGGGTGACGATCTCGTCGTTGCGTGTCGCCGGACAGGCGTGGTGGAAGTCGAGGTCGATGTCGCACCCCGTCGCCCGCTCCATGCCCTCCGCGACGGCGTGCATGCGTTTCTGGACCGCCTCCAGCTCCTCGACCCGAGCGGCCCGGAGGGTCCCGAAGATGGTGGCGGCGTCGGGAATCGCATTCCGAGCCATCCCGGTGTGGATCGACGCCACGGTCAACGCGAGCGGGTAGCGACTGTCGATGCTGCGTGGCGCAAGCTGGTAGAAGAGGCTCACCAGATTCGTCGCAGCGGGGATCGGATCGACCGCCTCGAACGGACGGGCGGTGTGGCCGCTGCGACCCCGCACCGTCACCTCGAAGAGCTTGCACGCACTCGTCAACGCCCCGTTCCGTACGCCCACATGGCCGGTCTCGAGCGTGGGATCGACATGCAGGGCGATGATGGCTTCGACGCCATTCAACGCGCCGTCCTTGATCATCGATCGCGCGCCGGTGGCTGCCTCTTCCGCCGGTTGAAACAGGAACCGGAGGTTGTGGCGGAACGGCAACGACGCGAGACGCGCCCGCGCTTCCGCCAGCACCGAGGCGGTCGCGAGGTTGATCGTCGTGTGGGCATCGTGTCCGCAGGCATGACATCGACCAGGCTGCGTCGAGGCGTACGGCACCTGCTTGTCGTCGTTGACGTCGACGCAGTCGAGCTCCGATCGCACGGCGATGAACGTGTCGCGTTCGGCTCCGAGGTCGAGCTCGGCCGTCACCCCGATTCCTTCGGGGCCGAGCCGCGGCTCGTATCCGTGTTCACGCAACGTCTCGGCGACGAGAGCGCTGGTCTGCCGCTCTTCGCCGGACGACTCCGGGGTCGCGTGAAAACGACGCCGGAGCTGGATCAGCCGATCCTGGCGGCCGTCGATCAGGCGATCCAGCTCGACTTGAAGCTCGGACACGGGCGACCCGCCCGGGGAGGCGGATCCGCCTCCCGCGCTGCGGGCAAACGAGATGCGGTCTTCTTCGGTGAACATAGGTCAACCCCAGACTACCGCACGGGATGGCCAAAACCAACCCGCGTCCATCGCCGGACATCGATCGCGGTGGCCCTCAGGAGGCTCCCGATCGCCAGTCGATGACGACCTTCCCGAAGTGCTCCCCCGATTCGAGGCGGGCGTACGCGGCGGGAGCGGCGTCGGGGGTGTGGCACGAATCGATGACAGGGGAGAGGGCACCGCTCGAAAAGAGACTCGTGACGGCGCGAAACTCGGCCATGTCACCCATCGTCGATCCCAGGACGGAGAGCTGGTTCCAGAAGATGCGGGCGAGATCGGTCGTCGCGTCCGGTCCGGTCGTGCAGCCGCACGTCACGAATGTCCCCCCCCGCGCGAGGGCGCGCAGGCAAGAGCCGTGGATCGCCTTGCCGACGGAGTCGGCGCAGACATCGACCCCGCGTCGTCCGGTGAGGCGACGCACTTCGCGGGAGAAGTCTTCCCCCGCGTCCAGCACGCCCGCGTGGGCGCCGAGCTCCTGTGCGCGTGCCAGCTTCTCGGGGGAGCGGCTCGTCACGATGATGTGACAGCCGAAGTGGCGAGCGATGCCGAGGAGGGCCAACGCCACCCCGCCCCCGATGCCCGGGATCAGCACCGACTGACCAGCGCGAAGGCGGGCGCGGGTCACGAGCATCCGCCACGCGGTCAGGTGGCTGAGCGCGAACGCCGCGGCCGCCACGGGATCCGCATCGCCGATCGCCAGCACGTTGCGGACGGGCGCGAGGAACCTGGCGGCCATCGTGCCGTGGCTGTGTTCGCCGATGACGGCCGGGACTCCGCTCGTGGGTGTCACGCCGGGACGCGGTGGCGCGTCGGCCATCACGGCCGCGTTCAGGACCACGCGTTGGCCCTCCCACGCCGCATCCACTTCTTCGCCCACCGCATCCACGATGCCGCACCCGTCCGAGCCCGAGATCCGCGGGAACTCCAAATCCGCGCCCGGCACGCCCCGCCCGACCCAGAGGTCGAGGTGGTTGAGCGCGGAGGCCTCGGTGCGGACCCGAACCTCTCCCGGACCGGGCTCGACGTCGTGCCACTCCCTCAGCTCGACGTTGGCCGCGACCGGCTGACCCTGGGTGGTGAGAACGGCGGCTCGCATGGGGGACGAATTGTAAATCCGGATCGCCCCTGCCGCCCACCGCGGCGGTCTGCGGCCAATAATTCTGCGGAATGCAAGGAATGGACGGAGTTCACCCGGGTCGCAATCCCAATGGGCCCCTCCGCCCGGAGGGCGGCATCGGGCCCCGGGAGGCTTTGTGATGCACAACGCGCGAATGATCGGGTGGGCAGGGCGACGAAGGATCGCGGGGGCGTCCCTGCTGGTGATCGTGGCCCTCTTCGGACTGACCCTGAGCCCGGAGGCGGCGGCAGCCGACTCGATGGGGCCGGGCATCGGGTCCGGCGACCCACCCGCGATGGCGGTCGACGGGCCGCCGAAGCAGGCCAAGTCGCGAGCCAGCCGGTCGTCTTCGAACCGGAGCAGCAAGAACGCGAAGAGCCCGCCCAGCTCGAGCCGGTCGAAGCCGAGCCGCAGCAAGAACGCGAGCTCGTCGTCCAGCCGCAGCAGCAAGAGTGTGAAGAGCCCCCCGAAGAGCTCCAGCCGCGCGCAGGCGAGCCGCAGCAAGAACGCCAGCCGCGCGTCGTCCAGCCCCAGCCGCAAGAGCGTGAAGCCCCCGAAGAGCTCCAGCCGCGCGCAGGCGAGCCGCAGCAAGAACGCCAGCCGCGCGTCATCCAGCCCCAGCCGCAAGAGCGTGAAGAGCCCCCCGAAGAGCTCCAGCCGCGCGCAGGCGAGCCGAAGCAAGAACGCCAGCCGCTCGTCGTCCAGCCCCAGCCGCAAGAGCGCGCAGAGCCCCCCCAGGAGCTCCAGCCGCACGCAGTCGGGACGGAGCAACAGCCCCCAGCGTCCCACGCGAGCCGCGCCGCCGTCCAACCGGGGCAAGAGCGCCCAGCGTCCGACCCGCGTGGCACCGCCCTCGAGTCGCCGCGCCCAGAGCCCGCCCCCGCGAACGTCGGACCGGCAGCAGCCGAGCCGCTCCCCATCGCGTCAGCGGTTCAACCGCCCGAGCCAGCGTGACCTCTCACCGAGCCGGCTCCAGCGGCCCTCCATGCCACGCACGAGAAGCAACTCCTCACGCAACCGCACGTGGCAGCGTCCGTCTCCTCAACCGCAACGGCCGTATCCCACCACGTCGAATCGCGACGTCTCACGCCGAACGATCGACCTCAACCCCCGCCGGCCGGACCGGTCGCCCGCCGCGACCAACCGATCGGGCCGAAGCAATCGGTCGTTCGGCGGCAACCAGCCGAGCCGTCCGCCTCGCGTCCGCGACGCGACGCGATCGCTGACGCCGGGGATGCGTGGCCACAACCTCCCGACGATTCCTGGCGTGCCCGGATCACGCCCGAACCGACGGCCACCGAGTCCCGGTGGCAGCGTCGGGTCTTCCGGCTCGCCGCCGACCGCACCGGACGACGCCCACGACACGACCTACCACACGGGTTTCGACGAGACCGAGCGACGCGACCACCACGACGACGACTGGCCGGACTGGCACTGGTGGCACGGCGGCGGGGGACACCACGGACACCACCGACACCACGGGCACCACCTGGATTACTACTACGGCTCCCGCTGGCACGGCTGGTCGTTCTCGTTCGGGTACTACGCAGACCACGCCCCGTGGTGGTTCAGCATCGGCTTCGGTCACCACGGTCATCGATTCCATTTCGGGCACGGCTTTCACCGGCCCTGGCATCACTACCGGCTGCACTATCGCACCTGCTCGATCTCCTACGCCCGCCCCTGGCGGTCGTACCACCGCTCGTATGGCGGGTACGGATACCACGGCCCCCGCTTCCGGCACGTCTACCGCGCCGGTCACGGCTTCGGATGTGACTGCGGCTATTGCACGACCTACGTACGCCCGTACTGGTACTCCTCGTACCGGACGTCGACGCCGGTCTATGCGCCGGCGCAGTCGACTTACGTGCCGCTCGTGCCGACCATCGACCAGGGGTGGGACCAGCTGGCCGACGATCAGCTCGAGGCGGCGCTCGCGACGTTCGCCGACCTCGTGTACGCCGTTCCCCACGACGCGGCCGCCCGGATCGGCTACGCGATCGCGGCCGGACGGCTCGGCTACGACATCGACGCGGCCATGGCGATGCGGCGAGCAATGGTCGACGACGCGTCGGCGCTCTTCGACGTCCCGACCGATGCACTGGTGCTCGATCAGGTGCAGCGTCTGCTGGACGTTTACCGCGAACGGCTGCGTTCGGATCGCAGTGACATCGATGCGTTGTTCATGTCCGCGGCGTTGCAGATGATCCTGGACGACCCCGCGCTCGCCTTCCATGCCATCGACGCGGCCATCGACGCGGGTGACGACGACCCCAGCGCCCAGAGGCTCCGCGTCTTCATCGACGACGAACTCTACCGCCGATTCGGACAGTAGACCGCTGTCACGACGCGATCCAGGTGATCAGGTGCGCGCCCGCGGACAGCACCATGAAGACGCCGACCGTCAGCCCCAGCGTCAGGAAGACATCCCGCCACGCGAGCCGGAAGAGGAGCCAGAGCCCGCCGGCGTAGACGGCCGCTTGCAACAGCGCTTCGGCGGCGAACTCGACGAAGGGCCACGGCGCCGCGATCAGGGCGGCGGTCCGGCCCACCGCGACGACCGCCAGGACGCGACCCAGGACCACCGCCGGATCGCCGAGCGGTCGCGCCCGGAGCCACGCGACCGTGCCCAACGCGAGCACTCCGCTCAGACCCCACAGCCCGACCAGAAGCGGACCGCGGGCGAAGGTCTCGATGCGGTCGGGCCAGTCGACGGGATCGCTCGCAGGCACGAGGCCCCGCGCGCCGGCCAACGCGCCGATCGCGGGGACGGCGAGCGCGATCAGCCCCAGCCCCCAGAGCCAACGCCCGAGCGTACGCGGCCGGGGCAACGCGGTGTCCGGAGAGACGGTCGATGCCGCCGGCGCTGGCTCCACCGACGCGGCCGTCGCCGCCGCCGGCGTGGGGGGATGGGGATCGAACCCGCAGCGGATGCACGGATCGCCCGGGTCGCCTCGCCACGTCGCCCCGCACTCCGGACAGGCCACCCTCGGCTCGACCACCGGTTCCAGCGGCAGCGGATCCGCGGATTCGGATTGACGATCGCCGTCCGCCTCCAGTTCGGAACGCTCCATTGCCGTCAGTGTATCCGAGCCTCCATCCGGCCCGGTGGCGAGCGCCTGATCGCATCGCCGAGGTCGTGTCTGATGGCTCAGGATTCGCATGAGTGCGATGCTTCTCGTCGTGGCCAGGAGTCGCACCGACGCCGTATTTGACGATTCGTGCCCATGCGAATCCCGAGCCATCAGACAGGACCTAGAGTCACCGCCAACCTTCCCGACCCACCGGAGCCCCCGCCATGAAGACCACGCCTCTCATCGCATCGCTGCTGCTCGTCACCGGACTCGGCGTCAGCCTCGGATTCGCACCGCAGAACACGCCCGGCGCGACGACGGCAGCCCCGCAGCCCACCACCACCCACTCGTACGAGATCGACTCGGTCCACTCGACTGCGCTCTTCCGCGTGCATCACCTCGGTGCCGGTCGCTTCTACGGGCGTTTCAACACCCTCGACGGCACGATCGAGCACACGCCGGGCAGCGAGCGTGGTCTGGCCTTCGACGTGACGATTCCGATCGAGAGCGTCGACACGAACAACGCGAGCCTCGACGGACACCTCAAGAGCCCCGACTTCTTCAACGCCCGCGAGTTCGAGGCGATGACGTTCAAGAGCACGTCGGCCCGCCGCACGGCGGAGGACCGCTACGACGTGACGGGTGACCTCAGCATCCACGGCGTGACGAAGACGATCACCGTCCCCGTCGAGTTGACGGGCAGCGCCGACCTCGGTCGCGGCCGACGCGGTGGATTCGAGACGCACTTCACGATCAAACGGTCGGAGTACGGGATGACCTACGGCGTCAGCAACGGCATGCTCGGCGACGAGACGCTGATCATCGTCAGCATGGAAGGCAAGGCGAAGTAAGCGTCAACCTCGCGCCCACAGGGCTCCACCGTAAACCCCCCGCGTGCCGAGATCCTCCGCGATCCGCAGGAGCTGGTTGTACTTGGCGGTGCGGTCGCTCCGGCAGGGCGCGCCGGTCTTGATCTGCCCGCAGTTCACCGCGACGGCGAGATCCGCGATCGTCGTGTCTTCCGTCTCGCCCGAGCGGTGGCTCAGGACGGCACCGTAGCCGGCGCGTTGCGCCAGACCCACGGCGTCGAACGCCTCGCTCAGCGTGCCGATCTGGTTGACCTTCACCAGGATTGCGTTCGCGCAGCCCTCGTCGATGCCGCGTTGGAGAAAGATCGGGTTCGTGACGAACAGGTCGTCGCCGACCAACTGCACGCGATCGCCAAGCCGTGCCGTGAGCTTGGCCCACCCCGCCCAGTCGTCTTCGGCGAGCCCGTCCTCGATCGACCGGATCGGATACCGATCGCACCAGTCCGCCCAGAGGTCGATCAGCTCGTCGCTCGTGACGATCCGCTCCGGGTCGCTGGAGAAGAAACAGTAGCCCTCCTTCCCCTGGGCGCGGGCCGCTCCGGCCAGCTCGCTCGTCGCCGGATCGAGCGCGACGAAGATCTGCTCACCGAAGTCATAGCCGGCTCGCTCCACCGCCCGCGCGATCATCCGCAACGCGTCTTCGTTGTCGGCGAGATCCGGCGCGAAGCCGCCCTCGTCCCCGACGGCGGTGGACAGACCCTCGTCGTGGAGAACCTGCTGCAGCGTGTGGTAGATCTCGACGCCCGCCCGCAACGCCTCCTCGAACGTGTCGAATCCCCAGGGCTGGATCATGAATTCCTGGAAGTCGACCGTGTTGTCGGCGTGCCGGCCCCCGTTGAGGATGTTCAGCATCGGCACCGGAAGTACTTTGGCCCCGGATCCGCCGAGGTATCGGTAGAGCGTCTGATTCGTCGCTTCCGCCGCGGCGTGCGCGATCGCCATCGAGACGCCGAGCAACGCGTTGGCACCGAGCTTCGACTTGTTCGGCGTGCCGTCGAGCTCGACGAGCAGGGCGTCGATCATCTCCTGGTCGCGGGCGTCCAGGCCGATCAGGTTCGGCGCCAGCGTCTCGTTCACGTTCGCGACCGCCTGGTTGACCGAGCGGCCGAGGTACACGCTTCCGTCCTTGTCGCGAAGCTCCACCGCCTCGTGCTCGCCCGTACTTGCCCCGGAGGGCACCGCCGCCCGTCCCGTCGCGCCGCCGGCCAGCGCCACCTCGCATTCGAGCGTCGGGTTGCCGCGGGAGTCGAGGATTTGTCTCGCGTGGATGAGCTCGAGGTCGAAGTGCATGGAGCCGTCTCGGGGGAAGGGACAGGGAGCGTGTCGAAGGCGGCCTCGGATGATAACCGGGCGTCCGGAAGACCGGAGACAACGCACGCACCGGACGGCCATGACACCCTAAGATCTTCGCACCGTGGATGGTCCGACGACAACTGGCCGCACCGGGCTTGCTCGTCTCGTCAGCGACGAGACGCAGCTTCCGCTCGCGCTCGCCGCGGGCATCACGCTCTTGGCCGGCTTTCTGCTCGCGTGGATGTCACCGGAGACCGTCGTCGGCCAGATCGGCCGCGTGCTCCTCTGGGTCAGCCTCGGACTCGGCGCCGTCCACGGTCTGCACGCCGCGTGGGAGGCCATCCGCGAACTGCGACCCGACATCGACGTGCTGATGGTGGTCGGCGCTGGCTTGTCCGCCGCCATCGGACATCCCGCCGAAGGCGCCTTGCTGCTCTTCATGTTCACGTTGGCCGGCGCGCTCGAGCACCGCGCGATGGAGAAGACCCGCGACGCCGTCTCGCGGCTCAACAAGCTCATGCCCCGCGATGCGTTGATCCGCACCGGCGTGGGCTGGGCGCCGACCGATCCTGAGTCGCTGAAGCCGGGCGACGAAGTCCTCGTGCGCCCCGGCGAGACGATCCCCGCCGACGGCGTCGTGATCGTCGGCCGCAGCTCGGTCGACCAGTCGACGCTGACCGGCGAGTCGTTGCCCCGCGCGGTGACGGAGGACGAGGAAGTCTTCGCTGGGACGCTCAACCAGGACGGCGCGCTCGAGATCCGGGTAACCCGCCCCGTTGGCGAATCCAGCCTCCAACGCATCCTCGACCTCGTCCTCGAAGCGCACGAGAGCCGGCAACCGGTGCAACGGGTCATCGATCGTTTCTCCACCCCGTACACCCTCACCGTCATGGTCGTGGCGGTGGCCGCGCTCATCGGCTTCGTCGTCGTCGCCGAGCTGTCCGCCACAGCGGCGGCGTACCGGGCGATCACGCTGCTGGTGGTCGCGAGCCCGTGCGCGTTGGTGATCTCGACCCCCACCGCCACGCTGTGCGGTCTGAGCCGCGCGGCGCGAGCCGGCGTCCTGATCAAGGGCGGTGACGCGCTCGAGCGTCTGTCGAACGTGAGCCGGATCGTCATGGACAAGACCGGCACCCTCACCAAGGGTCAGATCGAGGTGATGCACGTCCATCCCGTCGCCGCGGCGGACACCGATGCTCTGCTGAGCATCGCGTTCGGCGCCGAGGAGCAGTCCACGCACCCCATCGCCGCCGCGATCGTGCGGCTTGCCCGCGAACGCCGCTTGCGTCCGGCGGACGTCGCGGCGATCCAGAACGTCCCCGGCAGCGGCATCGAGGGCCGCAGCGGCGAGCGACGTTTGCGTATCGGGGCGTTCGATTTCTGCGAGCCGCTCATCCCCGTCTGTTTTCGGCGGCACACGGAGCGGATGGTCGATCAGATCCGCGCCGACGGAGGGATCCCGGTCGTGATCGCCCACGAGGATGGTGCGATGGTTCTGGCGCTGGCCGATCAGCCTCGCGCCGGGGCCCAACAGCTCCGGGAACGCTTGCGGTCGGTCGGAGTCGACCGGATGGCGATGCTGACCGGCGACCATCCGGTGATCGCGGAGCGTCTGGCGGCGGAGCTGGGGATCGACCGCGTGGAGGCGGATTTGCTTCCCGAGGAGAAGGTCGATCGCATTCGAAGCATGCGGGAGAACGAGGGCGGCGGCGGTCTCGCCGTCGTCGGCGACGGCGTGAACGACGCCCCTGCGCTCGCCGTCGCCGACGTGGGTCTGGCCATGGGAAGAATCGGCGCTGACGCGGCGCTCGAGACGGCCGATGTCATCCTCTTGCACGACGATCTCGACCGAATCCCGTGGTCGTTCGGGCTCGCGCGTCGCGTCAAGCGGGTCATGATCGCCAACCTGGCCCTCGCGACGCTCGTGATCGCGGTGCTCGCGGTGCTGACGATCCTCGGCCGCGTGCCCCTCTACATCGGGGTGCTGGGACACGAGGGTTCGACCCTGATCGTGGTCGCCAACAGCCTGCGGCTGTTGGCGCATCCCCCGCCGAGTCCCCAGCTCAGCCCCGCCGCGTCGCCGCCGCGGCAAGGTCGGCCCGCATCTGCTTCCGCTGTCGCTCGGTGAGCAGCGCCGCGAACGCCGCCGACGTCGTCGCGTCGAGCTGCGCCCGCGCGCCCGAGATCTTGAGCAGCTCCTGATGCGACAGCCGGCTGGCCGGATCGCCGAGGCGGGCGGGGTCGATGCCGGCGTACAGCAGAAGCCCGCCAACCTGGCGGGCCGACCGCTGCAGACGCATCGTCGCGGCGAGCAATCGCGCGCGTTCTGATCGATCACCGGCCAGGATCCGCTCGACCTGAGCGCGTACGTCCGCGCGACGATCGTGACGGAGAATCCACGCCGCCTCGTGCTCCACCCGCGGCGTTGCAAAGAGCGTCGGGAAACACGCGCGATCGAATCGCTCGCGCCACGCGGTGGCGGCCGACGGGCCGAGTTGCGCGGCCGCCATCTCCGCGATCACGGTGATCATGGCTTCGTTGAGCGTGTGAAGCCGCCGCCAGCGTACCACCGCGTCGCGATCGATCTCGGTGAGGCGGTCGCGGTCACGCTCGATCTTCGCGATCCGGCGTTCGAGTCGCGCTGCGCGATCCGCCGCGGCCGTCTCGGTCAGAAAGGTCACGAGCGCCGCTTCGTACGCTGCGATTCGTTCCTCCCCGCCCGCGAGGTCGAGCGTTGCCAGCTCGCCACCCCGCCGCCGGGCCGCTGCGAGCAGCGCGATCACATCCACACCGTCGCCGGCGTACCACGGCTCGGACCGATCGCGACGTCGCGGCGCGCCGTACACCGCGCGATCGAATGCGGCGAGCGCACCGGTGACGCCGGTCTCGCCGCTCAACATGAGGCTGGCCGTGTTGAATCGCAGCTCGCTGAAGAGCCGGTCCGCCTCGGGCCAGACCGAACGCTCCGCCGCGGCGACGGACACCCGCATCTCCCGCAGCTCATCGGCGGGCACCAGCACGCGGCCGGCCAACGCATCCTGCACCTTCGCCTGACCGGCGGCGGCGGCGTGTTCCGCGACGCGGGCTCCGAGGTCAGCGACGTCGGCGGCGTAATCTTCGTACAGCACCTCGGCGACCACGCGGCGGTCAGCGTCGAGGCCAAGGCGATCGATGAGTCGGTCGTAGATCGCCCGCGGTGCCCACGGGTCGATCAGCATCGCCGGCGACGATGCTTCGACGCGGACCGTCGAGAGCAGCAGCATCAGCACGACCAAGCGCAGAGTCGGCACGCCACGCGGGTCGGGCGAAGACGGCCGGAAGAGACGTTGGTTCATGCGGTACGTGCCTGGAATCGAATCGCGGGTGCGATTGTAGGCCGCTCCCCCGGGGGGTCGGGGAGTCCGGGGGTCCGGGGCGGGCGGGGACGGGCGGCCCGGCCGGGCGTCAGCCCCGCGGATGAAAGCTCTTCACGACGGCCCGCAGGCGGCTGCGGTCGACGTGCGTGTACACCTGCGTGGTCGCGATGTCGCGGTGTCCCAGCAACTCCTGCACGACCCGCAGGTCGGCGCCTCCGGCGAGAAGATGCGTGGCGAAGCTGTGGCGGAGCATGTGCGGGTGGACATGCCCGAGCCCCGCTCGGCCCGCGACACGGCGAACGATCTGCCACACTGCCACCCGCTCCAGCGGGCGTCCGCTGTTGGACAGGAGCAGACGTCCTTCGTCGCGGTCATCCTCGATATGCACGAGCTGGGGACGCAGCTCCGTCAGGTATGCGGCGACGTGCTGCTGCGCCGGCACGCCGACGGGAACCAGCCGCTGCTTTCGGCCCTTGCCGGTCACGAGCACCACGCCGAGGGTGGCGTTGTACTCATCGACGCGGAGCGTGGCGACCTCGGTGGCGCGGAGCCCGGCTGCGTACATCAGCTCCAGCATCGCGCGGTCCCGTCGCCACAGACGTCCGTGGGCGGGCTCCGGTCCGGCGAGGAGCTGCTTCATCTGTTTCGGCGTCAGCACTCCCGGCAGCCGCTTCCACCGCGTCGGTGTCTCGAGGATGCGGGTCGGATCTTCGTCCAGCCCGCCGTTCGCGCCGAGGTACCGGAAGAACACGCGAATCGTCACGATGTGCCGCGCGATCGAAGACGGTTGCAGGTTGCGGTCGCGGTGCAGGCGTCGCACGTGCTCGGACAGATTGCGTGGCGTCACCGCGGCGGGCCCCGCGACACCTCCCAGGTCATCGACGAGATCGCGAAGATCACGACCGTACGCATCGAGCGTTGCCGGCGCGAGCCCGGCCTCGATCCGCAAATAGGTCAGAAACTCACGTACCGGTTGGTCGAAGGGGCTCGACGGCATGGCGGGCCACCGTGATCGTCACCAGGGCCGGAACCGGTGCGACGTCGGTCTCCTCGCAGTTGATCCGGTGGAACATCGGGCAGCCGTGGAACGCGCCGAAACACACCGAGAACGCTTGCTCGATTCGGCCCAGGCAGAATCGCGTCGCGCAACGCGGATCGTTGCGATCGATGTGGGGGCATGCGCCATTTCGTTCGGCGGCTCGCAGTCGCTCGTCTTCCATGACCGTCCCTTGTCCAGGTGCCTCCTGGTCATCGACTGCGTCTCGGTGCCTCCCGCACAAATGTGCGAATCGACTCCTGACCCGGTCCGCGGTCGCTCGACGCCGGACCGACCGGGGGCGAGCAAACATTGCGCTTTGGCATCGGTTGCTCCTGCCGTTGCTGCGCCCGACGCCCGCTGGCGCTCGTCGGCGCTCGCGTCAGGGGTTGGCACGCTCGTTGCCCCGCGTGGGGAACACGCTCTCCCCAATGGCAAGGAGTGCCGAATGCGGGACTTGATCAAGAGCACGGTTGAACACGCACTGCGATCCGGGGACCGGATCGGCGTGGATGGACGAAGGGACGCGGTTTCCACGCTCGGGGCGGACACGATCCGCCTCGCCCGCCTGGCCACGTCGATCCATCTGGCCGAGTCGGCTCGACGCGTCGTCGAGACCGATGGTCACGCGGATCGTCGAATGCCAGCGCGGGAGCCTGTTCGATGAACTACGGCCTCTATCTGTCCGCCGGCGGCGCGTTGTCGAGCATGTACCGCCAGGACGTCCTCGCGAACAACCTCGCGAACATGAACACGACCGCGTTCAAGCCCGATCGGGTCACGACACGCGAGCGGCTGCCCGAGCGGCTGGAGGGATCGGTGCTCACTGCCGACCCGCAGTGGCTGCTCGAGCGTCTCGGGGGCGGGCTCTTCATGGATCCCACGCGGGTCGATCTCGCGCCGGCCGCGTTGACGGCGAGCGCGAGCGAGCTCGACTTCGGCATCCAGGGCGACGGCCTGTTCGTCGTCAACGACGGTCGCACGGTCGGCCCCGATCACCATCGGCTGACGCGGGACGGGCGTTTCGCGCTGTCGGCGCGGGGCGAGTTGGTGACGGCGGCCGACGGCCACCGCGTCCTCGACCGCAGCCTGCAACCGATTCGTCTCGACCCCACCGCGCCGGTGAAGGTCAACGGCAACGGTGATGTCATCCAGAGCGGGGCCATCGTCAGCCGCATCGCCCTCCGGCACGTGCCCGATGCGGGGGCGCTCGAGAAGCTCGGCGACAATCTCTACCGCCTGCGTGATGGCGGCGACGTCGCGAGCCTCGCCTCCGCGACCGGCAGCGTCCGCCAGAACTTCACCGAAGCGAGCGCGGTCGACCCCATCCAGACCATGACCGCGATGCTGGCGGCCGCCAAGGCCGCACAGAGCAACCTCAAGATGATGCAGTACCACGATCAGGCCCTCGGCCAGGCCATCAACACGTTCGGCCGCGTGGCCTGACAGGAGTCTTCCCATGGCGATCGCCTCTCTCCATTCCGCTTCGACCGCCCTGAACGCGTTGAGCACGGCGCTCGACGTGACCGCCCACAACCTCGCCAACATCAACACGGACGGCTTCAAGGGCAGCCGGGTGAACTTCCAGGATCTGCTCTACGAAGAGCGGGCGCAGCCCGGCGTCGAGAACCTCAACGGCGATCAGCGTCCCATCGGCCTGTACGTCGGTCACGGCGTCCGCGTCTCCGGCACGCATCTCGACTTCAGCCAGGGACCCGCCCAAGTCACCGAGCGACCGCTCGACGTCATGATCGAGGGCCCGGGGTTCTTTCAGGTGCAGGTCGAAGACGATCTCGGCGGCGGGCTGGCGTACACCCGGGCCGGCAACTTCACGCTCAACAGCGACGGCGAGCTGGTGATGGCCAACGACGACGGACGCCGGCTCGACCCGGGGGTGACCGTGCCGCAGGAGGCAACGGGCATCGCGATCCTCCCCGACGGCACGGTGCAGGTCGACCTTCCGGGCGACACCGAGCCCAGCGAGATCGGCAACATCGAGCTCGCCAGCTTCATCAACCCCGCCGGGCTCCAGCAGGTCGGCGACAACCTGTACATCCCGAGCGCCGCGTCGGGGCCGGCCCAGCTCGGCACGCCGACCGAAGGCGACCGGGGACGCCTGACGCAGGGGTTCCTGGAGGGCTCGAACGTCGATCCGGTGATCGAGCTGGTCTCGCTCATCAAGACCCAGCGGGCCTTCGAGATCAACAGCCAGTCCATCCAAGCCGCGGACGAGGTCCTGCAGAACGTCGGCCGTCTCCGTTCCTTCTGATTCACGCTGATTCGTCTGGGAGTTTGCATCGTGATGCGTCTTACGTCACTGACCGCCGCCGCCCTCGGCCTGCTGGCGACCCTGCCCGCCTCCGCCGACACCATTCGTCTGCGTTCATCGGTCCGGCTGGACGCACAGCAGACGAGCGTCACGCTCGGAGCCATCGCCCGCCTCGACGGCGCGGAGGCCGCCGCCCTCGCCTCGACCGTCATTGCCGAGCGCGATCCGGCAACGCTGCTGGAGATCTCGGTCGACGACGTCAAACGCCGGCTCGACAACGCGGGCGTCCACTGGGGCCGTGTGAACCTGAGCGGACGGGCGATCCTCGTGCGTCCGGCGGCCGCCGCCGGCACGGCCGCGCCCGGCGCGATGCGGGCGGTCGCCGTCAACCCGCCCGTCCGTCGCGGCGAACGCGTGTCGAACGCGCTCGAGGTGAACGCGGCCGATCTGGCCGCCGGCAACGATCTGGGCGGGGCGATTGCCCGCCAGACCGCGCTGGCACTCGGCGTGACGCCGGGCTCGCTGCGGCTGCGATTCGAATCCCGGGACGCTGCCACGCTCGAGCGTCCCTCCCATGGCGCCGACTTCGAGCTCATCCCGCAGACGGACTACGGCAGCGATCGCGTCGGCCTGCAGGTGCGGATCTGGGAGAACGGGCGTATCGTCGACCGCACGCGTGTTTCCTTCGAGCCTCTCGTCGAAGCGCCCGTCGCATTCATGCGTCGGGAGGTGCCACGCAGCGGTGTCCTGACGGCCGATGACTTCGGGACGGAGACGCGGTGGCTTCCCCCGAGTCAACACGCCATCGCCGCGACGCCGGGGGCGATCGCCGGCCGCGTGACGACCCAACGATTGAAGGCCGGCGCGATCGTGCGGTCCAAGCACGTGCGGCAACGCGCGCTCGTTCAACGCGGTGACCGCGTCAACGTGCAGTGCCTCGTGGGCGGCATGGTGATCCGGATGAACGCCGAAGCACTCGAAGATGGAGCCCTCGGCGAGCCGGTCGAGCTGCGTCGCCCCGGCGAACGCTCGGTCTTCACGGCCACCGTCATCGCCCCCGGCGAACTGACGCTCGACCTCAGCACGGCCTCCGGGACCGCCGCTGCCCGCAACCCCTCGGAAGGAAGAGGCTCATGAACGACCCCCGCAAGACCCTCATCGCCCTGGCCGCGACCACGGCAATCGCAGTTCCCGGCGTCACGCTTGCGTCGACGCCGGCGCCGACGAGCGGCCTGCTCGCCCGCGCCGCCAGCCGTTCGCTGCCGCGCACCGACGGCCGCGAACCGCACGCACTTCTGGACGTCAGCATGTTCGCGATCTCACCGCCCGAGCTGCGGGTCTTCAACAAGCACGACCTCATCGTGATCGTCGTGCGGGAGTCGAGCCGGGCCGAGAGCTCCCAGGAGTTGGAAACCCAGAAAGACTACGACCTCAACGGCCGCATCGCGGCCTGGCCGGACCTGCAGCTCTCGGACTTGCTGAATCTCCAGATCAATGCCGGCCGCACGACGGGTCTTCCGCGGGTCGACGTCGGCCTGACGAAGGACTTCCAGGGCGAGGGTGATTACAAACGCGAGGACGAGTTCACCGCGCGGCTCACGGCCGAGGTGATCGACGTCCTGCCGAACGGCAACTTGATCCTGGAGGCCCGCACCCGAATCCAGACCGACGAGGAGCAGTCGCTGCTCAAGGTGACCGGCGTGTGTCGCCCGATCGACGTGACGGCCGTCAACACGGTGCTCTCCACGCAGCTTCACGATCTCGCGATCGAGAAGGTGCACGAGGGAGAGCTGAAGAAGAGCAGCGAGAAGGGAATCATCGCGAAGATCCTGGACACGATATTCGCCTTCTGAGGAAAGCCAAACGCCGCGCAACCGAAAACGCCCCGCCGGGCTCCCGGCGGGGCGTGCTTGTTTGCATGAGATCGGGCGATCAGCTCAGGCCGCGTCGCGGTGCCGGTGGGCCCGTGCGTCGCCATCGGGAAGCGCCGGCGTCGACTCGGCCTCGATCACCTTCACCTCGATCCGCTCCGCCACGGGGCCGGCACCGCCGGGCGCGGAGACGTGCAGGATCCCTGCGAAACCGTCCTGGGCGAGCCGGAGATGAAAGCGGGCAGGAAACGCGGCGGCGGCGGCGACCGGGCCCGCGGGCAGCAGCGGACGCATGTCCGCCTCGAGGGCGTCGTCGCTCACGATGTTCCAGCCGTGGAGGCGATATTCCGCAAGCCGTTGCTCGACCCGTTCGGACGTCTCGGGCGCGTACCGGGTGGGATGATCGTTCACGACCAGAAACGGCAGCGACGACGGCGGGGCCGGCAGCTCGAGGTGGCGGCGTTGCTTGGCGCCCGGCGCCGTCGAGCGAATGAGGTTGTGGTCGAGCCGGCCGCTGTCGGTTTCGCTCACGAGGACGAGCCCGTAGACGTTCATCTCGGCCATCGCCGCTTCGATGAGATCGTCGGCCGCCTTCCGCTCAGCGCTGCCCGACTTCGCCTGCTCCCAGGTCTCCAGCCAACCGTGGAGGGTGCCCCGATCGGGAACCAGACCGGGCACGACGTCGAACCCGCGACGCTCGTACGACTCCGCCACCTTCTCGAGCCGCTGCAGGTGCGCTTCGGTCGCGTTGCGGCCATCGTCGACGATGAGAACCGGCAGGTTGGATCCGGGTGTCGACACGGTGGTCTTGGCGTAGCTGCGGTTGGAGGAGGAGCGGGCCAGGACGACGCCGGCCGTGATGGCGCCGAAGAAGAGCACGGCCACCAGGCCGAGCGCGATGAGCGCCAACGACGGCTGCCGCTCCGCCACCGCACGATGCCGGTGGGACCGAGCCCGTGCGCGGACCTCGCGGGCCCGCGAGCGTGCGGCCTTCACCTGCGCGCGAGCGGCTTTCCGGGCGCTGAGACGCCCGGACCGGATGTCGCGACGCAGCTTCGCGGTCTCGTGCCGCATCGCACGCGCCTGGTCGCGGATCGACGGCGTGGGGGCCGGCGGAACGACCGCGTCCGCCGAAGATTCCACGCGATACGCGCCGGTCCACCAGTTCGTCACCGTGATCTCGGGCGTGCCCATGGCGGCCGGTCGGGCCGGCTCGGGATTGAAAACCGGAGTCGGCGTCGGCGGGGGCGGGGGCGGGGGCACCGGCGAACCGACGCGGGCGGCCACGGCGTCCGGGGGGGACGGAAGCGGAGGCGGCTCGACGGCGGCACCACGCAGCGACGGCAGGTCGGCGGGTTTCACGGCGAACGGGTCGGAGGCGCCGGCGACGTACCGAAGATCCGCGAGCATTTCGTCGGCGTGCTCGTAGCGATGGGTGTAGTCGGCCATGGCACGACGGATGATCCAACGCAACGCATCCGGGCTGCGGCGTCCGAAGCGGCTGAGCGCGCCATGGGGCGGGAAGGTGTTCTCGGCGATGAAGTACGCCACGGCGCCGGCGGCGTAGATGTCGAACTTCGCGCCGTTGACCTGATGGACCTTGACGCCGCGGAGGGCTTGCCGCACGAGCTCGGGATCGCGGAAGTATTCGGTGCCGTGCGTGGTGAGCGTCATCGCCGATCGCAGCGGGGTGACCAGGCCGAGGTCGACGAGGTGCGCATGCCCGCTGTGGATGATGATGTTCTCGGGTTTCACGTCCTTGTGCCAGAGACCACCGCGGTGATAGACCGCGAGCGTGTGGACGAGATCGCACAGGTAGCCGATGGCCGTGCGGAGACGATCGCCTTCGAGGCCGGCAGTGTCCGACTCACCGTGGAGCTGGCGGGTGACGATCGAGAGGTGGTCCCCGGCGTGGTACGGCATCACGTAGTAGAAGCGATGCTCTTCCATCGCGTGGTCGAACACGAGACCGAGCTGCTTGGCCGACTCGAGCGCGCGTGATTCGCGGAGCATCTGCGGAAGGCTCGAACCCTCGCTGAGGGCGAAGCACTTGATGACGACACGCTCGGGCATGGAGGCGTACCGCGCACGCATCGCGGGGTCGGGGGTCGCGATGAACAGCTTCGCGCCGGAGCCGCCGCCCCGGAGGGAGCCGACGATCGTGTATCCGGGGAACTGACCGAGACGCTTGCGGGGCTTGTCCGACGTGGGCGCCGCCGCCATCGCCTCGGGCACGCGTTGCTCCACGCCTTCGAGGAGACCGTGCAGCATGACGAGCTTGAGCGGCCGTCGAATCAGCATCCGGTATATGCAGCCCGCCCCGACCTTGCACTCGCGGCTGACGGAGTCGGCGAAGTGACCGGCGGCCGACCATCGGCCGATGAGGACGTTCAGAACCGCCAGCGGCGCCAGCAGCACCGAGGCCAGGATCGCACCGATGAACCGGACCGCGTCGCCGATCGTGCCGGCCACGAACTCGAAGAGGTGGGCGACGAGCCAACCGATGCCGCGGAAGAGCATCCCGATCAGGTAGCCGAGACCCTTGAAGAGAGGGACGAGCACGAAGACGAGCAGCATCGTCGCCGCTGCCAACGCCAGGCAGAACAGCAGGACGCCGGCAAGTGTGCTGGGAACGGTCATGGCTTCGTCTCCTCAGTCGATCAACCCCGCTCGGGCGGGGAGAAGTCGTCGATGAAGGCACCGGAGACGCCGGCGTCATCCTCGAGCACGAGGCGGGACTGGGTGTGGTAGATCTCGCCCAATGCGTCGTCGAACATCGCGTCTTCGCCTCCGAGGCCGGCGTGCTCCGCCTCAGCTACTTCTTCGGGAGTGAAGCTGTAGGTTGCAACCAACTCGCTCACTCGCTTCCGAAGAAGACCCCGAACCCGCTGGAGATAGCGGCTCACGGTCGGCTCGCTGACCCCGAGCTGCTCGGCGACGTTCTTACCGGCCACGCCATCGAAGACCCGCATGCGGTACACCTGAAAGTGCATGAACTCCGCCTCGCCCTCCGTCTTGCGGATGGCGGCGTAGACCTTGGCCCGGAAGATGTTCTGTTGATACCGCTCGTCGGCCTCGACCACGGCCGCGCTGCCCATATAACGCTCGTCCAGCTCGGCCGGTTTCGTGCCGCCACCTCGCTTGAGCGCCATCCGGCGGTCGATCTCGTCCCCGAGCGCGTGCTTGGCGATCGACAACAGCCAGGTGCTGAACCGCGCCCCGCGGTTGGGGTCGTACCGATCGATCGACCCTGAGAGCGCCGCAAGCGTCTCTTGCGTCAAGTCACGCACGGTCTCGACACCGATTCGGCCTCTCCCCCACTTCGTGAGCTGGGCCCGAAGGACGGGGCCGAAGATCTCCCACAGCTCGAACCACGCCGACTCGTCGCGCTCGCGGAGTCGGCGCACGAACGAAGTGGTCAGCGTATTCATCACGGCACCCCTTGTACGGTTCGAGCCGGTGGCCCTTTCAGGGCCCCGCAGGCCGGCCGCATGCCCCCCGCGGGCCCGCCGATTCCTGCCAACCCAAGTCTACGACGCTCCTGGGGGCCGGAAGCGTCCCGGCTGCCTCTTTTCGGGACCTCGAAGGGGCCCGACGCGGGCTGGCGGGGGCGGGAGCCCCGCTTCCGGCCACAGGGCCTGAAACCGCTCCGGCCCCCCTCCCAAGGATGCTGTGGAGTCGGCGGCCCCCGGCGGCCGCGACCAAAGGCAAGCACGAAATCAGTCGCTTGGTCGGCTGATCACGAAAGGAGCAACCATGAGCTGCATCACCCGTTGCGTATTGCGATACGGCCTGCTTGGCACCCTGGCTCTTGGTGGCGTCACCGCGCTGGTGGGTCCGGATCGCATGATGGCCGGCCTCTCGCAGGTCCGCACCAAAGCCCAGAACGTCGTCGATCATGTCGTCGATGACCCGATCGCCCTTCGTCACCAGCTCGAGCAGCTGGCGGACCAGTATCCCGATCGCATCGCCGAAGTGCGCGGCGAGGTCGCCGAGGTCGATCACCAGATCAGCCAATTCGAGCGGGACGTCGAGATCGCCACGCGGGTCGTCGCGATGACGACCGAAGATTTGAGCGAGCTGAAGACGCTCGTGGCCCGCGCCGAGGCCGAAGCCGCGACGTCGGCTCGTCCCGTCGCGATCCGCTACGGGGGCGTGCGTTTCGATCTCGAGGAGGCCTACACCGAAGGACGGCGGATCAACAACGTCCGCGGCAACTACCAGGATCGCCTGGCGCACGACAACGTCCAGCTGAAGTTCCTCCACGAGCAGAAGGGCCGGCTCACCGAGATCCTCACCAAGCTCGAGGAAGAGTACGACACCTACCAGGGACAGCTCTGGCAGCTTGACCGGCAGATCGACGCCATCCAACGGAACGAGCGTCTGATCGAGCTGACCGAAGCTCAGCAGGCCACGCTGGACAGCTACGACCGCTTCGGCAAGGTCCAGAACCTCAAGCAGATCGAAGCCAAGCTGGCCGAGATCCGGGCGATCCAGGAGTCCCAGCTTCAGACGCTCGCCAAGAGCGGCATCCGGGACGACTACGAAGCCCAGGCTGCCTTCGAGCTCGACAGCGAAGGTGACGCGGTCTCTCCCTTCGGAACCCTCCAGGAGATCGAGATCGACGAAGACGAGCCGACGGTCGAGGACAAGTCGGTCGCCTTCCTCGGACCGATCGTGATCGAGTAAGCCACCGAGCCTCACTCGGAACCGACGCCGGGCCCGCGAAGTTCGCTTCGCGGGCCCGCGTTTTTTTTCTGCGTCGTCGTGATGGTCGCCTGCGCACGGTTGACCTCGGCCACCGACCACGCCTGGGCCGGACAGCCCCCCGGCCGGTGGGGAGCGTCACCGTCGTAGACCTCGGCGATCTGCCCCATCCCCTCCGCCTGCGTGGCGAGCAGCGGCGCGAGCGCCGCCGCGGCCCGTTGCCGCCCGGCCTTGCCGGCGACCCGCAGGACGGCGTCGACGTAGACACCGATGAGCCACGGCCACACCGTGCCGTTGTGATAGGCCTGGTCCCGTTGCCACAGGTCGCCCTCGAACCGCCCGACGTAGCGCGGATCGTCCGGGGCGAGCGTGCGGAGGCCGTACGGGGTCAGGAGCATCCGCTCGACGACGTCGACCACGCCACGCTGCTGGGCGGCGTCGAGGGGCGAGTGCGGCAGACCGACGGCGAAGAGCTGGTTCGGCCTGAGCGTCGTGTCGGGTCCCGCGGATCCGAGACCGTCGCAGAGGCACCGTCGCTCGGGCCACCAGAATCGTGCGAAGCTCCCGCGGGTTCGGCGGGCCTGCCGCTCCAGATCGCGACGCTCGGCGTCGCCGGGAACCAGCTCGGCCAGGGCGTTCAGGGCGTGATACCACAGTGCGCTCAGCTCGACGGGCTTGCCCGCCCGCGGCGTCATGGCGACGCCGTCGCGGTAGGCGTCCATCCACGTCAACGGCACCGACCCGTCCCCGGCGTTCACGAGCCCATCGTCGTCGCAACCGATGTCGAAATCGGTGCCACGCCGGTAGGCCGCGACGATGGCCCGGGCGGTGTCGAGCAACGGATCGATCGCATCGTCGCCGCTGACGCGAGCATACGCCCACAAGGCGTGGACGAACCAGAGGGGCGCGTCCGCGGCGTTGTACTGCGTCGGTCGATCGTCGAGGAAGCAGTTTGGAAGCAATCCGTCCCGCTCGTGGGACGCGAAGGTCTCGAGCACGGACCGGGCGGCGTCGTACCGGCCCGTTTCCAGCAGCAACCCCGGCAGACTGATCATCGCGTCGCGACCCCAGTCGGCGAACCAGGGGTACCCGGCCATGATCGTCGTCGTCCACCGTTCACCGTCGCGTCGGAGCGTCACGAACTGATCGGCGGCCGCGCGCGGAGCGCACGTCGGCGGCGGGCCGAGGCCGGTGACGACGGACCGCGGGGGCGACGCCCCGAGGAGCTCGCAGGTCAGCGTCAGCGGGACGTCCGGGGCGATGACCGCCTGCAACCGCCCGGGGCAGAACGCGTCCTCCCGCTCGAAGAAGCCCCGTTCCGCATCCAGGCGGTGGTGGAAGTCGCGCCAGCGTTCCGGCTCGATCTGCCAGACGCCGTCACCGTCGTGGATGAGTCGCGCGACGCCGGCGGGCGAAGCGACCTCGAGCGTGCGCGCGTCGAGCAACCGCGCCTCCACCGGATCGCTCGCGACTTCGTGAACGCCACGCATTGGCGTGATCGGGCGGAGGACGAGCCGACCGGAGGTGGCCGCGCCCGTCAACGCGTACGTGACCGTCACCCGCGCGCGGCCCCGGTCGCGTTCCACGTGTCGACGCAGCACCCCTTCGCGCAGCCGGTACGTCCACACGCAAGCGTGGGGCGGCATCAGCTCGAACGATGCGAGCGCACGCCACCCGTCGGGATGGCGGAGCCGGTCGGGGCCGAACTCATGCGTGGACAGCTCGACCGGCGGGTCGTGCGCGGGCTCGAATCGCTCGATGAGCGTCTTGAGGACGACCCGCCGTCCGACCGGAGGACACGCGGCGGCGACGAGGAGACCGTGGTAGCGACGGGTGCACGCACCGATCGGCGAGAGGAGCGTCGAGCCCCCGAGCCCGTCGGTCAGCAGGAACTCCCGCGACAGCCAGGCATCGGCAGCGTCGGGAGCAAACGCATTCACCGATTCGATCAGCGTCGCGCCGTCCGGAACCAGGCGGGAAGGAAGTGCCCGTACCGAAACACGACCTGCTTCTGGCGGGCATCCTCGATCTCGTAGACGAGAAGCACTTCATCTCGACTGTCGAGAACGTACAGGAGCTCGTACGGATCGGCATCATCCCCACGACCGGAGCTGGCGGTCACCAGCGTGAACCCCTCGCTCTCGACACCCATCTCGGCGTAGGCCGGGTTGCCGGGCAGCTTGCCCGCTTGCACGATCACGAGCGCTGCGAGCGCGAACGCACACGTCCAGAGGATGGCGGAGGCCGGGTTGATCGATGTTCGACTGCGCGTTCGGCTGTCCATGGTGGGCCCCTCCATCACCGGTTGATTCCAGATCGAACGTTGGCCGTATCGGAGACGAGGTTGCGGTACCCGATGCCGATCAGCTCCTTCGTGCTCGGCTCGTACGTCAACGCGATGAGCTCGCGGTTGGTCGTGTCGAGTATGTACACGGCGTCGCTGATGGACCCGTTGATGCCGCCGGCGGCCATCATGTACTTCCCGCGGACGCGATACTGGGCATCGGCCGGAGGGCTGAACGAAACGATGCCGAGCAACAGCAGCAGGCACCCGTTCAGGACAAGCAAGGCGCGAAGTCGCGTTCGGCCGTGCGTTCGTGTCGTCGTCGACGTCATGGGGTGGCTCCTGGCGGGGGTTTGGCCGGAGGGGTCGCCCGGGCGGGATCGCCCTGAATGGGCTAGTCCTGGTGGCCTCGTTTGCTCGGCATGAGGCTGACGGCAACCACGATGGCGAGCAGCACCATGATCACGAGGTACCCGACCCAGATCGCGGGGTACCGACCGAGGCTCGGCTGTGGCGGCGCGGTTTCCTGCGCGAAGGCCACCGCCGGGGTCAACCACGCGAGCAGCGGGAGCAGCCGGCGGCCGATCGTCGCGTGTCGCCCGAGGATTCTTCGGATCCGTCGCATGCGATGAAGGATAGGGGCCGCTCCGGAGCCCCGCAAGGACGAGGCGAAAACGTCACGAGCCGCCCTCTCGCGTCCACCCCTCGACTCAGCGCAGCGCGGTCGAATCCTTCGCACCGAGGGTCTCGAAGATCCGCCGCGTCGCGTCGGAGCGATTGAGCGTGTAGAAGTGGATGCCCCGGACATCGTGATCGAGCAGGTCGCGGCACTGTTCGGTGGCCCACAGCACGCCGAACTGGGCGACGGCTTCCGGATCGTCCTGGCGTTTGTAGATGCCCTTCAGGAGCTTGGCGGGAAACCGCGTCCCGCCCGAGAGCTCCGCCATCCGCTCCATGTTCCGCAACGAGGCGATCGGCATGATCCCGGCGATGAGCGGCACGTCGATACCGGCCAGCTCGCACCGCTCGCGCCAGTCGTAGAACTCGTTGTTGTCGAAGAACATTTGCGTGCACACGTAGTCCGCGCCGGCATCGACCTTCGCCTTGAGGTACTCCATCTCACGCAAACGGTTGAGCGTTTCGGGGTGCCCTTCCGGAAAGCCCGCGACGCCGACCCCGAAGCCCTTTGGATGTGGGTGCTCACCGCGTTCGTTGAAGACCCGAATGTGCCGAACGAGATCGGCGGCGTACTTGAAGTCGTCTTGGCTCCGGTCGTACCCGACCATGCCGCGGGGCGGGTCACCGTGCAAGGCGAGGATGTTGCTGATGCCGGCGTCCGCGTACCGCCGCAGGACCCCGTCGATCTCCGCCTCCCGGTGACACACGCAGGTGAGGTGGGGCACGGCGTCGAGTCCGGCCTCTTCGTGCAGACGGACGACGAGGTCGTGCGTCTGCTCGCGTGTGGACCCGCCCGCGCCATAGGTGACCGACACGAAGGACGGCGCCAGCCGCTTGAAGACGCGGATGCGTTCGAAGAGCAGCCCCCACGCCTCATCGCTCTTCGGGGGGAAGAACTCGAAGCTGAAGGTGGTCGAGTCGCGTTCGAAGATCTCGTTGACGTGCATGGGGGATCCGGGGTGAGCGGGGCGTCGGGCGCACATCAAATGGTAGACGAAGGCGCGGTTGGCTCCAATCGAGATTACACTGACCGCCGCGGAGCGTGGCGTCGAGCCGCCCCGCAGGAGCGCGCCGCCCCATGCCAGCACGCGGCAAGATCCCCCGCCCCACGATCAAACGGCTGAGCCTGTACCTCCGCGAGTTGGAAGGGCGTCTGACCGGCGGCGAACATCGCATCAACTCGCGTCAGCTCGGGAAAGTGCTGGACCTCACGGACGCCCAGGTGCGCAAGGACCTGGCCTACTTCGGGCAGTTCGGACACCCGGGCATCGGATATGACGTCGAAGAGCTCATCACCGCCTTGCGGCGGATCCTCGGGGTCGATCACCGCTGGCGGGCGGTCATCGTGGGGGCCGGCAACATCGGTCGGGCCCTGATGAGTTACGGGCGTCTCCGGCGTCGCGGGTTCGATGTCGTGGCGATCTTCGACGCCGATCCGACGCTCGTCGGGACACGAATCGCCGAGACCACCGTTCAGCCGGTGGAGCAGCTCGCCGCGGTTGTGCGCCGCTCCGATGCGCGAATCGGCCTGATTGCCGTTCCGGCGGAGTCGGCCCAAGCGGTCGCCGACGCGTTGATGGACGCGGGGGTGCAGGGCATCCTCAATTTCGCGCCCGCCCGTCTCACGGTGGCCAAAGACGTTGCGATCGTGAGCGTCGACCTGAGCGTCTCGCTCGAGCAGCTCGCGTTCAGCATCTCGTTGCGGGACGGGTTGCCGGGATCGACGCGGGCGGATGCGGGTGCCGACACCGAGCCGGACGACGCCCGCTAGGTCCTGTCCGACAGGACCTAGCTCAGGTCGTCGGCGGCATCGTCGCCATCGGCGGGCGGACCGAAGATGGCCGTGCCGACCCGCACGATGTTCGCGCCGCACTCG
This sequence comes from Phycisphaerales bacterium, assembly GCA_013003065.1. Taxonomy (GTDB): domain Bacteria; phylum Planctomycetota; class Phycisphaerae; order Phycisphaerales; family SM1A02; genus JABDLI01. The sequence goes on along the minus strand of JABDLI010000179.1, from coordinate 17,475 downwards.
ACGGCCAGCTCGTAGTCGCTGCTCATCCCCATGGAGAGGATGTTGAACCGCTCGTTCACGCCACCGCTGCGTCGGATGTCCTCGAACAGCTCGCGTCCCCGCTGGAAGACCGAGCGGATCACGGCGCGGTCCTCGGTGAGGGGGGCCATGGTCATGAGCCCGCGAACGCGAACGTTGAACATCGTGTCGATCTGCTCGATCAGGTGCCGCGTGGCGGCGGGTGCGATGCCGTGCTTTTGCTTCTCCGCCCCGATGTTGACCTGAATGAGCACCTCGGCCGGCTTGTCGAGCACCGCGGCCGCGGCCTGCTGGATCTCCTCCGCCAGCCGCAGCGAGTCGACGGAGTGAACGAGCCGGACGAGCTCCAGCGTCTTGCGCACCTTGTTGCGTTGCAGGTGGCCGATCATGTGCCACCGGATGTCGGCGGGCAGCTCCCCGCCGCTCGCGCGACGCAGTTGCCGCCTGCGATCGAGGTAATCCTCGACTTGAGCGGCGTGCTGAACGAGGGTCTGCGTGCGATTCTCGCCGAAGTCGCGGTGCCCGAGCGCGATCAGCTCGCGGATCTGGTCGATCGCCGCGTGCTTGGTGACGGCCACCACCACGATGTCGCCACCGTTCCGGCCGCCCCGCGTCGCCGCTTCGGCAACGCGTGTCTGCACCGCCTCGTACCGCGCCTTGAGGGAGTCGCGTCCGGGCATCGTTTCTCGTTCGCGAGAGACCGTCGCCATGGCTCCGAGGATAGGGGCGAACTGCACCGGTGGCAACGACCGCCGCGCGGGGCGGGCTCTCCGCGGTTCTTGCGCGAATCCTGACGCGTCACGGGGGGGTCGGGTGCGGCCGGTCGGCGGGAGCGTCGTGCTATCCTCTGAAGCATGTCTGCGACACCGAGGACGCCGGTCGTTCTCATCATCCGCGACGGGTGGGGCCGCAACCCCAACCCGGAGCACCGGCAGTTCGATGCCGTGAGCCTCGCCCGCACGCCCGTCGACGACGAGCTCGTCGGACGCTGGCCCACGACGCTCGTGCGCACGTGCGGCGAAGCGGTGGGTCTCCCCCCCGGCACGATGGGCAACTCGGAAGTCGGTCACCAGAACATCGGGGCCGGTCGCGTGGTGGACCAGGAGATCCAGCGGATCAACAAGGCCATCGCCGACGGCTCGTTCAAACGCAAGCCCGGTTTTCTCGAAGCGTTCGAACATGCTCGTCGCCACGATGGAAGCGTGCATCTGCTCGGTCTCGTCAGCGACGGCAAGGTGCACAGCGATCTGTCGCATCTGGAGAAGCTCATCGACCTCGCGGTCAAGCACGTGGCGGCCGACCGCCTGTTCGTGCACGTGATCACCGACGGTCGGGATACGGCGCCGACCGGTGGGCTCATCTACGTCGCCCGGGTCGAGCAGCGTCTGGCCGCCGCCGGCGGTGGCCGGATCGCGTCGGTGATCGGACGCTACTACGCGATGGACCGCGACCACCGGTGGGATCGGGTGGCCGCGGCGTACGCCTGCCTGACCGGCAACGATGTTCCCGAAGCGCTCGTGACGCCCCGCACCGGCGACAACGCTCGCGAGATTCTCGAGCGGCACTACGCCGCGACGCCCGCGACGGGCATGAGCGGGGACGAGTTTCTGCCGCCGACGCAGGTGTGCCCACCCGACGGCGACGCGGCGAACGGTCGAATCCGATCCGGTGACGCCGTCATCTTCTTCAACTTCCGCGGAGACCGGCCCCGTGAGATCACCCGGTCGTTCGTCCTCCCCGATGCGGCGTGGCAACGGGTCGAAGGCGGTGGGTTCCGCCGGGGTCGCCCGCTCGAGGATCTCTACTTCGCGACGCTGACCACGTACGAGCAGGGTCTTCCCGTTCGGGTGGTCTTCGAACGCGCGCCGAACATGGTCAACATCTTGGGCGGGGTTCTCGCCGATCACGGCATCCGGCAGTTCCGGTGCGCGGAGACGGAGAAGTTCGCGCACGTCACGTTCTTTCTCAACGACTACCGCGAGGAGCCCTTCGACGGCGAGTCGCGTTGCCTGATTCCGAGCCCGCGGGACGTCCGCACCTACGACCAGCGACCGGAGATGTCGGCGGCCGGCGTGACCGAGGCGGTCATAGGCCGGCTCCGGGACGCGGCGGGCGAGCCGGTGATCATCGTGAACTTCGCCAACCCCGACATGGTGGGTCACACGGGCAATCTTGCGGCGACCATCCGGGCCGTGGAAGCGACGGACGCCGGCACGGGGCACATCCTGGAAACGCTGGCCACGCGAGGCGGCCGCGCGATCGTGACCGCCGACCACGGCAATGCCGAGCAGATGTGGGATCCGGTCGAGGAGATTCCCCACACGGCGCACACGACGTACGACGTCCCGCTCATCGTGTGCGGCGAGGGCCTGGACGGGCAACGGTTGCGCACCGGGGGCGGCCTGAGCGACGTCGCCCCCACCCTGCTGGACCTGCTCGGGCTCGAGCCGCCACCGGAGATGACGGGCCGGTCGCTGCTCACGCGGAAGGCCGCCGGATCGGCAACCTGAATCTTGACCCCCGGACGCCCGTGCGGTCGATACACCAACCGCTATGGCCAAGCGAGCTGTCAATGCGCGCCGCATCGCGACCGAGGACGAGCTGACCCCCGTCGAGCTGGTCGGCCGCGCTGGCTGGCTTGCCACGGCCGTCGTGTGGCTGTTCGCGGTGGTTGCCTTCGCCACGTTCGACTCGGCGGACTGGCCGTCCCACGCCGTGGCGGTGCACAACGATCCCACGGCCAACCTCTGCGGCACGGCCGGCGCGGTCGTGGCCTACGGTGGGTACCACGTCATCGGCATCGGGGTCTGGGTCCTGCTGCTCGGGGCTGCCGCCGGGCTGACTCAGCTCGCCCGCGGACGGGCGATGGGGCATGTTCCGCTTCGGTTGCTGGGCTGGGCGCTGGCGGCCGTGTGCGTGTCGGGCTTCCATGCCGTCCTTTTTCCCCGCACCGGTCCGCTGGCCGCGACCGAGCCGGGGCTGCTGGCCCAGACGATCGTCGCGTCGCTGCTGCCGCGGTTTGCGACCGTCGGCACGCTGCTCGCCCTCGCCGCCGGTCTGGGCGTCGGGGGGATCGTCGCCGCCGACCGGGCGGTGCTGGCAGTGCCGCGGCTCCTCGGCCGGACGATTCGCTTGATCACGGCGTGGCCCCAGGCGATCGCCGACGGCGCGACCGCGTTGTTCGAACGCCCCCGCGCCGTCCTGGCGGCGGGCGCGGCCCGGCTGCGTCGCCCTGATGACCCGGAGCACGCCGATCACGCTGATGACGAAGACGACGAGTACGAATACGAGGACGAATACGAGGGCGACGAAGACGACGAATACGAGTACGAGGACGAATACGAAGACGACGAGGCCGACGAGGACGAGGCGGCCGAGCCGACGCCCGCCGAGATCGCTGTCGCCGCGGAGGAGAGCACGGAGCCCGCTCGTGCCCGGCTGACGGCTGCGCAGCTCCGCGAGAAGATCTCGAAGCTCCCCGTCCGCATGGCGTCTCGAAACAAGACGGTCGCCCGCGACGAGGACATTCCACGCACCGACAACTTCAAGAACTACCAGTTTCCCACGCTCGAGCTCCTCAAGGATCCGGAGACCAACTTCTCCCAGCGTATGGAGTCGTTCGTTCGCAAGCAGGCGGAGCACCTGGAGGAATCGCTGCACACCTACGGGATCGACGCCGAGGTGGTCGGGATCGAGTCCGGCCCCGCCGTCACCCTCTACTCGGTGCAGCTCGCGCCGGGTACCAAGGTGTCGAAGGTCAGCGCGATCTCCAGCGACATCGCCCGGAGCCTTCGCACGCAGAACATCCGCATCGTGCCCAACATGGTCGGCCGCACCGCCATCGGCATCGAGGTCCCCAACGCCACACGCGAGAAGGTCCGGCTGAAGGAGCTGATGAGCGGTGGTCACGCCAACGGCATGGTGCTGCCGATGTTCCTCGGCAAGGACTCGTCGGGTGAGCCGCTCGTCGCCGACCTCACGCGGATGCCGCACATGCTGATCGCCGGCACCACCGGCTCGGGCAAGAGCGTGTGCATGAACTCCATCCTGATGAGCTGGCTGTACACGAAGCGGCCGGACGAGCTCAAGCTCGTGCTCTTCGACCCCAAGATGGTCGAGATGAGCCAGTTCGCCGACGTCCCGCACCTCATGTGCCCCGTCGTGACCGAGACGTTGCGGGCCACCGCCATCATGGAGTGGGCCGTCGAGCGTATGGAAGAACGCTACGAGCTGCTCCAGGAAGCACGCGTCCAGAACATCGCCGCGTACAACAAGCTCACCGAGGGCGAGCTCTACGAGCTCTTCGAGGCGGAGACGGAGGAGGAGAAGGCGCGGATCCCCAAGAAGCTCCCCTACATGGTCTTCGTCGTCGACGAACTCGCCGACATGATGATGACCTGCAAGGAGGTCGAGCATTCGATCGTTCGGATCGCGCAGAAGGCCCGCGCGGTCGGCATTCACCTCATCCTCGCCACCCAACGCCCGCAGGCGAACGTGGTGACGGGGCTCATCAAGTCCAACATGCCGTGCCGCGTCTCCTTCAAGGTTGCCAGCGGCATGGACTCGCGGATCGTGCTCGACTCCAAGGGAGCCGAGCTGCTCCTGGGTCAGGGCGACATGATGTTCCTCACCCCGCACACGTCCGAGATCATGCGAGCGCAGGGGACGCTCGTCGAGGACACCGAGATCCGCAAGGTCGCGCGGTATCTCAAGCAAGTTGCGGTCCCGAGCTTCGAACGCAGCCTCATGGCGGTGAAGACGGCTTCGAGCGGCGGTGATGGACTTCCGGTGGACGAACGGGACCCGCTCTTCGACGACGCGGTGCGGGTGATGATCGAATCCGGTCGCGGGTCGGTGTCGCTGTTGCAGCGTCGGCTGTCGATCGGCTACGGCCGCGCGTCACGTCTCGTCGACCAGATGGGACAGGCCGGGATCCTCGGCGATCACAAGGGGTCCGTCGCCCGCGAGGTGATGATCACGCTCGAGGAGTGGGAACAGATGAGGGCGATCGAGGAGTCCGGCGGACTCGACGACGAGCTCGACGACGAACTCGACGAACCACCGGTCATCGAGACGAGCGCGGGCGAGGTCGTCCGCCACTAGCAGGCCGCTCGAGAACTCCGGCGCGGTCCCGATCGAGTGAGGTTTCGTCCTGATTGCGCCGGCGATTCGAAGGCATATCCCCTGTGATACGTCGAGAATCGACGGTGCGATCAGGGCGGAAGCTCGCCGATCTGGGGCCGTCGGAGTTCTTGAGCGGCCTGCTCGGTTGTGTCCGGCGGATCGGCGGTTCGCCCCAGTGCGGTGCTTGCCGCCACCCGGAGACGGCGACGCCCGGGGACACTTCGGAAATGGTCTCCGCTCCCGACTTTTTTGTTGGCCTGCGGCGGCTTTGGGCGATACTGTCCAGCATCGCGGTCGGCGCTCGGCCCAAACCAGGGGAGAACCCCCTGCCGGGCGAGCCGAGACCTCCGCGACGACCGGGCTCCCGGAGTCCGGGCGATGAGCCCCTGGGGACGCTCAGGGGGAAAGGATTCCAGCGGCGAGGGGTCACAGCCTCGCGACGGCCGGAGCAGACCTTGTCTCATGAAGGAGGTGATCCAGTGACCAATAGTTGTGACTGTATGAGGGGACTGCACTCGTAATTCCGTGCACCCGACGGGATTGCACGGCTTGTGCAGTCCGCCAAGAACTACGCTCCGGCGGCCGGTCCTTCCGGTCGCCGGAGTTTTTTTGTGCGCTCCGCTTGGGCGCTCCGCTCGAAAACGCGATCACTTCTTGACGCGTTGGACGAGCGTGTCCGCCTTCACCTGGATACCACGCACCCGCGATCTCAGCGCTTCGGCGTTTGGCGCGTACTTCTCCGCCGTCTTCAACGCGACCATGTCCCGCTTGACCAGTTGGGCGATGCTGGAGGTGAAGTCGTGCATGCCCTCGCCTTCCGACGCATTGATGACGGCCGGGAGATCCTCGTCCTCGCCTTCGCGAATTTTGTCGCTGACGGTGGAGTTGTTGAGCAGCACCTCCGTGGCGGGCACTCGTTGCACGCCTTCCTTGACGCAGGGGATGAGCCGCTGGGCCATCACCGCCCGCAGCCCGGCGGAGAGCCCCGATCGGATGAAGGCGTGGTCGCGCGTGTCGAAGAACTCCAGCACACGGGCGAAGGCCTGCATCGTGTCGGCGGTGTGCAGGGTTGCGAAGACGAGGTGACCCGTCTCGGCCGCCTGAATGCCGGCGAGCATGGTCTCGCGGTCACGCATCTCGCCGATCATCAGGACGTCCGGATCCTGACGCACCGCCGAACGCAACGCGGTCGGGAAGTCCGGGACGTCGATCCCGATCTCCCGCTGGCTCACGAACCCGTGGTCGGGCCGGAACAGGTACTCGATCGGATCTTCCACGGTCAGGATGTTGACGCCGCGGCGGTGATTGATGTGGTCGATCATGGCCGCGAGCGTCGAGCTCTTGCCCGAACCCGTCACGCCACAGACGATGACGAGCCCCTCGTGCGTTTCTGACGTCATGGTCTCGTAGATCGGCGGCAGGTTGAGGTCGTCGAAGTCGGGGACCTTCGGATTGACCCGGCGAATCGCCGCATGGAGACCATGCCCCGCGTGGAAGACGCTGCACCGAAAGCGGTGGTCCTCACCCTCGTGGTGCGAGAAATCGATACCGCCACGCTGCTCGAGCATCGAACGCAAGTGATCGGGAATGAGCGGCGCCAGCAGTTGCCGCGTGTCGTCGGCGTTGAGCGCCGGCGAATCGATCTTGTGCAGCACCGAGGCGATCCGCAGGACGGGGGGCGAGCCCGCCTTGATGTGCAGATCCGAGGCTTCGACCTCCGACATCTTCATGAGCAGCCGTTGGATGGTCAGGGCACCGAGCATGGAACCTCCAGTGGCCGCGTCGATTTCGGCCGCGTCGATGTGGGACGATAGCACGCTCGCCGCTCGCTGAGAAGGCTTCACACGCGCCGGGCGACGGGGTCGACGGCGTGCCGCATCCACGCTTGCTCGGTGCTTTGGCATCCCCCGTGCTCCTCCACGCGTCTCACCCACGTCGCCAGCCGATTCAGCACGGCGCTCTCGAGCGCCGCCGGATCGATGGCCGCGTCGTCCGGCGAACGCAGATCCGCAAGCGCGATCGCCGGCAACGCCCCCTTGGCCACGGGGCGAAACGCCGCGAGCACGTTGATCCCGACGCCGATGAGCAGGGTCTTCATGACGCCGGCCTCGACCACCGCCTCGGTGAGAATGCCCCCGACCTTGCCTCCACCGGCGCACAGATCATTGATCGACTTGAGTCGCACGCTCACGCCGGTCGCCGCCGCGATCGCCTCGACGCACGCGACGCCCGCGGCCCGGGTGTACTCGGCGGTCACCGGGCGGGAAACCGCCCCGACCCGGATGAATGTCGCGTAGAGCCCGGCGTCGCGGGGCGAGGCCCACCGGCGTTGGTGGGTGCCCCGACCGGCCGACTGCGTGCGGGCGGTGATCCACGCCGTCGAGGTGATCAGCCCGCGTTCGACGCGGCGGCGCGCCTCGAGGTTGGTCGAGTCGACACGGTCGAGCTGGAACCGCTCGATCACGCCGGTGGCTCCGCGTCACCCCCGGCCGCCCGCAGGCGGTTGTACTGCTTGCCCGGCAGCCGCCGGCCGAGCGCGTTGGCGACGATGGTCGACGCGCGGAACACGCCCTCGAGGCTGACGCCGGTGGCGATGCCCATCCGTTCGAGCAGATAAACGAGATCCTCCGTGGCGAGGTTGCCCGCGGCGCCGGGCGCGTAGGGACAACCGCCCAGTCCGCCCGCGGAGGCGTCGAACCGCGTGATGCCCAGGGGCAGGGCGGCGCACACGTTCGCCAACGCGGTTCCGTACGTGTCGTGCAGGTGCAACGCGACCCGCTCGACCGGAACGTCCTGCAGCACTTCTCCCAGACACGCGACGATGTCCGTGGGCACCGCCGCGCCGATGGTGTCGCTGATCGCGATCTCGTCGACGCCGAGATCCATCAGCCGGCTCGCCACCGCGCGCACCCGGTCCGGCGCGATCTCCCCCTCGTACGGGCAGACGAAACACGTCGAGAGGTAGCCCCGCACGGTCAGCCCCTGCCCCGTCGCATCCGCGACCACCCGCTCGAACTCCGCCAGGGACTCGGCGATGGACATGTTGATGTTGCGACGCGCGAACGTCTCCGATGCCGCCGTGAACACCGCGACCCGTCGCACGCCGGCGTCGATCGCGCGACGCAGCCCGGTCCGGTTCGGCACCAACGCCGAGTACTCGATGGAGTCGTCGACCGGCAGCCCCCGGGCCACCGCGGCGGCATCGGCGAGCTGGGGCACCGCGTGGGGATGGACGAACGCCGTCGCCTCGATCCGCCCGAGCCCCGACGCTGCGAGCGCTTCGATGAACGCGAGCTTCGTAGCGGTGTCGATCGGCGTGGGTTCGTTCTGTAGCCCGTCCCGCGGCCCGACCTCCAGAATCGACACGCGCCCGGACTGCGTTTCCGTCACGGGGCCGACTCCGTCGCGGGTGTCACCGGCTCGAGCTCGGCCAGACACGCCCCCATCTCCACCAGCTCCCCGGCGACGCACCGCACGCGGGCGACGCGTCCCGCGCTCGGGGCGGACAGCGTCATCTCCATCTTCATCGACTCCATGATGATGATCGGTGTGTGCGCTTCGAAAGACTCACCGGGTTGAACGGCGATCTCGAGGATCTTGCCCGGCATCGGGGCAAGCAGATGCCCCACGCCGCCCCCGCCGCCGCCGGCCGCCGCCCGGCGGGCCGTCGGGTCGCAACGCTCGAACCGGCGGGTGCGGCCGTCGAGCCAGATCATCACCGCGTCGTCCTCGACGACCGCGCGGAAGGGACGAACGCAGCCGCGATGACGAACGACGCCGCCGTCCGCGTCGATCCACTCCAGCTCCAGCTCGCCCGATTCCGCTCCCACCGTGACGAGGTGCGGGGCGTCGGCCCCGGCGCCGGAGCGCACGAGCGTGACCGCGATCGCTTCCTCGACACCGGGTGTCCGCAGGTGCACCTTCACGACAGCCCTCCCCGCCAGCGTCCGGCCGATGACCAGGGATCGGGAGCCGTCGTCTCCGCCGCACCGATCGCCCCGGCCGGCGGCCGCCGGCGATTCGTCGCCGCGAAGGCCGCCACCGCATGCTCCGCGAGCGTCGGCGGACCCGGCGTCACGCCGATCGAATGCTCCTCGAGAAACCGCGTGTGCAGATCGCCCGCGACGAACGCCGGGTGGCCGAGCAGATCCTGGAGGAACTCGATGTTCGTGATGACCCCGAGCACGACGAACCGCGCGAGCGCCGCCCGCATCCGCGTGATGGCCTGCCCGCGGTCGGGCGCCCACGCGATCAGCTTGGCGAGCATCGGGTCGTAATGAACCGACACCTCCGACCCGGTGGCCACACCGCTGTCGACCCGCACGCCCGGGCCGTCCGGCGTCTCCATGTAGTGAATGCGTCCGGTGGAGGGCAGGAAGTTGCGGGCGGGATCCTCCGCGTACACGCGGCACTCGATCGCATGACCGCGGATCGGTGTTTCGTCGCCGCGCACCGGCAGGGCGGCGCCGGCGGCAATCTCGATCTGATCGCGGACGAGATCACGTCCGAGGATCAGCTCGGTCACCGGATGCTCCACCTGCAGACGGGTATTGACCTCGAGGAAATAGAACGCCCCGTCGTCCGCCAGCATGAACTCGACGGTTCCCGCGTTCGCATAGCCGATCGCGGCCGCGGCCCGGACCGCTGCCTCGGCCATCCGTGCGCGCACGGCGGGAGCGAGCCCGGGCGCGGGCGCTTCCTCGACGATCTTCTGGTGACGCCGCTGGATCGAGCACTCCCGCTCGGCGAGGTGCGTGACCGCGCCGTGCGTGTCGGCGAGCACCTGGAATTCCACATGTCGCGCGTGCGGCAGGTACTTTTCCAGGAAGATGCGGTCGTCCCCGAACGCGGCACCGGCCTCGCGTCGCGCGGCCGCGCACGCCTCGGCGAGGGCGCTGGCGTCTTCGACGACACGCATGCCCTTCCCGCCACCCCCCGCCGCGGCCTTCACCAGCACCGGGTAGCCGATCTTTGACGCTTCGGTCGCGACCGTCGCCGCCTTCGCATCGGCGGCGCCGACCCACCCCGGCACGACGGGCACGCCGGCTTCCTCCATGAGCCGCTTGGCGATGATCTTGTCACCCATTGCGGCAATCGCATCCGGCGGCGGGCCGACGAACGTGATTCCGGCCGCGACGCACGCGCGAGCGAAGTCGGCGTTCTCCGAGAGGAACCCGTACCCGGGGTGAATCGCGTCCGCTCCGCACGACCGGGCGATCTCGATGAGCGTAGCCGCCTGCAGATACGTTTCGGCCGCGGTCGTTCCGGGCAAGGGGTACGCCTCGTCCGCAACCTGAACGTGAAGCGCCGTGCGATCGGGATCGGAGTACACCGCCACCGATGCGACGCCCATCTCCCGCAGCGTGCGGATGATCCGCACCGCGATCTCCCCCCGGTTGGCGATGAGCACCTTGGCAAACATTCAGCGTGTCCTCGTGGGCTCCCAGCTCGGCGCGCGTTTGTCGAGGAATGCCCGCAACCCCTCCTGCCCCTCCTCCGAGACCCGGCGGGCGGCGATGAACCGCGTCGTCGCCGCCGTCGCGGCGGACCAGTCCACCGGCTGGATCTCCCGGAGCACTTCCTTGCACGCAGCGACCGCCTCCGGCCCGTTCTTGCGAACGAGCTTTGCCAGAAAAGCGATCTTCTCGTCCAGCTCCGCCTCGGTCTCGACGACCTCCGACACGAGCCCGAGCCGCCGCGCTTCCGTCGCGTCGAAACGCTCGGCGGTGAGCGCGTACCGCCGCAGGGCGCCGGGCCCGATCTTCTCCTGGACGTACGGCGAGATCACCGCGGGCAGGATGCCGAGCTTCACCTCGGTCAACGCGAAGATGGCGGTCTTCACCGCGATGGCGATGTCGCAGGCCGCCGTGAGACCCACGCCTCCGCCGAACGCGGCCCCATGGACCCGAGCGATGACGGGCTTCGGACAGCATCGAATCGCGTCGAGCATCGCTGCCATCGTCGCCGCGTCGGCCACGTTCTCCTCGACGGAATAGTCGATCATCCGACGCATCCAGTTCACATCCGCCCCGGCGCTGAAGGACGGGCCTCCGCTGGCGAGAACGACGAGACGCGTCGCATCGTCCGCGCCTGCGCTCGCGAAGGCGTCGGTCAGCTCGCGAATCACGACCTCGTTGAAGGCGTTGTGAACCTCCGGGCGATCGATCCGGATCGTCGCCACGCCCTCTTCCACCGATTGCCCGACGAACTCGGCCATCCCGCTCCTTCCCGTCACATCCGGAAGACACTGTGACGACGCGGCTCGAACGGAGCGTTCAAGCTCGCGCCGATGCCCAGGGCGAGCACCATGCGGGTCTCGGACGGCTCGATGATCCCGTCGTCCCACAGACGAGCCGTGCTGTAGTACGGGCTTCCCTCGTCTTCGTACTTGTCGAGGATCGGCTGCTCGAACGCCGCCACCTGCTCGTCCGTGAGCGCCGGCTCCCCGCGATGGGCGAGCTGATCCTGCTTCACGGTGGAGAGCACCTTGGCCGCCTGGGTGCCGCCCATGACGCTGATCCGGGCGTTCGGCCACATCCAGAGCTGCCGCGGTCCGTAGGCACGACCGCACATCCCGTAGTTGCCGGCGCCGAACGATCCACCGATCACGACAGTGAACTTCGGCACCGACGCATTCGACACCGCCGCGACCATCTTGGCCCCGTCCTTGGCGATCCCGCCGGCTTCGAATTGCTGGCCGACCATGAACCCCGTGATATTCTGGAGGAAGACGATCGGGACGCGACGCTGGGAGCACAGCTCGATGAAGTGCGTGGCCTTGAGCGCGCTTTCGGAGAACAGCACCCCGTTGTTGGCGAGGATGCCGACCGGGTGCCCCCAGATGTGCGCGAAGCCGGTGACGAGCGTCGTGCCGTACCGCTGCTTGAATTCGTGCAGGCGGCTCCCGTCGACGATGCGAGCGATGACCTCCCGCACGTCGTAGGGCTTGCGCACGTCCTTGGGAATGACCCCGCCCAGCTCGGCGGGGTCGTAGCGTGGCTCTTCCACGGGCGTCGTCGCCAGCGGTGTCCGCTCGACGCGACCGAGGTGGGAAACGATGTTGCGGGTGATCGCGAGGGCGTCTTCGTCATCCTGGGCGTAGTGATCGGCGACCCCGGACGTGCCGCAGTGCACGTCCGCACCGCCGAGCTCCTCGGCGGTGACGACCTCCCCGGTCGCCGCCTTGACCAGCGGGGGGCCGCCGAGAAAGATCGTCCCCTGCTCACGGACGATCACCGTCTCGTCGCTCATCGCGGGCACATACGCGCCGCCCGCCGTGCACGAGCCCATCACGACCGCGATCTGCGGAATCCCGTCCGCGCTCATCCGCGCCTGGTTGAAGAAGATCCGGCCGAAGTGCTCGCGATCGGGGAACACCTCCGCCTGCAGCGGCAGGTAGGCGCCGCCGGAATCGACGAGGTAGATGCACGGCAGACCGTTCTCCGCGGCAATCTCTTGCGCACGCAAGTGCTTCTTGACGGTGATCGGGTAGTACGTCCCGCCCTTCACGGTCGCGTCGTTCGCGACGATGACGCACGGGCGTCCGTGGACGCGGCCGATGCCGGTGATCACGCCGGCGCACGGCGCGGCATCGTCGTACATGCCGTACGCCGCCAGCGGGCTGAACTCGAGCCACGGGCTGTCGGGATCGACGAGCCGCTCGATGCGATCGCGGACGAAGATCTTGCCGCGGCCCTTGTGCTTCTCCTGGGCGCGGGGACCGCCGCCCGCCCGCGCGACGCCCAGACGCTCCCGCAGCGTGCGGATCGCCTCGTTCATGTGCGTGAGGTTTTCCTGGAACCCCGCGTCCTTCGGATTGATTCTGGAGGCAATGACGTCCATCGATCTCACCGTGCGAGCGGCGATGCTACCCCCTTTGCCGGCGCGGCGAAAGGGACGGCCCCCGGTGGCTCACCGGTACGACAGCGACCGATCGAAGAAGTGCAGGTGCGCTGCCTTCTTGGCGAGCGCGAGCGTCTCCTCGGCGCACTCGTTCGCGCGCCGGCAGCCGTCACGCAGGATGTCGAGGATCGCATCGTCATCGCCCTCGTACCGGGCTCGCCGCTCCTGCATGGGCGCGAGCAGGGCGCTGATCGCCTCCGCGACTTCGACCTTGATGTGACCATCGCCGATATCGGCTCCGGTGGCGTACGCCGTTTCCAGCTCACGCACGCGATCCGCATCGGGAATGAACGTTCGGACATAGTCGAAGAGCGCGTTGCTCGTGTCGCCGGGTTCGGTCGGACTCTGCCGGCCCGTGTACAGCTTGCCGAGCTTCTTCTTCACCTGCTTCGGCGTGTCGGTGATGAAGATCGCATTGTTGAGCGACTTGCTCATCTTGTTCACGCCGTCGGTTCCGACGAGACGCCCGACCGCCCCGACGTCCGCCCGCGGCACCGCGAAGACGCCGCCGAGCGACTCGTGATCGTCGTCGTCCGCCTGATCCGAGACGCCGCAGTACATCTGGTTGAAACGTCGGGCGACCTCGCGGGTCAGCTCGATGTGCGGGATCTGATCCTCCCCGACCGGCACGGCGTGCGCGCGGAAGGCCAGGATGTCCGCCGTCTGCCCCACCGCGTAGAGGGGGAAGCCGAAGCAGTAGGTCTCCCCGAGACCCTTCACCTGGATCTCGTCCTTGAGCGTGGGATTCCGCATCACGCGATTGAAGGGCAGGAGCATGGCGAAGAAGTACGTCAGCTCCGCGATCGCCGGCACCTCGGTCTGCAGAAAGATGGTCGAGCGGGCCGGATCGATGCCCATGGCCAGGTAATCACGCACGATCTCGAGCGCGTGCGTCCGGATCTCCGCGGGTTTGTCGGCCCGCGTCGTGTACGCGTGCATGTTCGCGACGATGAAGTAGCAGTCGTACGTATCCTGCAGCTCGACCCGACGCCGGACTGATCCGACGTAGTGCCCGAGATGCAGCGGTCCGGTGGGCGTGTCACCGGTGAGAATACGCGGCCGCGTGGTCATGGCGGCGTACTGTAGCAGGAACGCAACGGCGCGCCGCCGCGGTCATCCGGAGGACGCGACCGCCAGCATGAGGTTCGCGAGATTGAACGCCGCGTGCATGACGATCGACGCGGTCAGTCGCCCCGTGCGTTCGTACACCCAACCGAATCCGAGCGAGAGCAGGAAGAGCAGCGACAGGGCCGGCAACGTCGTGTTGGTCGCGTGCATCCCCGCGAACAGCACGCTCGTGATGAAGATGGCGAGCCACGGCGACGCGCCGGCCCGCCGCAGTCCACCCTGAACGAGCGCCCGGTAGAGCAGCTCTTCCAAGAGCGGCACCGCGGTGATCGCGAGAATGCTCATCACCCAGAACCACTTCGTGCGGGACGCATCCGCCAGCGTGCGCAGGAGGTCGTGGGCGATCGGATCGGGGGGCGCACCCGCCACCCGTTCCGAGAGCCACGCGAGCCCGACGCCCACGGTGCTCAGGATCGGCCACAGCACGATGATCGTCGACAGCCCGGAGCCGGCCGACGCCGGCAGCGAGCAGCGTCGGTCGGGGATGGGGCGGGTCGCCGTCGCCAGTCGGGCCGCATAGGCGACGGCGACGATCATCTGAGCGGCGTACGCTCCCAGGGCGATCTGCGTTTGCTCGGCCAACGGCCGCTCACCGTCACCACCGGTCAGGTCGACCCCCGCCAACCGTGCGGCCAGCGTCGCGCCGACCGGTCCCAGCACGAGCATGATGAGCGCGAGCGTCAGGGCGAGCGGTGGCTCGAAGACGACGGGTCGCCGCGGCGTGTCGCTCAGGCGGGTCATCCGGCGGGCGATGATCGCCGTCGCCGCGACGACCGCGAGGAGCAGCATCACGCTGTCGTCGTACCCCCAGCCCGTCCCCGCGGCGGGTTGGTCGATCACCCCCGCCGAGGCTATAACTGGCCTCGCCCACACGGCTCCCAGGAGGCACGAACACGCCATGGCGGTGGTCCTCGAAGAGATCCTTGCCCGCAAGCGGGTCGAGGTGGCGAAGGCCAAGTCGACCACGGCGCTCGAGGTGCTGAAGCAGCGGGTGGCCGCGTTGCCGAACCCGCGCAATTTCTTCGCTGCCGTCGTCGATGCCCGGCTGCGGGGCACGACGCACGTCATCGCCGAGATCAAGCGACGCAGCCCGTCCGCGGGCGTCATCCGCGACGATTTCGATCCGGTGGCCATCGCCAGACAATACGAGGAAGCGGGAGCCGCGGCGATCTCGTGCCTCACGGACGAGCATCACTTCGGCGGCCACCTCGGCTACATCCAGCAGATCCGGCAGGCCGTCCGGGTGCCCGTCTTGCGCAAGGATTTCGTCGTTGACGAATACCAGATCTGGGAGTCGCGGGCCGCCCAGGCGGACGCCGTCCTTCTCATCGCCGAAGCGCTCAGCGAAGGGCAGCTCCTGGACCTGATGATCCTCTCGCAAAAGCTGCGGATGACGACGCTGGTCGAGGTGCACGACGTCGAGAACCTCCTCAAGGTGAAACGGCACATCGGCTTCCCCCACGCCGGCTACTCGCTCCTCGGCATCAACAACCGCAACCTCCGCACGATGGAGACCGACCTCAGCCACACGTTCCGGCTGCTGGACATGGTCGAGGATCCGCGGATCGTCGTCAGCGAGTCGGGGATCCGCTCGCCCGACGACGTCGCGCGGCTGCGTCGCAGCGGCGTCAACATCGTGCTCGTCGGCGAGCATCTCATGCGTCAACCGGATCCCGGTCTCGCGTTGCGTGAGCTGCTCGGCACGACGCCCAGCCGCGACGGCACGGGCTGAGCCGACGCGATGCGGTGTGACCTGATCATCCCGGCCCTCGACGAAGAGGCCAACATCGATCCCCTCTTCGACGCCATCGACACGCTCGGGCCAGACCGCGTGCGTCACGTCGTCCTCGCGGACAACGACTCGCGGGATGCGACGGCCACGCGGGCCGCGGCCCGCGGGGCGATCGTCGTCACCGAAACCCACCGCGGCTACGGCGCCGTGTGCTTGCGCGCGATGCAGCGTCTCGCCCGCATCAACCCGCCGCCGGAAGTCGTCGTCTTTCTCGATGCCGATCTGGCCGACGACCCGTCGCACCTTCCCGACCTCGTCACGCCGATCGAGCGGGGCGACGCGGATCTGGTCATCGGCTCGCGGGTTCGGCACGCCGCACCGGGGGCGTTGTCGCTCGTGCAGCGGTTTGGCAACGGTCTCGCGTGCCGGCTCATCGCCCTCGCGACGGGCAAACACCCGAGCGATCTCGGACCGTTTCGCGCCGTCCGGTGGACGACGCTCCAGCGACTCGCCATGGCCGATCGGACCTGGGGCTGGACGGTCGAGATGCAGATGAAGGCGGCGCTCCTGGACATCCCGGTGGCCGAAGTCGACGTGCCCTACCGCCGCCGGCACGCCGGACGGTCCAAAATCTCCGGCACCGTCCGCGGCGTCGTGACGGCGGGGTCCAAGATCATCGCGACGATCGGGCGTCTGTGGTGGCAACGCGACCTCATCCGCGTTGCCGCCGCCGCCCACCCCGACGCCGCGGGAACTGTCGCCCCCGTCGCCGCGAATCCAGACGCAACCACGACACTCTCCCCACCCCCCGCACCCCCCCCATCCCGGAGGAACGGGCCGTCATGATCCGGCGTGTTCGACGCTCGCTCGCCCGCATTCGCTACTACTCGGCCACACGGCACCGCACGCCGGTGAACGTGGCCCTGGAGTGGGCGTTGCCGATCACGATGATCCTCGCCCCGGTCGCGACGCTCGCGACCGAAGCGCTCGTCGAACGCTCCCGCACCGTTGACACGGTCAACGGTCGCTTGCACCGCGATGAGGATCGCCGGGTCGTCGCGACGATCGACGCCCCGGACGCACCGTGGATCGAAGCCGCGCCGGTCGGGGAATGGGCGGTCGACCATACGCTCGTCCACCGGGGCTGGCCGCTCGTCTCGGCGACCCGGGGCGAGGAGGCGATCATCGTCGTGAACCTCTTCGACGAGGTCGGCGTGCGCACGCAACTCGCCGCCGACGCGCCCGAACGTCGCGCGATCGCCGACACGCTGAACGCGGCCGGCCACCATATCCTGGCCACCGGTGGCCGCGGGGCGACGCTCCAGCGTCACTGGGTGGGCTCGATCGCGACGGTCATGCTCTGGTGGGTCATGCTCTTCTTCGCCGCGGCGATCGCGATCTACGCGGCGGCGTTCGTCATGCTCCTGCGACGCGGCCGGCGAAAGGAGCGGGCGGTGGAGCGGGCGTCGACCGGGCGGTGCGCGAAGTGCGATTACGACTTGCGGGGGACGGAGTACAGCGCGCGGTGTCCGGAGTGGGGGACGTTGGTGCGGTGAGGGGGGGGCGTGGTG
>JABDLI010000211.1 GCA_013003065.1 Phycisphaerales bacterium | reverse complement strand
TGGTTCGACGAGCACGTCTTCGAGATCGCCGCCCGCCGCGACCGCCTGCCGGAAGATCTGCAATCAGCCCTCGACGAACCCCCGATCGTGCTGCCGGCGTGGGACCCGATGGGAGCGCTCGCGTAGAGGCGGACGCGGACGCGGACGCGGACACGGTCGCGGGCACGGTCGCGGACACGGTCGCGGTCGCGGACGCGGACCCGGTCGCGGACCCGGACCCGGACACGGTCCCGGACACGGTCGCGGGCACTGACGCGGCCACGGGCCCGGACACGGCCACGGGCACGGACGCTTCGCAGTCCGTGACACACGGCGTCTTGGTGCCACGGACAACGTCCGTGCCGTGCGTCGTCCGCCGCGCGGGGGAGTGCATCACCCCATCGCAGTGGACGCTGACGGCACGGACGCTTCGCTGTCCGTGGCACCCGGGAGCGGAATGAAAACGCACGTCAGCGTCGCGTGATCTCGGATCGGAGCCGCTGGAAGATCGCTTCCGCGTTGTCCGCATTCACCGTCGAACGTGCGGCGTCACGTGCTTCGTTGGCCGAGAGGATGCCGGACCGCCCGCGGTGGTGGTCCTGCCACCGCTCGCGGATCGAGTCGCGACGCTCGTTTGCTTTCGCGCGTTTCGTCTCGAGCTTGTCGACGACACGCTCGTGTCGGTTCTCCGCGCGGTCGCGGTGATCGCGGGCGCGATCCTTCCCGCGTTCGTGGCGTGCCTTGACCCGGTCGCGATGGTCGATGGCGCGATCCCGGGCTCGGTCGTGCCGCGTCTTCGCGTGGTCACGGTGGTTCTGGGCCCGGTCGTGGGCGCGATCGTGACGAGCCTGGCCGCGGTCGCGGTGGTTCTCGGCGCGCGTCTGGGCGCGTTCGTGGCGGGCCTTGCCGCGGTCGCGGTGGTTCTCGGCCCGATCGTGGACACGTTCGTGACGGGCCTTGCCGCGGTCGCGGTGGTTCTCGGCCCGATCGTGGACACGTTCGTGACGGGCCTTTGCGTGGTCGCGGCGGTTCTCGGCCCGATCGTGGACGCGTTCGTGACGGGCCTTCGCGTGGTCGCGATGGTTCTGGGCTCGATCGCGAGCCTGATCGTGCCGCGACTTGACGCGGTCGCGACGATCGTCGACGCGATCGCGGGCGCGTTCATGACGCGCCCGGGCCCGGTCACGATGATCTTCGGCTCGATCCCGCGCGTCGTCCCGCCGCTCCCGTGCGCGGTCCGTGAACCGCTCCCATCGGGCACCGAGACGCTTTTTGTGTCGTTCCATACGCGTGGCGTGCGTGGCCTTCAGCGTTCCTCGCAACGCCTCGACTTCTCGGACCCGCTCGGCGTTTCCCCGCTCCTTCGCCAGCTCGTGCAGCCGAGCCAGCATGGCCTGGCGATGCCGGAAGTACCCCTCGTCCTCCATTGCGGCCGTCAGATCCGCGTCAGCCGTCTGAGCGGTGCTGATGCTCACCGGGGGCGACTCAGCCCAAGCGCCGCCCGTGGCGGCTCCCACGGCAATGACAGAGGCCACCCACAGTCCAGTGGTCAATCGCTTCATCGTCGTCCTCCTCCCCCGAGAAGCCGGGTCCGAAAACCAGAACCACCGACCGCGCGCGCGATCGGCCATCAGGCGACAGTCGAAAACAATCGCGGCCGAGTCAAGGAGAGACCGCCGTCGTCCCGCCAATCATGCATGACCGCTCGGATCGGGACCGAGCAGGCGAGGACGTGGTCGAGCGTGCGTCCATATCATGTTCGTGGTGCAGCGGCTCGCCTCCTGGCATCGCGAGGGCGCACCAGACCCGATCAGCCGGTGAGGATCTCGCCAATGCAGGCTCTCCAGCGTCGACTGCGGCCCTCCGATCCGCGATACTGGGGCGCGCAGGGGGAAGCGGTGTCCAGGGACCAGCAGTGCAACCGGAGGAGACGACCGTGACCGCGGCTCTCGCCTCGGCAATTGGCGAGATCTGTGACGGCGTCGGGCGGGATCCGACGCGGTTGCTCGACGTGGCCCGGGCGGTGCAGGAGCGATTCCGTTGCGTGTCGACCGCGGCGACGGACCACATCGCGAAGGAGCTCGGCGTCCCGCGCGGGGACGTCGACGGGCTCGTCTCTTTCTACGCGTTCCTCTCACGCGAGCCCAAGGGCCGGGTGGTCATCCGCCTCTCGGACGACATCATCGACCGGCTGCACGGCTTCGATCGCGTGCGCGACGCATTCGGCCGGGCGCTCGGCATCGAACCGGGACAGACGACACCCGACGGGGCGATCACGCTCGAGACCACCTCGTGTATCGGGATGTGCGACCAGGCGCCGGCGGCGCTCGTCAACGAGGTGGTCGTCACGGACCTGTCCACCGACCGCGCCCGCGAGATCGTCGGCGACCTGCGCGATCACATGGAGCCTGCGCGGCTCGTCCGGACGTTCGGCGACGGGAACAACGCTCACGATCTCGTCCGGGCGATGGTGAATAACAACATCCGCGCGGAGGGTCCGTTCGTGCTCTCCGAGCTGCAGCGCGGTGAGGCCGTGAGCAAGGCGATCGGCGTGAGCCCGGCCGAGGTCATTCGTGCGGTCAAGACCGCGCGGTTGCGTGGCCGCGGGGGGGCCGGCTTCCCCACCGGCATGAAGTGGGAGTACGCCCGCAACGCCGAGCCGCCGGACGGCTCCCGTCGCAAGTTCGTCATCTGCAATGCCGACGAGGGCGAGCCGGGCACGTTCAAGGATCGGGTGATCCTGACCGAGCGGGCGGACCGCGTCCTCGCGGGGATGACGATCGCCGGCTACGCGATCGGTGCGGAGGAGGGCATCCTGTACCTGCGCGACGAGTACGCTTACCTGCAGCGCTACCTGGAGCACCTGATCGACGAGCGCCGGGGCGACGGCCTGCTCGGCCCGCGGATTCTCGGCACCGACTTCGGCTTCGACGTGCGTATCCAGATGGGAGCGGGGGCGTACATCTGCGGCGAGGAGACCGCGCTCATCAACTCGTGCGAGGGCAAGCGTGGCGATCCCCGGAACCGACCGCCCTTCCCCGCCCAGTCCGGCTATCTCGGCTGCCCCACGATCGTGAACAACCCCGAGACGCTCTGCTGCGTGACGAAGATCATCGAGACGGGCCCGGCGACGTTCTGCGCGCACGGCTCGCCGGCCAGCTCGGGCACCAAGCTGCTGAGTGTGTCCGGAGACTGCCACGCGCCCGGCGTGTACGAGCTTCCCTTCGGCCTCACGCTCCGCGCACTGCTGGATCGGGCGGGCGCGGCCGACGCCGCGGCCGTGCAGGTCGGTGGGCCGAGCGGGACGATGGTCGCGCCGGATCACTTCGATCGGCGTATCGAGTTCGACGACCTCGCCACCGGCGGCGCAATCATGGTGTTCGGCCCGGACCGCGACATCCTCGAGATCGTGCGGGGGTTCATGGACTTCTTCGTCCACGAGAGCTGCGGATACTGCACGCCGTGCCGAGTCGGCAACGTCATCCTCCGTGATCGCATCGCGCGGATCATCGACGACCGCGGCGAGCCGTCGGATCTCGACGAGCTCGAGACGCTCTCGCAGACGATCCGCGCCACGAGCCGCTGCGGGCTCGGGCAGACGTCGCCCAATCCCGTCCTCAGTACGCTCGAGAGCTTCCGATCTGCCTACGAGCAGCGTGTCGAGGCCGATCCGGACGGCTTCCGACGCTCGTTCGACCTCGCGTCGTCCGTGTGTCTCACCGTATCGCCAGACGCGCGGCCCTCCTCCGGGGGAAGGGAGCCGAGTCCATGAACGCCCCGATCACGATCACGATCGACGGGGTCGAGGTGCCCGCGACGCCGGGTCAGACGATTCTCGAAGCCGCGGACGCCGCCGGCATCTACATCCCTCGGCTCTGCTACCGACCCGGCCTCGAGCCGTACGGTGGGTGCCGCGTGTGCATGGTGCACGTCGCGGGACGCGCCTGCGCCGCCTGCACCCAACCGGTATCGCCCAACATGGTCGTCGAGAACGACACCGGCGAGCTGCAGGAGCAGCGGAAGATGATCATCGAGATGCTCTTTGTCGAGGGCAATCACTTCTGCATGTTCTGCGAGAAGAGCGGTAACTGCGAGCTGCAGGCGCTCGCGTACCGCTTCGGCATCACGGCGCCTCGTTTCGATCTCTTCTTCCCGAAGCGCGACGTCGACGCCTCGCACCCCGAGATCCTGATCGACCACAACCGGTGCATCCTCTGCGCCGGCTGCGTTCGGGCGTCGCGCGATCTCGACGGCAAGAGCATCTTCCATTTCACCGGTCGCGGACCGGACCGCCGCATCGCGGTGAACGCCGAAGCGCAGCTTGCGGCCACCGACGCTGACGTGACCGACCGGGCGCTCGACGTGTGCCCCGTCGGCGCGTTGCTTCGCAAACGCGAGGGCTACCGCACGCCCGTCGGGCAGCGGCCGTACGACCAGGCCCCGATCGGCTCGAACGACCAGCCGGAGGAAGCGTGATGGCAGCGACGTCCAACAAGCCCCGCGTGGCCACCGTGTCGCTCGCCGGGTGTTTCGGCTGCCACATGTCGCTGCTCGACATCGACGAGCGTCTTCTCGATCTCGCGGAGCTGATCGAGTTCGACCGGTCGCCGATCAACGACTACAAGAGCTTCGACGGGCGCCGTTGCGCGGTCGGTCTGATCGAGGGCGGCTGCGCGAACGAGGAGAACGTCCGCGTGCTCCGCGACTTCCGGACGCACTGCGACGTGCTCGTCTCCGTTGGCGCCTGCGCCATCAACGGCGGCATCCCGGCGCTTCGGAACATGGTTTCCGTGGAGGAGTGTATCGACGAGGCGTACCGCAGTGGCCTGACCGTCGTGAACCCGGACGGCATCTTGCCCGACGATCCCGAATTGCCGCGGCTCCTCGACCGCGTCCGGCCGTGTCACGAGGTCGTCAAGATCGACTACCACCTGCCTGGCTGCCCACCGTCGGCCGACACGATCTGGAACGCGCTCACCGCGCTGCTGTCGGGCGCGCCGCCCGAGCTGCCCTACCCGCTCATCAAGTACGACTAGCCCGGAGACGAGCCTTGGCGTCCTCTGCGAGAACCAAACGAGTCGTCATCGAGCCCGTCACCCGGGTGGAGGGTCACGGGAAGGTCACGATCCTCCTCGACGAGAACGACGAGGTGCGTCAGGCCCGGCTGCACATCGTGGAGTTCCGTGGGTTCGAGCGTTTCATCCAGGGACGCCCGTTCTGGGAGCTGCCCGTGCTCGTGCAGCGGCTCTGCGGCATCTGCCCGGTGAGCCACCACCTGTGCGCCGCCAAGGCCGTCGACGGCATCATCGGCGTGGACACGCTCACGCCGACGGCCGACAAGATGCGTCGGCTCATGCACTACGGTCAGATCTTCCAGTCGCACGCGTTGCACTTCTTCCACCTGGCGTCGCCCGACCTGCTCTTCGGCTTCGATGCCGAGCCCGCCAAACGCAACATCATCGCGCTCGCCGCCGAGAACCGGGATCTTGCACGCCAGGGCATTCTGATGCGTCGTTACGGGCAGGAGATCATCAAGGCCACGGCCGGCAAGAAAGTGCACGGCACGGGTGCGATCCCGGGCGGCATCAACAAGAACCTGACCCTGGCCGAGCGTGACGCCCTGCTGCCGGAGCTCGATCAGATGAAGGCGTGGGCCCGAGAGGCGATCGACCTGGCCCGCGGCTACACCGAGGACCACCTCGACCTCGTGACCGACTTCGCGTCGTTCGACTCCAACCATCTCGGCCTGGTGACGCCCGCCGGCGGGCTCGAGCTCTACGACGGCGACCTCCGCGCCATCGACGCCGACGGCGCCGTCATCTTCGACCACGTCGAGAACGATCGGTACCTCGAGTACCTGGGCGAGGAGGTACGCTCGTGGTCGTACATGAAGTTCCCGTTCATCCGATCCATCGGCCCGGAAGAGGGCTGGTACCGGGTCGGACCCCTCGCCCGCGTGAACCTGTGCGACCGCATCGACACGCCGGAGGCAGAGGCGGCCCGCCGCGACTTCAAGGCGATGACGGGCGGACGCCCAAACCACGACTCGATGGCGTACCACTGGGCGCGCATGGTCGAGACGATGCACGCGATCGAGATGATCGAGCGGTTGCTGAACGATCCCGACCTCCAGGGCACCGACCTCGTCGTTTCCGGCGAGCGTCGCGACGAGGCCGTCGGCATCATCGAGGCGCCGCGTGGCACGCTCTTCCATCACTACCGCGTGGACGAGAACGACCAGGTGACCATGGCGAACCTGATCGTCTCCACCACGAGCAACAACGAACCGATGAACCGCGCCGTCGAGGCCGTCGCCCGGAAGTACCTGAACAAACGCGAGATCACCGAGGGCCTGCTCAACCACGTCGAGGTCGCCATTCGCGCGTACGACCCGTGTCTGAGCTGCGCCACGCACGCGCTCGGCCAGATGCCGCTTCGCGTCGACCTGCTCGACCACGAGGAGCGGCTGATTTCCCGGGTGGAGCGGGAGGCGGGATGATGAGCGACCCGCCCCGCGTGCTCCTGATCGGCTACGGCAATCCCGGTCGCGGCGACGACGGGCTCGGACCCGCGCTGGCTCGCGCGATCGCGGGCGGCGCGGCGGCTGGTGTCACCGTCGAGTTCCCCTACCAGCTCCAGGTCGAGGACGCGCAGACCGTCGCGGCCCACGATCTCGTCGTCTTCGCCGATGCCGACGCCGCCGCCACCGCGTCGTTCACGTGCCGCCGGCTCGAGCCCGCGGGGAGGCCGTCGTGGACCACGCACGCGCTCGCCCCCGCGGCCGTGCTCGCGCTCGCCCGTGACGTTTTCGGCGCCACGCCGCCCGCCTTCCTGATCGGCGTGCGCGGGTACGTGTTCGACGACTTCGGGGAGGAGCTGTCCTCTCGAGCGCAGGAGAACCTCGCCGCCGCGGTCGCGTGGCTGACGCCGCGTTTGCGCGACCCCCGAGCAACGCTCCTCGACCCGCTCGCCGCGTCGCTGACCCAAGGGTGAACCGCAATGCGCAACGACCAGCACGTGATCCTCTACATCGACGACGACCAGGATTACCTCGACGCCGTGCGCGAGATGGTGGAGTCGGAAGGCTACGTGATGGTGGAGGCGCACAGCGCCGAGGAAGGCCTCCGGGTCTACCGGCAAGAGGCCCCCGACCTGCTCATCGTGGACCTCATGATGGAGGAGGTGGACGCCGGCACCAGCTTTGTCAAGGAGATCCAGGCGCTGGGCAACACCGCCCCGATCTACATGCTCAGTTCGCTCGGCGACACGCTCACGCTCACGACCGATACGGTCGCGATCGGACTCGCCGGCGTCCTCCAGAAGCCGCTGGATCCCGCGGCTTTGCTCGGCGTGCTCCGCGCGCAGCTCAAGCCGGCGGCGCGCTGATGACGTGATCGGCGGCCGGCAGGTGCAGCGAGAAGGTGCTGCCCTTGCCGAGCGTGCTGCGCACGCCGGTGACGCCGCCCTGCCGCTCGATGATGCGGCGCACGATCGAGAGCCCGAGCCCCGTGCCCCGCACGTCCTCGATCGGCGTGCCGCGATGGTCGATGCGGGTGAACTCGGTGAACAGCTTCTTCTGATCCTCGGCGGCGATGCCGATGCCGTTGTCCTCCACCTCGATGCAGACGTCCCACGCCCGGCGGTGCGCGCGGAGCACGATGCGGCCGCCGTCCGGCGTGTACTTGATGGCGTTGGACAGGTAGTTGGCGACTGCCTCGCGGAGCAGGGCCGGAATGGCGCGCACGGCGGGCAGCTTGCGCTGCACCTCGATCTCGAGGGTGTGGCCGTGGTGATCGGCCTGGTCACGGTACGCCTCGACCAGATCGTCGAGCAACGCCTCCACGTCGACCGCCTGCACCTGGTCGGCGAGCGGTTCCGACTCGAGCGCTTCGAGCTTGCGGAACTCCGCGAGGAACTGATTGATCTGATCCAGACGACGCAGGCTCCGCTCCACCGAGGTGGCGTGATGCTCCGACAAGGTGCCGCCGATGCCGGCCGCCATGTTGCGCAGGCTCGTCGTGACCACGCCGACCGGTGCCTGCACGTCGTGCAGGGCCATGTGAAGGAAGTCGCGACGCAAGCTCGAGCGGCGTCCGAGCTCGACGTTCCGGCTCTGCAGATCGCGCTCGCCGGCCCGCAGCCGGGTCGCGAGCGTGGTGACGAGGAACACCGTGACCGCCATGAGCAGGCCGTACACCGCGAGCACCGTCACCGCGTAGCGCCCGTCGAACGGCTCCGTTCCCGCGACGGCACCGGGCGGGAGCCGCGGCGGGATGACATTCTGCCACTCGCCGACCACGAGGGTCACCACGAGACCGTAGGCGAGACAGGCGATCGTGATCGCTTCGCGTCGCGTCAGCAGGAGGCAGCTCAGGATCACGTGCAGCAGGTAGAACGCGATGAAGGGCGAGCGGGCCCCGCCCACCAGCCAGACGGCCACGGTCAGCGCGAGGAAGTCGAGAACGATCGCCGCGTGCATCACGATGCGCGGGTGCCCCGGCGCACTCGGCGTCGGCTCCGCGCGGGCCCCGAGGCTCGGCAGGTAGGCAGCGATGTTGTAGGCGGCGACGACCGCTGCCAGCACGACCAGCGCCCCGACGGGCAGTTGCTCGATCCCCAGGCCGTAGCGGGCGAACAGGGCTCCGGTCACCATGACGGCCACCGCCGCCAGGCGGACCCGCGCGTGAAGATGAAGGCGAGATCCGAGGAGGCGATGGTGGGTCAGGGTCGTCAGGGCGTCGCCCTGACCGTCGCTCGCCGCCGGAGGATCCATGCCGGTCATTATGGCGACGATCCTCAGCAGATGCGCGGAAGCAGCTCGCCCGATGGCATGTCGACGA
This sequence comes from Phycisphaerales bacterium, assembly GCA_013003065.1. Classification (GTDB taxonomy): domain Bacteria; phylum Planctomycetota; class Phycisphaerae; order Phycisphaerales; family SM1A02; genus JABDLI01. The sequence continues at coordinate 10,039 of JABDLI010000211.1, read as the reverse complement.
TGCGCGTGCCGCCGATGCCGGTCTCGAGCAGCACGCGTCCCGCCGGCGTTGCCTCGACACGCCCGATCCGACACGCTGCCGCACCGTACGGCTGCGCGTGAAATGCCGCGAGCGTCCGATCGACGTCCGCCTCGGGGACGAAGGCCAGCAGCCGTCCCTCGTTGGCCACGTGCAGCGGATCGAAACCCAGGATCTCGCAGGCGGCGGCCACCTCGCGCCGCACCGGAACACGCTCCTCCTCGATCACCACGCAGACGCCGCTCGCGCCGGCCAACTCGTTGAGCGCCGCGGCCGCGCCGCCTCGGGTGGGATCCCGCAAGGCGTGCACCGCGGCACCGGACGCGTAGAGCGCTTCGACCAGCCCGTTCAGCGGCGCCGTGTCCGACTCGATCGTGGTCTGGAGGGCCAGGTCGCCGCGGGCCGCGAGCACGGCGATCCCGTGGTCGCCGAGCGGGCCGGATACGAGAACGGCGTCGCCGGGCTCGACCCGGTTCGCGCGGGCGGACCGGCGGCCCGTCGGCACGAGCCCGACACCGGTGGTCGTGATGAACAACCCGTCCACCGCACCACGCTCCGCGACCTTCGTGTCGCCGGCGATTACCGTGACGCCCGCTTCCCGGGCCGCGGCGGCGGCGGAGCGCACGATCCGGTCGAGGTCCTCGGTGGCGAAGCCCTCCTCGATGATGAACGCCGCGGCGATCCACGCGGGCCGCGCCCCGACCATGGCGAGATCGTTGACGGTGCCGCAGATCGACAGCCGCCCGATGTCGCCGCCGGGAAAGAACAGCGGGCGGACGATGTGCGCGTCGGTGGACAGCGCCACCTCGCCGGACTCCGCCAGGGCGCCCGCGGGCACGACGGCCGCGTCATCGCCCTCCCGCAGCACGGGATTCTCGAGCCGTGGCTTGAAGAGCCGGTCGACGAGATCGGCGGTGAGCCGCCCGCCGCTGCCGTGGCCCAGCACGATTCGGTCGTGGTGAGGCAAGGGCAGGGGGCACGTGCGGTCCGGGCTCCGCGCGGTGTCGCTCACGGCACGCGTCCCGCGCAGACGGGTCCGCGCTCGTAGCGGTAGTACGCCGCGCATGCGCCCTCGGACGACACCATCGTCGCGCCGAGCGGGTTCTCGGGGGTGCACTCCGTGCCGAAGGCGGCGCAATCCGTCGGCTTGCGCCGGCCCTGCAGGATCTCGCCGGCGATGCACCGGGCGGACTCCTCGGAGTGCACGGCGCCCACGTCGAACCGCGCGCACGCGTCGAAGTCTCGGTAGGCGTCGCGCAGGTGGAGCCCGCTCGCGGGGATCATGCCGATGCCACGCCAGACGCGGTCGCCGAGCTCGAACACCTCGTTGATCAGCACCTGCGCCTCGACGTTGCCGACCTCGCTGACCACGCGGCCGTACGCGTTCTCCACCTCGGCCCGTCCCGACTCGAGCTGACGCACCGCGGTGAGCACCCCGTGCGCGAGATCGACCGGCTCGAAACCGGTGACGACGATGGGCACCTCGAACTCCCGGGCAATCGGCGGGTACTCGTGATACCCCATCACCGCGCAGACGTGGCCCGCCGCCAGGAACGCCTGTACGCGGTTGTGCGAATCACCGAGGATCGCCCGCATCGCCCCCGGCACGCACGCGTGCGAGACCAGGACCGAATAGTTCGGCAGCCCCTGCCGCTTCGCCTCCGCCACGCTCATCGCGTTGGCGGGCGCGGTGGTCTCGAAGCCGATCGCGAAGAAGACCACCTCGCGATCGGGATTCTCCGCCGCGATGGTGACGGCGTCGAGCGGCGAGTAGACGACGCGGACGTCGCCGCCCGCCGCCCGCACCGAGAAGAGGTCGCCGTCGGTTCCGGGCACCCGCAGCATGTCGCCGAAGCTCGTGAAGATCACCTCCGGTCGCCGCGCGAGCGCCAGCGCGCGATCGACGACCTCCAGCGGCGTCACGCACACCGGGCACCCCGGTCCGTGCACGAGCGTGATCGTCTCCGGCAGCATGCGGTCGAGACCGCTGCGTACGAACGAGTGCGTCTGGCCGCCGCAGACTTCCATCAGCACGGCCGGTCGCGTCGATTCGCGCGTGATGTCATCCAGCACTCGCCGCACGAGAGCGCCGTCGCGGTATTCCGTGAGGTGCTTCATGGATCCGTCCGCTCGGGGCCGAGCTCCTCCTCGAGCTGTCCGAGCTCACGCAGCGCCTCGAGCGTCCGGTGTGCCTCCGCCTCGTCGATGCGGCTGATCGCGAAGCCGACGTGCACGAGGACGTAGTCTCCGACCTGCGCGTCGGGCTCGCAGGCGAGGCACACCGTGCGCGTCACGCCATCGAAGTCGACGGTGCCGGTGCGGAGCGGCCCGTCGCGCAGCTCCGTGATCCGTCCTGGAATGCCGAGACACATGTCGCGTCCTCGCCCTGGTCAACCTTCGCGTCCGCGCATGGCCTCGATCGCCACCACTGCCTGCCCGAGGGCCAGCCCCCCGTCGTTGGCCGGCACGTGCTCGTGCACGAGCACTTCGAAGCCGTCCTCGACGAGCCCGTCCGCCGCCAGCCCCAGCAGGAGCCGGTTCTGCCACACGCCGCCGGTCAGCGCCACGCGTCCGAGTTGGTGCGTCTCGCGAAGACGTCCGCAGACGGTCCGCACCATCATAGCCGTGCCCCGGTGCCACCGCGCGGCCGCGTTCGGCGTGGGGACACCGCGCCGGATGTCCTCCACGACCGCCCGCAGCGCGGGAACCGGATCGACCACCCCGTCGCGGATCGCGAACGCGTACCCGCCTGTCTCCTCCCGTGTCGCGATCGCCTCCAGCTCGCTTGCGGCCTGCGCCTCGTACGAAGAGCGCTGACACACGCCGAGCAATGCGGAGACGGCGTCGAACAGACGCCCCGCTCCGGAGCTGCGTGGCACGTTGACGTTCGCGCGGAGCTGCGAGGCGAGGAGCGCCCGCTCGTCGTCCGAGGCCGCGCGAACGGGCGCGAGATCGGGGGTCCACTCGATCCCCGCGTGCCACAGGCACCCGAGCGCGGTCCGGTACGGCCGCGTGACCGCCGCGTCGCCGCCGGGGAGCGGCACGGGGTCGAGATGAGCCGCCCGCTCGAAGCCGGCGTATCCGGCGACGAGGAACTCGCCGCCCCAGATCGTGCCGTCCATCCCGTACCCGGTGCCGTCGAACGCGACGCCGATCACACGCGACCCCCGCGGCAGGCCATGTTCCGCCATCACCGCGGCCACGTGGGCATGATGATGCTGCACCGCGATCGCGGGGCACGCGTCGCGCGTGGCCCGCTCGAGCGCACGTCGGGTCGCCTGGTAGTCGGGGTGGAGATCGTGTGCGATGACGGCGGGTGTGACGCGGAACAGACGCTCGTAGTGGTCGATCGCCTCGTCAAGCGCGCGGGTGTTCTCGTAGTGCTCGAGATCGCCGATGTGATGCCCGAGCAGGGCCTGGTCGCCACGCGTGACGCAGAACGTGTTCTTGAGGTCGCCGCCGAACGCGAGAACGTGGGGGCCGTCGAACGGCAGCCGCACCGGCAACGGCGCATACCCGCGAGCGCGGCGGAACGGGTAGGGACGCCCCCGGTATTCGGCGACGACCGAGTCGTCCGCCCGCACGTGGATCGACCGGTCGTGGAGGAGGATCGCGTCGGCGACCGTCCCGAGCCGCGCGCGGGCGTCGGCATTGCGGTACACGATGGGCTCGTCCGTGAGGTTGGCGCTGGTCATCACCAGCACGTCCGGGGCATCGGGCGCGGGCTCGAGGAGCAGGTGATGCAGCGGCGTGTACGCCAGCATGAAACCGTGCTCGCGGCGGCCGGGGGCGACCGCTTCCGCGATCGCCGACCCCGCCCGGGCCGGCAGCAGCACGACCGGCCGCGCGACCGACTCGAGCAGCCCGGCCGCGCACTCCGAGACGGCGGCGAATCGTTCGACGGTGACGCGGTCGCGGGACATCAACGCGAGCGGCTTCTCCTCGCGGTGCTTGCGCTCGCGCAGCCGCGCAACGGCGGTCGCGTTCGTGGCGTCGCAGGCGAGATGGAATCCGCCGAGGCCCTTGACCGCCACGATCTCGCCGCGGGCGAGGCGGGCCCGCGTCTCCGCGATGGCGTCGCCGCGCTCCGGGCCGCGTGCGTCGCCCACCTCGAGCCACGCGTGCGGGCCGCAGGCCGGGCACGCCACCGGCTGCGCGTGAAAGCGTCGGTCGGCGGGGTCCTCGTACTCGCGACGGCAGGCGTCGCACATCGAGAACGCCCCCATCGTGGTCCGGGACCGGTCGTAGGGGATGTCACGCACGATCGTGTAGCGCGGGCCGCAGTCGGTGCAGTTGAGGAACGGGTAGCGGTAGCGTCGGTCGTCGGGATCGCGCATCTCCGCGAGACACGCATCACACGTCGCCAGATCGGCGGAGACCGGAAGTGCCGCGTCGGGCTCGTTTCGCGACGCCCGAATCTCGAAGCCCGCACATCCCGGCGACGCGGTCGGCTCCGCGTCGACCGAATGGACTTGTGCCCGCGGCGGCCCGCCCCCGCGCAACGCGTTCAGGAAGCGATCGACGTCCTCGTCGGCGCCCTCGATGGCGATGTCGACGCCGGAGGCGTTGTTGCGCACCCAGCCCGAGAGCGCGTACCGGCGAGCGAGGACCCAGACGTAGGGGCGGAATCCGACGCCCTGGACGACGCCGGTCACGCGGACGCGCTGCGCTCTCAAGAAGCGCCCCGGGCCGCGGTTGCGCACGCACCAACCCGCTGCCGGACCCATTCGACCCACGGCTCGACGCCGTCGCCGGTTCGGCACGACAGCTCGAAGGTGGCGAGCTCCTCGTTGAGCGCTCGCACCCCTTCGTGAAAACGACGCATGTCGAAGTCGACGTAGGGAAGCAGGTCGATCTTGTTGATGACAAGCACGTCGACCCCGCGGTAGATGCGGGGATGCTTGAACGGCTTGTCGTCGCCCTCGGGAACGGAGGCCACCAGCACGTTGGCGTGGGTGCCGAGGGCGAAGCTCGCCGGACAGATGAGGTTGCCCACATTCTCGACGACGAGCACGTCGAGCTCCTCGAGCGGCAGCTGCGCAAGCGCGTTCCTCACCATCGGCGCATCGAGATGGCACGCGCCGCCGGTCGTGATCTGCACGGCGATCGCCCCGGCGTCCGCCGCCCGCTCGGCGTCGAGGGTGGTGGCGATGTCACCACCGACGACGCCGACGCGGAGGTTCTCGGCGAGCCGAGGCACCGTGCGCTCGATGAGCGAGGTCTTCCCCGCGCCCGGCGACGCCATGAGGTTGAGGGCGACCACGCCCGCCTCGTCGAGACGCGTCCGGTTGATCGCGGCGATCTCGTCGTTGGCCTTCGTGATCTCCTCGACGACGGGGATCTTCCTTGTCATGTCACGTCTCCTCCGCCCGATTCTGTCCCGTCGTCACGGCGTCCGCAACCTCCTCGACGTCGATTGCCTCCACCCGCACTCCGTCGCCGGACGCGACACGCACTGAGGCGTCCCCGCAGGTCGGGCACGTGAAGTCGCCGTCTTCGTGCGCGAAGCGGGCGCCACAACCGCGGCACTCGAACGCGAGGGGCACGCGGCGGATGTGCAGACACGCCCCGGCCGCGATCGTCTCGCGGCTGATGATCTCCCAGTAGAACCCGATGCATTCGTCGACGACACCGGACAGCTCGCCGGCGACGACGTGCACGTCGGTCACACGGGCCGCGCCCGCGCGGCCGGCATGCTCGACGACGAGGTCGAGTATTCCCTGGGTGATCGGGAGCTCATGCATGGTCCGATCCTAGCAGGCCGCTCGCGGCCTGCGAGGTCCTGTCTGATGGCTCAGGATGCGTATGAATGCGAAGCTCTTGGTCGTGGCGAGGAGTCGAAGACGCTAGACGCCGAGCGTCTTCAGCGCCCGGTCGACCTCGTCGGGGCGCAGGTACACGACGTATCCGTAGTCGCCCTTTCCGTCGGTGACGCCGATGGACGAGTATACGTTGATGCCGGCGCTGGCGAGCCGCTCGTGCACGCCGACGAGCGCGCCGAGCTCGTCATCGCCCTGGACCAGCAGCGCCGGGTGCGGTCCGTCGAGCGTCATGCCGGCGGCTCCGGCGGTTCGCTCCATGTGGGCGTCGTCCTCGGGGAACACCGTGAGCTGCGTGCGGGTGGGCCCGAGCGGCAGCGCGGCGATCGCGATGAGGTTCACGCCCAGCTCCGCGAGCCGCGACAGCACCTCGAAGCTCGAGCCGGGCGCGTCCTCGATCGTCGTGTAGTAGTAGTCGACTTGGCGGATTCGGTGGGCCATCGCTCGTCTCCAGTCACCCCTCCGGAGCCTACGCGCAACCGCCGTTCGGCACGACGGGAACCTCGCCCCGCACGCTCGGTCTAGGTCTCGGCGACGCCGTCCAGAGCGGGAATGACCGTGCTCCGACGGATTCTGAGCCGTCAAACAGGACCGAGTGTCACGCCCGCCCTCAAACGCCGCCGAGAACGTCCATCACGCCGGCGACGCCGAGCGCGACGCTGATCACGCCGTTGAGGGTGAAGAAGCTGAGGGCGATCCGGCTGGTGCCCCAGCGGGCCACCGTGAGGTGCTCCAAGAGAAGCAGCGTGACGACGGCGGCGACGGCGAGATCCAAACGCCAGCCGAACCGCGGGTCCACCACGGCCACGGCGATGAGTGCGGCAGCGCTGCCGGCGTGGAGCGTGGCACTCACGAGACGCGCGCGGCCCGATCCCAGCCAGGCCGGCACGCTGCGCAGACCGGCCGCGCGGTCGTGGGCGAGATCCTGCAGGGCGTAAATGATGTCGAATCCGGCGACCCACAGGAGCACCATCGCGGCGAGCAGCCACAGGGCCGGCTGGGTCGCAAGCGTGCCGGGGTCGATCGCGATCGCCGCGGCCAGCGGGCTGATCGCCAGGGCCGAGCCAAGGTAGAGATGACAGGCCGCGGTGAACCGTTTGAAGTATCCGTAGGCCGCGATCCAGACGAGGACCGGCCCCCCGAGCCCGGCCGGCCACCAGTTCCCGTCGAGCACACCGAAGAGCCCGCACGTGACCATGAACAACGCCGCGCAGCCGAGCAGGACGCCTCGCGCGAGCGGGACGGACAATCGGCCGCTCGGCAACGCGCGGCCCGCCGTCCGCGGGTTCGCCGCGTCCAGCCGGCGGTCGATCAGCCGGTTTGCGAGCATGGCGACGGTGCGGGCGAGGACCATCGCGATCACGATCAGCGCGAGCTGCGTTCCGAAACGCGACCAGTCGATGGCCGTCGCCGGGGGCGCCGCGGCCATGAACGCCGCGAGCACCGCGAACGGCAACGCAAAGACGCTGTGCGCGATCTTGATGTCCGCGGCGATGACGCGAGCCGAGTGCAGTGCGGGCAACGACGACATCACGCCAGTGTAGCCGCGAGAATCAAGGGGCGAACATCGACTTGCGGGGACGATCGCCGGTGATGGGGATCGAACGTGTGTAGTCTTCGATGGTCATCTCGGGCCGGGCAAGCTCACGCCAGCACGCCTCGGCGCGAAAGCCGACGGTCCACCGCGCGCTGTGCCGCACGATGCGGGCGCCGTATCCCGCCTGCGGGATGACCAGCCCGCCGAGACGCATGAACAGGGGCCAGCTCGGAACCGGCAGAAGTGGGGACGCCCAGGCTCGGCGAAAACGTCGGGTGGCGTCGCGGATCGACACGGCCTCGGGCCCTTGGACGTCGTACGCGCGCCCCCGGGCCTCCTCGCGCGCGAGGGCAGCCACGACCATGCGGCCGTAGTCGGCGCCGGCGATCCACCGAAGCGGCGTCCTGGGTGCGAGCAGGGTCACGACGCACGGTCCCATGACGAAGAGCGGCAACGATTCCATGAACCAGTCGGGCCGGAACACGGTGCCGCCGGCCGCGAGGACCAACGCGTCCGTCTCCGCCTTGCGGTCGATCGACCAGAACTCGGCCCGTCCCTCGGGCACGCCCAACGCCGAGAGCCTCACGATCCGACTCAATCCGGCGGCGTCGGCGGCGGCGAGGGCCGCCCGGGTGCCGTCGCGGTCCGGGTCGAACTCCGTCTTGCGGTTGAACGGCGTGTTGAGGCTCAGGTAGCAGGCATCGACGCCCTGCATCGCCGCCACGATCGAGGCGGGCTTCCGCAAATCTCCTTCGACGAGCTCGACGCCCTCGGGGAGCATCGTCCGCGCCCGAGCCGGCTCCCGCACGAGCGCCCGCACCGGATGGCCGGCGCCGAGCAGGCTTCGCACCACGGGTCGACCGAGCATTCCGGTTGCGCCGATGACGAGCACGGGAGAGGTCATTTGAGCATCGTACGGGTGAATGCCTCACGCCCGAGGACGGGGATCGCCGATTTCGTGACCACCAACCCTGGTTCGAGGCTTGCCATCGCCGGAGGTCTCGCGAGAATGCGAGCCCTCATTCACCCTTCGTCGCCGAGGTCCGTATGTCCAGCGCCGCCGCCAAGCCGCGAACCGCGATCACGCCCTGTCGCGAGCAGAACTACCCGGAGTGGTACCAGCAGGTGGTTCGCGCCGCCGATCTGGCGGAGACGAGCCCCGTGCGTGGGTGCATGGTCATCAAGCCCTGGGGATACAGCCTCTGGGAGAACATGCAGCGCACGCTCGACGGCATGTTCAAGGCCACGGGTCACCGCAACGCCTACTTCCCGTTGTTCATTCCGCTCTCATACCTGGAACGCGAAGCCGAGCACGTCGAGGGGTTCGCGAAGGAGTGCGCGGTCGTCACGCACCACCGGCTCGAGGCGGGCCCCGACGGGGGGCTCGTGCCGACGGGCAAGCTCGAAGAACCGCTCGTCGTGCGTCCCACCAGCGAGACCATCATCGGCGAGATGTTCGCGAAGTGGGTCGAGTCCTACCGCGACCTGCCGCTGCTGATCAATCAATGGGCCAACGTCGTGCGGTGGGAGCTTCGCACGCGGATGTTCCTGCGCACGACCGAGTTCCTCTGGCAGGAGGGGCACACGGCGCACGCGACGCGGGAGGAGGCCGAGGCGGAGACGATGCAGATGCTTCGTGTGTACGCCGACTTCGCCGAGAACTGGATGGCGATGCCGGTCATCCCGGGTCTCAAGAGCCCGGCGGAGCGATTCCCCGGCGCGGTCGAGACCTACTCGATCGAAGCGATGATGCAGGATCGAAAGGCGCTGCAGGCGGGCACGTCGCACTTCCTCGGGCAGAACTTCTCGAAGGCCTCCGACATCAAATTCCTGGACGAGGAGGGCCAGCTCATCCACGCGTGGACGACGTCCTGGGGTGTGTCGACGCGTCTGGTCGGGGGGCTGGTGATGACGCACAGCGATGACGACGGCCTCGTGCTGCCCCCGAAGCTCGCGCCGGCCCACGTCGCGATCTGGCCGATCACGCACAAGGCCGATGATCCGCACGCGATCACGACGTTCTGCCGCTCGCTCGCCGCGGAGCTGCGCGCCAAGACGTACCACGGCCGTCCCGTCGAGGTCGAGCTCGACGAGCGTGACCGGCGGGGCGGCGACAAGAAGTGGGATTGGGTGAAGAAAGGCGTCCCGATCCGCGTCGAGGTTGGCCCGCGGGACATGGCGAACAACGTCGTGACCGTCTTCCGCCGCGACCGGCCGCACAACGAACGGGCGAGCCTGCCGCACGCGGAGTTCGTGGGCTCGGTTGTCGCGACGCTGGACGAGATGCAGGACGGCATGCTCGCACGCGCCCGCGCGTTCCGGGCGGAGCACACGCGATCGATCGACGACGCGGACGAGTTCCGCGCATTCTTCGCGGCCCCGAAGGGTGACGACGGCCCCACCCCGATCCACGGCGGCTTCGCCCTCAGCCACTGGTGCGGCGATGCGGAGATGGAAGCAAAGATCAACGCCGATCTGGGCGTGACGATCCGCTGCATCCCGATCGACCGGCTGCCGGAGGACGACGGGCCGGGGACCTGCCCGTTTACGGGGAAGCCGAGCGAGCGGCGTGTGGTGTGGGCAAAGGCGTACTGAGGCGCGCGGACGCGGGCACGGACGCGGGCACGGACGCGGGCACGGACGCGGGCACGGACGCGGGCACGGA
>JABDLI010000206.1 GCA_013003065.1 Phycisphaerales bacterium | reverse complement strand
GCCGTGCCCGTGCCCGTGTTCGTGTCCGCGTCCGTGTCCGTGTCCGTGTCCGTGTCCGGGTCCGCGGCCGTGTCCGGGTCAATGGGCGTTACTGGACTCGAACCAGTGACCCCTGCCGTGTAAAAGCAGTGCTCTAGCCAACTGAGCTAAACGCCCGTCGTCTTCGATTCTACCCGCGTCCGCTACCCGATCGCCTCGCCGACCGCTCCGTGGACCGGCGGGCGTCCGACCGCGTAGTAGCTGAAGCCGAGCTCCTTCATCTGCTCGCGGCGATAGATGTTGCGACCGTCGAAGATCACACGCTCCTTGAGCCGGCGGGCGATCTCTGCGAAGTCCGGCTGGCGGAACTCGCTCCATTCGGTGCACAGCACGAGCGCGTCGGCGTCGTCCAGGACCCCGTACATGTCCTCGACGGTCTCGACGTCCGGCATCGCGCGGTTGAGGTTCGGCATCGCCACGGCGTCGTAGGCGCGGACTCGCGCGCCGGCTTCGAGCGCGAGCTGCATCAGCGTGACTGCCGGCGCTTCGCGGATGTCGTCGGTTTGCGGCTTGAAGGCGATGCCCCAGAACGCCAGCGTGCGTCCCGAGAGGTCGCCGCCGAAGTGGCTCGTGATCTTGTTCCAGAAGTGCAGACGCTGCTGCTGGTTCACGTCGTGCACCGCGGCGTTGAGCATGCAGTCCAGCCCCGAGGCCCGGCCCATGCCGACGATGGCGAGCGTGTCCTTGGGGAAGCAGGAGCCACCGTAGCCCAGCCCCGGGTAGAGGAACTGGTTGCCGATCCGGTGGTCGGCGCACATGCCCTCGCGGACGGATCGGACGTCCGCCCCGTACCGCTCGCACAGGGCCGCGATCTCGTTGATGAAGCTGATCTTGCAGGCAAGCATGCCGTTGGAGGCGTACTTCACCATCTCCGAGCTTCGCACGTCCATGACGTAAATCGGGTTGCCCTGCATCACGAACGGTTCGTAGAGACGCCGGATGTGTTCGCCCGCCGCCTCTTCGTCGACGCCGCAGATCACGCGGTCGGGCTTGAGGAAGTCCTGGACCGCGGCGCCTTCCTTGAGAAACTCCGGATTGTTCGCGATGTAGAACGGTGCCTTCGTGCGTTCGCGGATCCGATCACGCACGGCGTGGCTCGTGCCCACCGGCACCGTGGACTTCACGACCACGAGCTTGGGGGTCTGATCCGGGCCGAGCCGGTCGATGACATCCGCGATGTCGTCCGCGGCCTTGAACACGAACGAGAGGTCGGCGGAGCCATCCGGTTGCGGTGGCGTGCCGACGCAGATGAAGACGGCCTCGGCGGATTCGATCGCTGCGTTCGGGTCGGTCGTGAACGTCAGACGCTTCGCCTTGACGTTCCGCGTGATCATGTCGGTGAGACCCGGTTCGTAGATGGGCGATCGACCGCCCCGCAGCAGGGCGATCTTCTCTTCATCGACGTCGAGGCACGTGACGTGGTTGCCGGTGTTGGCGAGGCACGCTCCGGTGACGAGACCGACGTACCCGGTGCCGACCATGGTGAGCTGCAAGACGACCTCCGTTGTCTGGCTAAATGAGCGCGGCGGCGCCGGCGCCCGTCTGGGTGATCTCGTGATCGAGGAGCCAGCGTTTCCGGTCGACCGCCACGCTGCCCGGATCGTCCTCGCCCGCGAACCCGCCGAGCCGTCCGCCGGCACCACGAACCCGGTGGCAGGGGATGATGACGGGCAAACGGTTGTTCCGCATCGCCTGGCCGGCCGCGCGGGCCGCGGCGTTGCCCCCGCCGGCCATCGCCGCGAGCTCGGCGTACGTGCGTGTTTCACCCGGGGGAATCCGCCGACAGGCTTCCCAGCAACGCCGGAAGAACGGCGGTCCGCCGGGCGTCGGCACGTCGTTGAAGTCCATCGGCGCGCCGCCGAAGTAGGCGATGATGCGACCGGCCAGCTCTTCGTACATCGACTCGTCGCGTTCGGCGCCGTCGAGCTCTTCGTCATCGGCGGACTCGACCCACGTCGTGCGCAGGCGACCCTCGTCGTCGATCAAGGCGAACCACCCGGTGGGCGTGGCCAGCAGTCGATATCGCATCTCGTTCCCTCGCGTTGATCGGAAAGTGTACCACCGACGCCGCTCTCGGGCGCGACACCGAGCGGGAGCCTCCCGCCGCGCGGTTGATACACCATCGACCTGCTACCATTCCGGCATGTCCACCAGTGCTTCTTCACCGCCAGACACGGTTCACGACGCTCTTTCGCGGGGTCTGCTCGAGCTCCTCGAGGCCACCGACCCTGACGTTGCCCGCATCCTCGGCGCCGAGGCCGACCGCCAGGCCACGACCCTGGAGCTGATCGCGTCGGAGAATCACGTCAGCCCCGCGGTGATGCACACGATGGGGTCGTGGCTGACCAACAAGTACGCCGAGGGCTACCCCGGCAAACGCTACTACGGCGGCTGCGTCCATCACGACGAGATCGAGAACCTCGCCCGGGAGCGCGCCAAGGCCCTGTTCGGCTGCGGGTTTGCGAACGTGCAGCCCCACTCGGGCGCCAACGCGAACGTCGCGGCGTTCATGGCGTTGTTGAAGCCCGGCGACACCATTCTCTCGCTGCCGATCAAGTCGGGTGGTCACCTCAGCCACGGCCTGAAACCCAACTTTTCGGGCACGTTCTACAACATCGTGGACTACGACCTGGACCCGGAGACCGAGACGCTCGACTACGACGCGATCGAACGCATCGCGGTCGAGTGCCGCCCGCAGATGATCATCTGCGGCTACTCGGCCTATTCGCGGTTCATCGACTTCGAACGATTCCGGGCGATCGCCGACCGTGTCGGCGCCCGCCTGCTCGCCGACATCGCCCACATCGCGGGGCTGGTCGCCACGGGCGTCCATCCGTCGCCGTTTCCGCATGCGCACGCGGTGACGACGACGACGCACAAGACGCTCCGCGGGCCCCGCGGCGGACTCATTCTCAGTGACGACCCGGAGATCGCCAAGCTGGTCGATCGCAAGGTCTTCCCCGGCAGCCAGGGAGGGCCGCTGATGCACGTGATCGCGGCGAAGGCCGTCGCCTTCGGCGAGGCGTTGCGACCGGAGTTCACGACCTACTGCAAGCAGGTCGTCGCCAACGCGCAGGCCCTGGCCGAGACGCTCACCGGCTTCGGCTACCGGCTCTGCTCGGGCGGCACGGACAACCATCTCATGCTCGTGGACCTGCGCCCCCGCGACGCCGAGCTCACCGGCGCCGACGCCGAGTCGTGGCTGGAGGCGGCCGGGATCATCGTGAACAAGAACGGCATCCCGAACGATCCGCGCAAGCCGATGGTCACGAGCGGGCTCCGCCTGGGAACCCCCGCCCTGACCACCCGCGGGATGCGCGAGCCGCAGATGAAGGAAGTCGCCGAACTGCTCGACCAGGTCATGGGCGCCAGCGGTGACCCGGGGGTCGGGGCGGATGTCCGCGAACGCGTGCGGCGGCTCTGTGCGGCGTTCCCGCTCGGCTGAAGCCCGGGCCGGTCGAACCCCGATGCTCCGTTCTCCGTATGAGAGGTGCCATGACGCGATTCGTGAATAACGTGAAAACCGCTGCGCTCTTGGGAGGCCTCTTTGCGCTGCTGGTCTTCGTCGGAAGCTTCTGGGGGCCGCGGGGCATGATCATCGCGGGCGTGTTCGCGGTCGTCATGAACTTCGGGGCGTGGTTCGCCTCCGATCGCATCGCGATCGCCGCCATGCGGGGGCAGGAGGTCAACGAGTCCACCGGGGGTGAGCTCTACGCGATGGTGAAGCGGCTCGCCCGGCGGGCGGAGCTTCCGATGCCCCGCGTGTACGTCTGCCCGCAGGCGGCGCCGAACGCGTTCGCCACGGGACGCAACCCGAAGCACGCGGCGGTCGCCGTGACCCAGGGCGCCCTGCAGCTGCTCGACCACTCCGAGCTGGAGGGCGTGATGGCCCACGAGCTCGCCCATGTCAAGAACCGCGACACGCTCACCTCGACCATCGCGGCCACCGTGGCGGGCCTCTTCAGCATGATGGCCCAGTTCGGTCTGTTCATGGGCCTGGGGGGGCGAGGTGATCGGGGCGGCAACCCGCTCCTCATGATCGGGGTGGTGCTGCTCGGGGCGGTGGGCGCGGCCGTCATCAAGGCGATGATCAGCCGCAGCCGCGAGTTCGTCGCCGATGCGGACGGCGCCGCGATTGCCGGAACTCCGAACGGCCTGGTCAGCGCACTGCGCAAGCTCGAGGCGACGGCGAAGCGTGTCCCGCTCCAGAACCCGAACCCGGCCATGAACAACATGTTCATCGTCGAGCCGTTCATCGGGAAGACGCTGACGAACATGTTCCGCTCGCATCCGCCGACCGAGGAGCGGGTCGAGGCGCTCCTGCGCGGCTGATCCGACTACGTGGCGTCCGAGACGCCGATCCGCACCTGCCGCATCAGCTCGTACACCGCGGCGCAGACCACGGTCGAGAGGTTCAGGCTCCGCGCCCGGGGATCGGGAATCATCGGCAGCGTGAGACGCCGGTCCGCCCCCTGTGTGGCCCCGACCCATTCGTGCACGTGATCCGGCACGCCCGCGGTCTCCTTGCCGAAGAGCAGGTAGTCACCACGCTGGAAGTCGGCGTCCCAGTGCGGGCGATCGCTCTTGGTCGTGTACAGCCACAGACGCGGGGGGGACTCCGTCGCGAGGAACGCCGGCCAATCCGCGTGCTCGCGGCAATCCACGGCATCCCAGTAATCGAGCCCGGCCCGGCGGCGGGCCTTCTCGGACATGTCGAAACCGATCGGGTGGATGACGTGCAGCCGCGAGCCGGTGGCGGCGGCGGTCCGCCCGATGTTCCCGGTGTTGTTCGGGATCTCCGGATTCAGCAGGACGAGGTGGGCCAGCGGGTCGTGCACGGCGGGCGATCGTAGCCGCCTCCGGGGGCGTTCGGGGGCTCTCCACCGGTCCACCCGGCGGCTGGATTCGGGTATCATTCTTCGCCTCTTCAGCACGCCATTCGAACGTTTGCAACCAGCGGACCACAGCCTCGCAAGGGCCCACACGCAGGGGCTCGGGGCGGGTGGCCGCGGCCGGAGCCTTCGTCCCATGTCCAAATATACGACCGCGGACATCCGCAACATCGCGCTCCTCGGCACCGGAGGCGCGGGCAAGACCACTTTCGTCGAGGCCATGCTGAACAAGGCCGGCTGCATCGGCCGGGCCGGGAAGGTCGAGGATGGCAACACGGTCTGCGACCACGACGAGCTCGAGAAGGTCTTCGGCGGCAGCCTCGACAGCGCCCTCGTGCACTTCGACCACGCGGACGCGCACCTCAACGTCATCGACACCCCGGGACGACCGGATTTTCTCGGCAAATCGCTGAGCGTCCTGCCCGCGGTGGAGACGGCGGTCATCATGCTGGATGCCTCGGTGGGCATCGATCCCGTCGTGCGGCGAGCGATGAAGGTCGCCGCCGAGCGGAAGCTTCCGCGGCTCATCCTCATCAACAAGATCGACCATGCGACCGGGCTCGACGAGCTGCTGGCCAACATCCAGGAGGCCTTCGGCTCCGCCTGCCGCCCGATCAACCTGCCGGCCGGCGGCGGCGCTTCGGTCGTCGATTGCTTCAACGTCGCCGAAGGAAGCTCTGACCTGGGCGACGTCGCCGACTTCCACACCGGCATCGTCGATCAGATCGTCGAGGTCGACGAAGCGCTCATGGAGCAGTATCTCGAATCCGGCTCGGTGACGGCCGAGCAGCTCCAGGCGCCGTTCCGACGCGCGTTGCGTGAGGCGCACCTCGTGCCGGTGTGCTTTGCCGCCGGTCGCGACGACATCGGCGTCACCGAGTTCATGGACGTCGTCGCCACGCTGTGCCCGAACCCGACCGAGGGCAACCCGCGGCCGTTCGAATGCACGGTCGGCGGCGAGACCAAGTCGATCGAAGCCGAGCCGAAGCCCGACAAGCCGGTCATCGCGCACGTCTTCAAGGTGGCGTCCGATCCGTACGTCGGCAAGCTGTGCGTCTTCCGGGTCCATCAGGGGCACCTCGGGGCCGACGTGCAACCCCACGTCAACGACGGTCGCAAGGCGGTGCGGATCGCGCACGTCTTCAAGCTGCAGGGAAAGGAGCACGCCGAGGTGCCGCAGATCACCGCCGGCGACATCGGCGCGGTCGCGAAGGTCGAGGAGATCGACTACGACGCGACGCTCCACTCCGGCGAGGCCGACGGGCTCCACCTGCGCCCGCTTCCGCTGCCCAAGCCCATGTACGGCATGGCGATCGAAGGGACGAGCAAGGGCGCGGAGAACAAGCTCGGCGACGCCCTCCGCAAGATGACGGCGGAGGATCCCACCCTCGCCATCGAACGCGTCCAGGCCACCGGAGAGACCGTGCTGCGTGGTCTCGGCGAGCAGCACCTGCGGGTCAAGCTGCGGATGCTCAAGGATCGCTACGGCATCGAGGTGGACACGCGTCCGCCGAAGGTCGCGTACAAGGAGACGATCACCGGCAAGGCCGAGGGTCACCACCGGCACAAGAAGCAGACCGGCGGTGCCGGCCAGTTCGGCGAGGTCTTCCTGCGGGTGGAGCCGATCAGCGGCGACGAAGAGGGGATCGTGGACGGCCTGCTCTTCTCCGACGACACGTTCGGCGGTTCGATCCCGAAGCAGTTCATGCCCGCCGTCGAGAAGGGCGTGCGTCGCGTGATGGCCGACGGCGCCGTCGCCGGCTACCCGCTTCAGAACATCAAGGTGAGCGTCTACGACGGCAAGCACCATCCGGTGGACTCGAAGGAAGTCGCGTTCATCACCGCGGGCAAGAAGGCGTTCGTCGACGCGATCCAGAAGGCGCGGCCGGCGCTCCTCGAGCCGTTCGTGCGGATGGAGATCACCGTCCCCGCCGACATGATCGGCGACATCTCCTCGGATCTGTCCGGTCGCCGCGGCCGCATCCAGGGCACCGACATGCTCCCCGGCAACCAGGCGGTGGTGATCGCCGAGGCGCCGCTCGCGGAGGTGATGAGCTACTCGAACCAGCTCAAGAGCATCACGGGCGGGGCCGGGTCGTACGCGATGGAATACAGCCACGACGAGAAGACGCCGCCGAACATCCAGGCCGAGGTGGTGGCGGCGTTCAAGCCGAAGGATGAGGAAGACTGAGGCTGACGCAGAGAGCGCGAGGGTTCGAGTTCGGCTGTGTGTGCATCGTCGGGGCCGAAGAAGGTGAGCCGCAAGGACGCGGCGTCTCGCGCGCGGCCTCACATGGTGCCACGGACAGCGAAGCGTCCGTGCCGTGCGTCGTTCATCGCGCGGGGGAGTCAGCGTCCCCATTCACGATGGACGCTGACGGCACGGACGCTTCGCTGTCCGTGGCACCCGGAATCGGACGCGTCCGCGACGGTGTCCGCGTTTGGGTCCGCGTCCGTGTCCGCGTCCGTGTCCCCGACCCACGTCTACACCACCCGCTCGCTCCCTGCATCCCACCGCATCACGCGATCCTGCCGGTACGCCTCCACCCCCATCTTGATCGCCACCATCGTCGCGCACCCGAGGTCGACGTTGCAGTGCGGAGCCGCCTCGCCCCGCACCGCGTCGAGGAAGTTGCCCATGTGGTTGCGGCGCGGTGCAGTGTGGATCTCGAACGACGCCTCCCCCGGCTTCGGTTCGCGGGTCTCCTTGCCGTCCTCCCGCGTCACCGAATGCGGGAACCGGCCGGCGTTGATCGAGCGGAACTCCTTGAACCACGCGGATTGCTCGGTAATCGTCAACGCCTTGTCGAAGTCGATCGTCCCGTACTGACCGCGGATGACGCTGTCGAGACCGACGTCGTTCGTCATGACGCTGGCGAGGACAACGGTGTGTTCGGACGGGTAATCCACCATCATCATGAACGTGTCGGGGATGTCCCGCTCGTCCTTCTCCAGGTACCGCCCGCCCGACGCGACGACGCGGCTCGGGTATTCCCCGTCGGGTCCGCTGATGGCGAGCAGCAGCGGGGCGA
>JABDLI010000191.1 GCA_013003065.1 Phycisphaerales bacterium | reverse complement strand
CCTCCCCGCCTGCGCCCCGCGTGTTCCCGACCTCGCCGGCATCTACGACCGCGCCGCGATGACGCACGACGAGCTGCGGAACCCCGTCATCGTCATCCCCGGCATCCTCGGCTCGCGACTGGAGCAGGAGGACACGGGGCGTGTCGTGTGGGGCGCGTTCTCCGGGGATTTTGCGAATCCCGAGCGGGCGGACGGCGCGCGGCTGGTCGGGTTGCCGATGCAGGTGGGCGTGCCGCTCGGTGAGCTGCGTGACGACGTGTCGTCGGCGGGGGTCCTGGACCGCTTGAAGGTCAACCTGCTCGGCGTGCCGGTCGAGCTTGACGCGTACCTCAACATCCTCGGGACGCTCGGCGTCGGTGGCTACCGCGACGAGGCCCTCGGTCTCTCCGGAGCGATCGACTACGGGGACGAACACTACACCTGTTTCCAGTTCGATTACGACTGGCGTCGGGACAACGCCGAGAATGCGCGGCGTCTCCATGAATTCATCCTCGACCGCGCCGACTACGTCCGGCGCGAGCGTACGAAGCGGCTGGGCGTCGCCGACACCGAGGTGAAGTTCGACATCGTCGCGCACTCGATGGGCGGCCTCATCACGCGGCACTATCTCCGGTACGGCGCCACGCCGCCGGCGGACGGCGACACGCCAGTGCCGACGTGGGCCGGGGCCGCGCACGTCGAACGGGCGATCCTGATCGGCACCCCCAACGCCGGCTCGGCGCTCTCCGTCGATCAGCTCGTCGATGGCGCGAAGTTTGCGTTCTTCCTGCCCGAATACGAGCCGGCGGTCCTCGGCACCATGCCGTCGGTCTACCAGCTCCTCCCCCGTCCGCGGCACGGCGCGGTCCGCGATGCCGACGGAACGCCGATCGACCTGCTTGATCCGCGTGAGTGGGAGAAGCGGGGCTGGGGGCTGGCCGACCCCCGCCAGGACAAGGTTCTGCGAAAGCTGCTGCCCGACGTCACCGATCCGGCCGAGCGTCGGCGGATCGCGGTCGAGCATCAGGCCAAGTGTCTGGTCCGCGCCCGCCGCTTCTTCGACGCGCTCGACGTCCCGGCCCGCACGCCACCCGGACTCCAGATCTCGCTCATCTCGGGCGATGCGGAGCGGACGCCGTCGGTCCTGGCCGTGAAGAGAACGGGCAAGCCCCGCATCGTCGAGCGGGCGCCGGGGGACGGGACGGTCACGAGATCCAGCGCGTTGATGGACGAGCGGACGCCCGACGGGTGGGGGCGGGAGCTGCGCACGCCGATCGACTGGTGGCAGGTGATGTTTCTCTTCTCCGACCACCTGACGCTGACGAAGGATCCGGCGTTCGTGGACAACGTGTTGTATCAGTTGCTGGAGGCGCCGCGGGTGCGACCGGGGGGATAAGGCGTCACGGACGCGGGCACGGGCACGGGCACGGACACGGACACGGACACGGACGCCGTCCGCCCGTCTCAGAACCGAATCGACGCCCCGAGAAACAACCCCTGCAACCCCGCGTCGAACGTGTACGCCCCATCCTCGATATCCAGCTCCAGCAAGCGGTAGCCGAAGACGATCCCGATGTCGTCGGCCACCTCGAGCGTGATGCCGCCACGCACCTGCCACATCGGACCACCGTCACCGCCGAACGCCCAGCCCGCGCCGGCCATGAACTCGATGCCGATGCGGCGGCCGATGGCGAACGCGGGAGGCGAGCCGCTCCAGACGCGGAGCTCGACACCCGTGTAGACCGCATACCACTCGGCGTCGACGACGACCGAGCCGACCCCGGTGCGTTCGAGACGTTGCTCGACGTCGACGTACCGGACGCCGACGAGGGGACGAACCACGAGACGCTCGGAACGCAGGTCGGTGCCCACCGGGCGGTACTGACCGAAGTGGAACTCCCCGGCAAACGAGGTCAGATCGAACGAGGCGCGGAAGGGATCGCCGGGCCCGAACGCAAGCGGACCGAAAGACCCGAACCCGGCGAACCTGCCGGCGTTGTCGGTCTCGAAGTCGAACCCGCCGAACCACATCCCCATCCCGTTCTCGAACTGCAGGTCGATCTCGCCGTTGAAGGTCGCCTCGATGTTGTCGACGTCGAGCTGATCGCCGACCTGCACGAATCCCGCGCCGAGCGAAACCACCCCGTCGAGCCGGGGAAGCCACACGCCGGGGACGAGGCGGAAGAGGATGCTCGATTGGTCGGCGAGCGTCTCCGCGACCTCGACCTCGGCCATCTCGGGGCTGGTTTCGGGTGCGGTCTCGGGTGCTGTCTCGGGGTCGAGGCTGGCGTCTTGCCCAAGCACCCTCGAAGCTATGATCACCGCCGCCAGCGCGGTCGCTCGTTGCGTTCCATTCATCGTTGGTCTCTCCGGAACGCGAGAGGGTAGCGTCCCGACCCCGACCCTGCGCCATGTCCGAAACCGTTCCTCCCGAAGAGTCTCCGTCGACCGAGCGTCTCGCGCCCGGCGTCTGGGTTGCGCGGAACGATCTCCGGTTCACGTTCACGCGTTCGCAGGGCCCCGGCGGCCAAGCGGTCAACAAGCTCAGCACGGCCGCTCAGCTTCGGGTTCCGGTCGACGCGATCCGCGGACTCGACGAGCGAGCCTTGCGGCGGCTGCGGCGACTCGCCGGACGTCGCCTGACCGCCGATGACGAGATCATGATCCAATCGCAGGAGAGCCGCTCGCAGCTCAAGAACCGCCAACGATGCATGGAGCGTCTGCGGTCGCTCGTCCTGCACGCCCGCGTCGTACCGAAGATCCGCAAGAAGACGAAGCCCAGCCGTGCGATGATCCAGCGTCGGTTGGACGCCAAACGCCGCCTCAAGGAGAAGAAGTCGCGACGCCGCTGGGAGGGCGACTGACTTCGTGCTTCCAAGAACGAATGGATCGGCGCGGCGGTTGGCGCTTGATCACGCCGGGCTCGAATCGGATGCTGGAGGTGGAGGGATTCTCTCCCCCGACCACCAGCATGGAGGCCGACATGGCGAACGCAAAGCAGATCATCGACCGCAAGGGAGGCAAGGTGATCGGCATCGAACCGACGGAGAGCGTGCTCAAGGCCGCTCAACTCATGAACCGGCATCACATCGGCTCGCTCGTCGTCATCGACGACCACCGGCTCGCCGGGATCTTCACGGAACGGGACGTCATGCGACGGGTCGTCGCCAAGCAGCGGGATGCGGCGGAGACGCCGGTTTCCGCGGTCATGACCAAGTCCGTCGCCGTCGCCGCCCCCCACACCACCTACGGCGAGTTGTGCGCGGTGATGCGGGAGAAGAAGATCAGGCACCTGCCCGTCGTCGACGGTGACGAGGTCATCGGCGTCATCTCGATCGGCGACCTCAACCGCGTCGATCACAACGAGCAGGAGCGGACGATCCAGTACCTCGAGCAGTACATGTCAGTCACGTAACCGGGGGCCCACGCCGCCGCCGCTACGCCCACACGACCTCGCCCCGCCCGGCGACCACCTCGCCGATCAACGCCGGCCGCTCGCCCGAGCGGGTGAGCTGCTGCAGGATCGAGTTTGCGAACGCGGGACGCACGATCAGCACGTACCCGATGCCCATGTTGAAGACGCGGAACATCTCCTCGTCGTCGATGTCGCCGTGTTTCTGGAGCACATCGAAGATGGGCGGCACGGTCCAGGCGTCACGCCGGATGCGGGCATCCAGCCCGTCGGGCAACGCACGGTTGACGTTGCCGGGCAGTCCGCCCCCGGTGATGTGCGCCATGCCCGACACGACGCGTTTGATCTTGTACTGACGCAGCAGCTTGACGATCGGCTGGGCGTAGATGCGGGTGGGCGTGAGGAGCGTCTCTCCCAGCGTCGGCGCAACGCCGTCCTCCGCGGCCAACGCGGGATCACGCTCGTCCAGTGAGAGCTTCTTCTCCCGCAGGATCGCCCGCACGAGGGAGAACCCGTTGGAGTGGACGCCGTCGGAGGCGAGCCCGATGATCTGGTCACCGGCTTCCACCCGCTCCGGGTCGATCGCGCGGCTGAGCTCGACGACGCCGACCGCAAAGCCCGCCAGGTCGAAGTCGCCCTCGGCGTAGATCGCCGGCATCTCGGCGCACTCGCCGCCGATGAGCGCGCACCCGGCGATCTCGCACCCGCGGGACACCCCGCGCACGATGGCGGCCGTCTGCTCGGGATCCTGCCGGTTCAGACCGAGGTAATCGAGAAAGAAGAGCGGCTCCGCCCCCTGCACGACGAGATCGTTGACGTTCATGGCCACGCAATCGATGCCGACCGTGTCCAAGACGCCCATCTCGATCGCGAGCTTGACCTTGGTCCCCACGCCGTCGGTGCAGGCGACGAGCACGGGGTCCGTGTAGTTGCGTTTGAAGAGCTTCTCGTTGTAGTCGAGGCGGAACATCGCCGCGAAGGCGCCGCTCTCGGCCATGACCCGCGGACCGTGCGTCCGGCGGGTGAGCTGCTCGATGAGCCCCACCGCGCGGTCCCCGGCCTCGATGTCGACGCCGCTGGCAGCGTAGGTCATGGGTTGGTTGGGGGTCGGGGACATGGGTATGGGCAAGCATATCAGTCCGGGGGCGGGCACGGACGCCCACCAAAGGTGCCACGGACAGCGAAGCGTCCGTGCCGGGCGTCGCCCGCCGCGCCGGGGAGTCAGATACCCCCGCGCGATGGACGCTGACGGCACGGACGCTTCGCTGTCCGTGGCACCTTCGAGATGGGCACGGAGGGACCCCGGAACGAGCGTAGCAACTCCCCCGCCGCTTTCGGTATAACGAAGCGTGCGGCTCATTCGGGCCGCATCTCGAGCTGGAGGAGCACCAAAATGTCGATCGCCCGCCCCCTCGCCGTCACCGGCGTGGCTGCCGCGTTCATCGCCGTTCCCGCCGCTGTCGCCGACGTGCAGCCCGCTTCGGGCATGCTGCGTTACCCCGACGTGGGGGCCGAGTCGATCGTCTTCACCTATGCCAACGATCTGTGGCTGGTGAGCCGCGCGGGCGGAACGGCGGCCCCGCTGGCGAGCCCGCCGGGTCTCGAGCTGTTTCCGCGGTTCAGCCCGGACGGTCAGACGATCGCGTTCGTCGGCAACTACGACGGCAACCGCGACCTGTACACCATTCCGGTGTCCGGCGGTGTGCCCGCGCGGGTCACGCATCATCCGTCGGGCGAGATCCTGTGTGACTGGACGCCGGACGGCGAGCGGTTGCTCTTCTTCTCCGGTGGAATGGACGCGCAACCCCGCACGACCAGGCTGTTCACGGTGCCCGCGAACGGCGGACTCCCCGAACCGCTTCCGCTCCCGTACGCGGCGAACGGCGCGATCAACGCCGGGGGGGACTGGCTCGCCTACACCCCCTACTCGCGTGACACGAGGACATGGAAGCGGTACCAGGGCGGCATGGCGACGGACGTGTGGCTCTTCGAGCTGAACACGCACGAGAGCCGACGCATCACGGACTGGGCGGGGACCGACTCGCTGCCGATGTGGCACGGCGACGCGGTCTACTACCTGTCCGACGGCGGCCCCAACCACAAGCTCAACCTCTGGCGGTACGACCTGGAGAACGGGCAGCGGCGTCAGATCACCACGTTCACCGAATACGACGTGAAGTGGCCGTCGATGGGACCCGGGCCCCGCGGACGCGGCGAGATCGTCTTCCAGAACGGGTCGGATCTCTTTCTGCTGGACCTGGGCACGATGGAGTCGACGGCCGTCGAGGTGACGATTCCGGGCGCGCGGCCGACCGTCCGCGACCGTCGCGTGGACGCCAACGACTTCAGCCAGTGGTGGCACATTTCCGCCACCGGCAAGCGAGCAGTGGTCGAAGCGCGGGGCGACGTGTGGACACTGCCCGCCGAGAACGGCAGCCCCCGCAACCTGACGAGGACGTCGGGCGTGGCCGAGCGGCAGCCGTCATGGAGCCCGGACGGACGCTGGATCGCGTACTTCTCCGACGAGTCGGGCGAGTACGAGCTGATGGTGCGTCAATCCGACGGCAAGGACGAACCGCGTGCGCTCACGAGCGGCAGCGCGACGTACTACAACGATCCCATCTGGTCTCCCGATTCGACGCAGATCATGTACACCGACAAAGCGGGATCGATCTACCTCACCGACGTGGAGTCCGCCGAGACGACGGTCGTGGACACCGAACCGTGGGGCCAGCTCACCCGCCCGAGCTTCTCGCACGACAGCCGGCTCATCGCCTACACCCGCGCGAACCCCGATCGCCGCAACCGCAGCGTGCGTCTCTACGAGATCGAACCCGGCACCAAGACCGAGCTGACGAGCGGGACGTTCGATGACGCGGAGGTGACATTCGATCGCAAGGGCGATTACCTCTTCTTCTCGAGCTCGCGAAACTTCCAGCCGACCTACAGCGATCTCGACACGACCTTCGTCTACCGGGGCAGCCAGGTGCTGCTCGCGGTGCCGCTGCGAGCGGACATGACCTCGCCGTGGCTGCCGGAGACGGACGAGGAAGCCTGGGGCGACGACGACGACGAGGAAGACAGCGAGGAAGACGGCGACGACGAGGAAGCCGAGGGCGACGGCGATGAAGAAGACGCCGACGCGAACGGTGACGACGACGCGGCGCCCGAGGACGACGGATTCTCCGGGGTCTGGGAGGGCACCCTGCGTGGCGCCGACCTGCCGCCCGGTCTCGAGTTCGTCATGAACCTGACGCTGAGCGACGACGGCGCGGTCTCCGGGACGATCACGGTGCCGATGGGCAACGGCTCCATCGAAGGAACCTACGACAAGGAAACGGGTGACATCACCGGGGAGATCACGACCGACGGCGGTGACACGGCCGCCTTCACCGGCCGCATCAGCGACGCGTCGATGAAGATCACGGTGAGCTTCGAAGGTCAGGAGGTCGAGCTGACCGGCACGCGAACGGCCGCCGCCACCGACGACGAGGACGACGACAACGGCAACGGCAGCGGCAAGGCCCGCGAGGTCGTCGAGGTCGACGCCGAGGGCTTCGAAGCGCGGGCCATGCTGCTGCCGGTCGGGGCGGGGCAGTTCGGGTTCCTCGCGGTGAACGACAAGAACCAGCTCCTCTACAGCCGCTTCGCCCAGGGCTCACCACCGTCGATCATGCTCTTCGACATGGACGACGAGAAGAAG
This sequence comes from Phycisphaerales bacterium, assembly GCA_013003065.1. Classification (GTDB taxonomy): domain Bacteria; phylum Planctomycetota; class Phycisphaerae; order Phycisphaerales; family SM1A02; genus JABDLI01. Next base: position 1,515 of record JABDLI010000191.1, on the reverse strand, counting down.
GAGGAGAAGACCGTCGCCAAGGGCGCGGGGGCGTTCGAGATCTCCGGGGACGGGAAGAAGCTCGTTATCTCGCGTGGCGGCAACCTCGCCATCCAGAACGCGTCCGCCGGCGCGACGGGCAAGAACGTCGTGACCGCGGGCATGCACGTCTCGATCAACCCGCGGGAGGAGTGGCGACAGCTCCTCATCGAAGCGTGGCGGCTGGAACGCGACTTCTTCTACGTCGAAAACCTGCACGGCGTCGACTGGCCGGCCGTTCGCTATCGCTACCTGCAAATGCTCGACGACTGCGTCACCCGCGAGGACGTGAGTTTCGTCATCCGCGAGATGATCGCGGAGTTGAACGTCGGCCATGCGTACTACCGGGAAGGGCCCGACGTCGAAGAGGTGCCGGAGGTGCCCGTGGGACTGCTGGGGATCGACTGGGAGCTTGCGAACGAAGCGTATCGCATTGCCCGGATCCACCGGGGCGCCCCCTGGGACGTCGATGCCCGCGGCCCGCTCGGCGCACCCGGGGTCGACGTCAACGAAGGCGACTACGTGCTGGCCGTCAACGGCGTCCCCGTCGACGTCGACACCGATCCGTTCGCCGCGTTCATCGGCACGGTGGGACGCCCGATCACGCTGACGGTGAGCGTGAACCCGACGATCGACGACGAGGCACGCGAGGTCGTCGTCGAGCCGATCGGCGACGAGTCCGCGCTGCGGTACCGGTCGTGGATCGAACGCAATCGCGCGTTCGTCGACGAGCAGACCGACGGTCAGGTCGGTTACATCTACGTTCCCAATACGGGCGTCAACGGTCAGAACGACCTCGTGCGTCAGTACGTCGGACAGCTGGACAAGAAGGCGCTCATCATCGACGAACGGTGGAACGGCGGCGGGCAGATCCCCACGCGGTTCATCGAGATGTTGAACCGTCCGGTCACGAACTACTGGGCGCGACGCGATTCGATGGACACGCCGTGGCCGCCGGATGCCCACCACGGACCGAAGTGCATGCTCATCAACGGCCGCGCCGGCTCGGGCGGTGACATGTTCCCGTTCCTCTTCCGCCAGTCGGGGCTGGGCCCGCTCATCGGCACGCGCACCTGGGGCGGTCTCGTGGGTATCTCGGGCAACCCGGGTCTCATCGACGGCAGCAGCGTGACGGTGCCGACCTTCGGGTTCTACGAGACCGACGGCACCTGGGGAATCGAGGGTCACGGGGTCGAGCCCGACATCGAGGTGATCGACGACCCGTCGCTCCTCGCCAGCGGCGCCGACCCTCAGCTCGACCGGGCGATCGAGGAAATGCTCGACGCGATCGAACGCAGGCCGTACGTTCCGCCGTCGCGACCGGCGGCGCCGGATCGGAGCGGGATGGGGATACAACCAAGCGACAAGTAGGGCAAAACCCCATCTCGATGAGTGGTGCCACCAATGGTGCCACGGACAGCGAAGCGTCCGTGCCGTGCGTCGCCCGCCGCGCAGGGGAGTTGGATTCCCCCTCGCATTGGACGCTGACGGCACGGA
>JABDLI010000160.1 GCA_013003065.1 Phycisphaerales bacterium | reverse complement strand
TCGCCGAGGCAAGCCGTCTCCTTCGCGACGCTGCCGGGAGCGGGCCCGCTCGCACCCCGGACCAGATCACCGGTCTCACCGAATTGGCCGGCGGCGAGGTGCCGACGGCGCGGCGACGTGAGCAGATCGCGCGCCGCCTGCACCAGCTCCGCGTCGATCGACCGGACGAGCTGGCGAGCGCTCATCTCTTCGGCGCCCGGACGCTCGACCCGCCCTACGAGCGGCAGCTCGAGTTCTCGGGGCGGGGCGCGACGCACACGATCTCGGTGCCCGTCGGGCTCCTGCCCGCGTTGCTGGAGGAGCTTCGGCTCCGATCCGGCGTGGCGGCGACGCTGCGGGTCTTCGAGGACGGGCCGGTGCGAGAGACCGCGGCGAGCCCGCTCGCGGCGTGGATCGAGGATCTCCGCCGCGTCCAGCCGTTGCTCGACACGCTCCGGCAACGCGACGGGGCGGAGGTCATCGAGCTCCCGGTCGTGATCGATCACGCCGCGTCACGGTCGCCCTAGCGTTTTTCTCACTTCCCGGCTTCGGGCGTGGACCGGTTGGCGATCCGCGGTTCCTCGCCGCGTCGCAACCGACCGATGTTCGCGCGGTGACGCCAGATGACGAGCGCCGCCAGCAGCGTCGTTGCGATCAGGGGCGGGCTGGCGTACAGCAGCTTCGCGCCGACGTCGTCGCCGGTGTTGGGGATCATCCGCACGGCGTACCACAGCGGGAGGCTGACCGCCGCGAGCATGCTGGCGAGCGAGACGACGCGAAACAGACGCAAGGCGGCGTACCAGATGCACACCGCGCCGAGGGCGGGCATGGACAACAGCGGCCACATCGCCAGCATCGCGCCGAAGCTCGTCGCCACGCCCTTGCCCCCCGCGAAGCCGAGAAACGGCGACGCCATGTGACCGGCGATGGCGGCGGCCGCGACCGCCATCCACCACCACATCCACGCGGCCGTTCCCGTCGCCGGATCGGGCTCGCGTCCGAACACCCCCGCGGCGAGACCGGCCCCCACGACGGGCGTCGCGCCCTTGAGCATGTCGAGCAGAAAGCAGGTGATTCCCCACGGCCGGCCGAGAACCCGCCCGACGTTCGTCGCCCCGATGTTCCGAGAGCCGTGCGCGCGCACGTCCACGCCACGCAGGCGTCCCAGGATGACGCCAAAGGGAATCGAGCCCACGAAGTAGGCGGCGATGATCGAGATGATCCAGACCGTCATGGGACGCGGCTCGCGGGCGGGGCGGAGCAATTACTGTACTCGACCGCGTGCGCCCTCGCCGTCGTGCGCGTGCGTTTGCTCGTATGATACGTCCCGGTGACGACTTGGAAGCGGGCGACCACGCGGAACTCCGACCGGATGCAACGACGCCAGGCCGCGGCGAGCCGCGCGAGACGCGGGGGCGGTCTCATTGCTGGCGATCGCTCCGCCGCTTCGTGCGGTTCACGCCGGCCGCGTCTCCCGAGGTCGTTGCCGCTTTGCGTGAGAATCCGGATCGTCTCGTCGACGGTGGCGTGATGATCAAGGCGGGCGACCGCTCGACCGTCGCGCGGATCGACGACGGATCCACCCGCCTGCTCTTGAAGCGGTACAACCTGAAGCATCCGCTGCACACGCTCACTCATGTTGCGTTGCGTTCGCGGGCAGCCTGGTGCTGGCGCAACGGCCGCCGTTTGCGGGAAGCCGGTGTGCCCACGCCGGAGCCGCTGGCGTACTGCGAAGAGCGTCTGGGTCCGTTGCGGTTCCAGTCCTACCTTCTGACCCGGTACGTCGAGGGCCGAACGCTCGCCGACTTCGTCGACGACGTGGCGGACGACGATCCCGACCTGGTGCGGGTGGCCGAGGAGCTTGGCCGCACCTGGCAGGTGCTCGGCGCGCTGCGAGCCGGTCACGACGACATGAAGTCGACGAACTTCATCGTCGGGGCCGACGATCGGGTCTGGATGATCGACCTTGACGGGATGCGAATCGGTCTGCCGGGCCCGCTCTTTCGACGCGAGCGGCGGAACGACGCCGCCCGCTTCCTCCGCAACTGGCCGGAACGCCCGGCCGTGGTCCGGCAGTTCCGCGACGCGTTGGGCCGCGTCTGATCGGGCCGAGCGTTACCGCGGCGACCCCTTCTCGGCGTGCAGCCGACGGGCGGCGTCGACGACGTCGCGGACGGGAATCCGCGTGATGGCGCACAGCCGCGGGTTCCGATCGGCCACCGCTTCGGCGGGAAGAAAGGGCTCGGCGAGGAGACACCGTTCGGATGCCTCCGGGAGCGTCGTCCACCGATGGTCGGTCGGACCGAAGAGCGTGACCGCCGGCGTGCCGAGCGCCGCCGCCAGGTGGCGGGGACCGGTGTCGTTCGTGATCAACACCCGGGCCCGTCGGACGACTGCCTTGAGGACGCCGAGGTCGAGCGCTCCGGTGAGATCGGTGATCGGCGTGCGGGCGGCCGCCACGACGGCGCCGGTCACCGACGCTTCGCCCGGCGACCCGCTGACAACGCATGCGAAGCCGTCCTCGGAGAGCGTGTCCGCCACCGCGGCGAACCGCTCCGGTGGCCACCGTTTGGCCGGCTTGCTCGCCCCGGGCGTGAGGAGGGCGATCGGATCGTCGAGTCCGTCGAGCGCTGCCGCCGCGGCGTCCGCTTCTTCGCCGGTGACGAACAACGCCGGGATCTTGGGGATGTCCGCAAGGCCGAGGGCGAACGCGCCGAGGTGCGCGTAGTAGTCGACGGTCGGCGTGGGCTCGGTCGCGGCGGGCACGGGACACGCGTGGGTGAGCAGACGCCCGCGGCCGTCGCGGTCGTATCCGACCCGGACGGGACAGCGGGCAAGCCGTGCCGTCAGCCCGCTGCGGAAGCTGTTGGGCAGCAGCAGCACCGCCCGTGCGCCGGTCTGCCGGATCCGCCGGGCCGCGCGAAGCGGCCCGAGCGCTCCCCGGGGATCGAGGTCGATCAGCTCGTCGGCCCACCCCGCGCCGCGGAGCAACGGGCCGATGCCCGGGCGCACCGCGGAGACGATGCGGGCCGCCGGTCGGTGTTCGCGCAACGCCCGCAGCACCGGCGTCGCCATCACCACGTCCCCAACCCAGTTCGGCGCGATGACGAGCAGCGACGCGAGATCCGGTGGCAGCGGCGGGGGGCTCATCGCTGCTTCCATTCCTCGCCCTCTCCGGCCGGCGTCCCCCACAGCGGCGCGCCGCCGAACTTGCCCGCGTACCACGCGTTCGTGATCCGCCGCAGCTCCGCGACGAAGCCGAGCGCTTCGATCGGCGTCCGCTCGATGGTGATCGTCACCCGGTTCGGCGTCGTCTCGACGCCCTCGACGACGACGCCTTGACGCTCGCCGATGGCGTGGACGGTGGCGACGACCATGGAGCGGACGGCGGGATCGGCCAGCGGTTCGCCGCTGAGGGCGCGAAGCGTGATCGCGCGGGGCGGCTCGCTCATCCCCGTTGATCCAGCAGCAGCAAGGCGATCGTGGCAAGCTGAACGAGCACCGCGCCCGTCATCCACTGGAAGAACAGCTCGCTGCTGCCCAGTTGCGTCAGCCCCAGGGCGGCCAGCAGCAGGACGAGGAGCTGGCCCATGCCCGCGGCGAGCCGATAGCCGGAGAACTCGGCCCGACGCGCGCGATCGTGACGGACCAGGTCGGTCAGCTCGGCGACGTTTCGGGCGAGCCGGGGCAGGGCGTCGGTGTCATCGACGGGCATCCTCGTCGCGTGCCGCGTCATCGGGTTGCCGCGGCCGGGCCCCGCGGGGTCGGCCTCCGGGGGCGGGGACCCGCTCCCCGCGGGTCGCGGCGGCGTGACGCGGAGGATGTGCTGCACGGCGGCCGGGAAATCCGGGGCCGTCACCGTCGGCGGCGTCTCCGACGCCGGCGGCGTCGCCGGGCCGAGGTAGACGGTTCGGCAGCCGGCGGATCGGCCGGCGGTCATGTCACGCGGTTGATCTCCGACCATCCAGCTCTGTCCGAGGTCGATGTTCATATCGCGTGCGGCCTGCAGCAGCATGCCGGGGCTCGGCTTGCGCCACGGGTGGTCACGCCGGTAGTCTTCGAGCGTGGCCTTCGGGTGGTACGGGCAGTAGTAGAAGCGGTTGATGAGATCGCTCTGCCCCGTCGCCTGATCCACGAGCGCCGCGATCCGCTGGTGCACCGCGTCGACATCGTCTTCGGTGAAGCGGCCCCGGGCGACGCCCCCCTGGTTGGTCACGACGATCAGGCGATAGCCCGCCTGACGGAGGGCGTGAAGCCCGTCCGGGACGCCACGCAGCAACTGCACCCGGTCCGGGTCTCCCAGATCGCCGTCGTTCGCGATGAGCGTGTTGTCGCGATCGAGGAAGACTGCGCATTCCATGACGGTGGAGGATAGCGAACGTCAGGATGCTTCGTCACCGAAGGACGTGCGCACGGAGCGGGCGATGTCGATCAAGGGATGATCGCGGGGGACGAGCCGCTGGGCGTGGGCGGCGTGCCGGATGTCCGTGTTGCCGATCACTCCGTTCTGCATCACGACCATCCGGTTCCGCGCCCCGCTCATGACCATCTCCAACGCGTGGAATCCGAACTGGGTGGCCAGGACGCGGTCGGCCGCCACCGGCGGTCCGCCGCGTTGGACGTGCCCGAGGACGGTCGTGCGGGTCTCGATGCCGGTGCGATCGGAAATCTGATTCGCCACCTGCTCCCCGATGCCGCCGAGCCGAATCGGGTCGGGGCTCGTCGGGTCGTGTCGCGCGACGACCGGGGCCCCGTCGCGGGGGCACGCGCCCTCGGCGCACGCGACGATCGAGAAACCGCGACCGCGGTGCGTTCGGCTCCGCACGAACCGGCACACGGCGTCGATGTCGAAGGGGATCTCGGGGATGAGAATGACGTCCGATCCCGACGCGAGACCCGCGTGCAGCGTCAGCCAGCCCGCGTTCCGCCCCATCAGCTCGCACACCATCACCCGGTGGTGGCTGGCCGCGGTCGAGTGCAGGCGGTCGAGCGAGAGCGTGGCGGTGGTATAGGCCGTGGTGAAGCCGAACGTGATGTCCGTGCCGACGATGTCGTTGTCGATCGTCTTGGGGACCCCGATGCAGTTGACGCCCCGCTCGACGAGCGCGTCGGCACAGGACATCGTGCCGTCGCCGCCGATCACGATGAGCGCATCCAGCTCGTGGCGGGCGATCGTCGCCAGGCACTTGTCGGTGGCATCGACGAAGCACGGCACGTCGGCGTCGGGGTCGACGCAGTAGCGGGTCGGGCTCGCGCGGTTGCTGGCCCCCAGAATGGTGCCTCCCTGCGTGAGGATGCCCGAGGCGTGCAGGCTCGACAGCTCCCCCACCCGATCTTCGATCAGACCGAGGTAGCCGTCCTCGATGCCGAAGACCCGCACGCCGTAGCGGTAGATGGCGCTCTTGGTCACCGCGCGGATGACGGCGTTCAGTCCCGGGCAGTCGCCGCCACCGGTGAGCACACCGATGCGTTTGATGCGTCGAGCCACGTCGGGGGGGCGAGATTTGGGAGCGGTTCGCATGCGGGGGACCCCGGGAGGAGACGATCGCGGCCCGCCCGGTCGAGACCCGGCACGAAGGGTGACGCGCGGCTACCATCGTAGCTCGCATGCCAACGTCGCCAACCCAGACCGAGGACCGGGAGCGGCCAATGAACGATTCCGGCGGCAACCCGACCGCGGAAGAGCGTGACACGCTCGTTCGCGCCCGTCGCGAGAAGCTCGCCCGCTGGCGCGAGACGTACGGCGTAACCGGTTACGGCCACCGCGTCGACGATCTCGTGGCGCTCGCGGAGGCCCGCGGCCGGTTCGACGCCGACGCCCAGGCGGCCGTCGACGCCGACCCCGCGGACGAAAAGCGTCCGGAAGCGCGGGTCGCCGGCCGCTGCATCCAGCACCGGCCGATGGGCAAGCTCGTCTTCATCGTTCTGCGGGACGACACCGGTGATCTCCAGATCAGTGTTTCCAAGGACCGCGTCGATGCCGCGAGCTTCAAGATCGCGCAGAAGCTGGATTACGGAGACATCGTCGTGGCCGGGGGCCGCGTCGGGGCGACCCGCAAGGGCGAGGTGTGCGTCTGGGCGGATTCGTTCGAGCTGCACGCCAAGAGCCTGGTGCCGCCCCCGGAGAAATACCACGGCCTGACCGACCCGGAGCTCCGGTACCGGCAGCGGTACGTCGATCTGTTCGCCAACCCCGAGGCGCGACGCACGCTCGAGCAACGGTCGCGGATCATCGCCTTCATCCGGCGTTTCATGGACGGCCGCGGGTTTCTGGAGGTCGAGACCCCGGTGATGCAGCCCATCGCCGGCGGCGCGGCGGCGCGTCCGTTCGTCACGCACCACAATGCCCTCGGCATGGACTTGTTCCTGCGGATCGCGCCCGAGCTGTACCTCAAGCGGCTGCTCGTCGGCGGCATGCCCCGGGTGTACGAGGTCTGCCGCAACTTCCGGAACGAGGGCGTCGATCGCAGCCACAACCCCGAGTTCACCGCGCTCGAGGTGTACGAGGCCTTCGGCGACTGCCTGACGATGCTCGAGCTCACCGAGTCGCTCCTGCGGGGCCTGGCCGAGCACGTCGCCGGAACGACGCCGGCGCGGCTGCCCTTCGGGGACCTGGAGATCGACTGGTCGCGACCATTCGATCGCGTCCCCTATGAAACCCTCTTTCGCGACACGCTCGGCTTCGAGATGGCCGACGAGACCGCGGTCCGCGCGGCGGCGGCCGAGCTGCACGTCGAAGACGCCGCGACGCGGGATCACTGGCTGCTCGTCAACGAGGTGTACGAAGCGCGGTGCGAGCCGCGGATCGACGCCACCCGCCCGACGTTCGTCACCGACTACCCGAGCGCAATCTCGCCGCTCACGCGACCCCAGACCGATCGGCCCGAGCTGAGCCACCGGTGGGAGCTGCTCGTCGGCGGCATGGAGCTGGGCACCGCCTACACCGAGCTCAACGATCCCGACCTGCAGCTTGCCAAGCTGACGGAGCAGCTCGCGGGGGCGGACGAGGAAGAGTCGACCTTCCGCTCGCTCGACGAGGATTTCATCCACGCGTTGCGAGTCGGGATGCCGCCGGCGGGGGGGCTGGGCCTGGGCGTCGATCGCATCGTCATGCTGCTGACGAACGCCGCGTCGATTCGGGACGTCATCTTCTTTCCCCTGATGAAGCCGGTCGGTGGTTCGACCGATCCTGATCGCGGGGACGGCTCCGGTTGAGGCCATCGCCTCGACGCCGGTCACCGCCGTAGGATGACCCGTTCCCGGGAGACCTTATCATGCGCACCGTCCGATCCACGTTCCTCGGTTTCTTCGCGCTCCTGCTCGCGGCCTGGTTCGCCCCACCGGCGCTCGGCCAGGTCGCCGCTCCGCCGGCGCCGGAACGCGTCGAGGCGGGGGCCTGGACGACCGAGTGGGAACACTGGTACCAGCTCGACCTCGCCGGCGCGACGGCGGGGTGGATGAAGCAGACGATGGAGAGCGACGACGCACGCTACCGCACGCGTTCTTCGACGGAGTTCAAGATCAGCCGCGGACCCATCGAGCTCGAGGTTTCCATCGAGAGCGAGTTCATCGAGACCCACGCGGGCGAGCCGATCCGCTTCCGGTTCGTCCAAGATCTGTCGATGCAGAAGGTCGACACGACGTGGGAGTTCGACGAGGACACGGTGACGATGATCGCCGAGCAGGGCGGCCGGCAGATCCGCCGCGAGGTCCCGCGGCCCGCCGGGCCCTGGCTGACCCCGATGGGCGTTCATCGCTTCTGGCAGTCCCGGCTCGCGGCCGGCGCCGATGCAGTCGAGTACCAGACGCTCGACGGCGAGCAGGGTTTGACCCCGATCACCATGCGGCACGAGCGGGTGGGAACGACCACGGTCGATCACGATGGTCGCAGCCTGCCCGCCGTCGTCTGGAAGACGACCACCAGCGCGATGCCCGGCATCGTTGCCACCACGAAGACGTCGGAGGACGGGCACCTGCTCGCCGAGGAGGCGATGCTGCCGTTCGGGAGCATGGTCACCCGCATCGCCACCCGCGCCGAAGCGCTCGCGGCCGGGGCCGCGCCGGCGCCGGAGCTGATGGTCAAGACGTTCGTCCGCACCGACAAGCCCATCCGGCGTCCCCGCGCGACGCAGGCGAGCACCCTGCGGGTGCGGGTGCGCGAAGGCGATCTTCCCGAGCTTCCGTCGGCCGGCGCACAGCGGGTCGAGGTCACGCCGGGGACGAACTCGGCGATCATTCACCTCGACGTCTCGGCCAATCAACCGGCGGCCGTCACCGCGGACGAACGCGCCGAGTACCTCGCCGCGTCGGCGATGGTGAACAGCGAAGACCCGCTCATCGCGAAGCTTGCCGCGAATGCGTGCCGCGGCGTGAGCGACGACCCGTTCGCGCGGGCCGAGGCCATGCGGGGCTTCGTCCACCGTCACATCTCCCAGAAGTCGCTCGACACGGCGTTTGCGACCGCCTCCGAGACCGCGCGGATGCGCACCGGTGATTGCTCGGAGCACGGCGTCCTGCTCTGCGCGTTGCTGCGAAGCCAGAAGATCCCCGCCCGGGTCGCCACGGGGCTCGTCTACGCCGACCAGTTTGCGGGCGAGCGTGACATCTTCGGCTGGCACATGTGGACGCAGGCGCTCATCGACGATCGTTGGGTGGACTTCGACGCCACGCTCGCCGATCGCTTCGACGCCGCCCACGTGCTGACCGGGGCATCGAGCCTGGCCGAAGGGATGGGCGGCAGCGACCTCTCGAGCGTCATGCTGTTGCTGGGCAACATCGAGATCGACGTGCTCGATGTCCGCCACCACGCGGCAACGGCCGTCGACGGATAATCCGCATGTCCAAACACGTGAACCCGCTCACGCTTCCGGCGCGAGATCCCGCCGGTCACAAGGGAACGTTCGGGACGGTGGTGGTGATCGGGGGGCAGGCGGGTCCCGGTCGCATGATGATCGGCGGGCCGGCGCTCACGGCGCTCGCCGCGTTGCGGACCGGCGCCGGGCTGACGCAGCTCGCGTTGCCGGAGACGATTCTCCCGGCCGCGCTCACGATCGCGCCCGGTGCGACCGGCATCGTGCTGCCGGTCGACGAGGAAGGCCGGTTGGAGGCGGGGGCATCCCTCCGCTGCCTCGAACGCGAAGTCGCCCGCGACGCGTGTCTCGTCGTCGGACCGGGGTGGGGCACGGGCACGAAGCAGCGTCGATTGCTCGAGGCGATCCTGGCGGCCGATGGTCCGCCTCCGGTGATCGACGCCGACGGGCTCAACGCAATGGCCGAAGGTCAGCTCACCCCCGCCCGGAAGACGATCCTCACGCCGCATCCCGGCGAGTTCCGCCGGCTCGGAAGCGTGTTCGGGATCGAGGGCGACCCCACGGCTGCGGACGAGCGTCCCGAGCTCGCGCGGACGTTGGCGCGAACGCTCGACGCGGTCGTCGTCCTGAAGGGACCCGGCACGGTGATCAGTGACGGAACGGACGTCGCGATCAACGCGACCGGCAACGCCGCCCTGGCCACTGCCGGCACCGGGGACGTCCTCGCCGGGATCATCGCGGCGCTCGTCGCGCAGTTCGGCTCCGCTGCCTCCCCGGCGTTGACCGGGTTCGAGTGCGCGCGGCTGGGCGTGGAGATCCACGGGCGGGCGGCGGATCTCTGGGTGGCGGCGACGGGTTCGGGGGCGGGCATGCTCGCAACCGATCTCGTGGACATGCTTCCGCCGGTCCTCGCGGAGCAGCGGTCGCGGGGGTGAATCCACCGATCTCCCGACCGTCGCGACGTGGCGTGCTAGACTGCTCGTTCCCCCCGATTCACGCCTCTTGCGAGCCCGCTGCATGTCTACCACCGAGCACGTCGACCTCCGCTCCCTCACCGCGAACGTGTTCGTCGACGGTGTGTACAGCATCTACAACCCGCAGGTCGGCGCCACCCGCAACGGCAAGTCGTTTCTGAAGTGCCTCCTGCGGGACGCGACCGGCGAGGTCGCCGCGCGGCAGTGGTCGTTCGACGAGAAGAACTTCGCCGAGCTCCAGCAGACCGGGTTCGTCCGGGTTGCCGGTCATAGCCAGCTCTACAACGGGCAGATTCAGTTCATCATCGAGCAGATCAAAGCCGTCGAGATCAGCGAGGAGGAGATGGCGGCGTTGCTGCCGACGACGCAACGCGACATCGGCGAGATGTTCGACGCCGTTCGCACGCTCATGGGCACCATCGAGCATCCCGGCATGCGGGCCCTCGCCCGAGCGTATCTCGATGACGAGGAGCTGATGCAGCGGTTCCGCCGCGCGCCGGCGGCGGTGTCGATTCACCACGCCTGGATCGGCGGCCTGCTCGAGCACACGCTGCAGCTCCTGACGATGGCCGATCGTATTCTGCCGCTCTACCCGGAGCTCAACCGCGACATCGTTCTCGTCGGCCTGTTCCTGCACGATCTCGCGAAGACCACCGAGCTGTCCTGGCAACAAGGCTTCTCGTATTCGACCGACGGGAATCTCATCGGCCACGTCGTGCGGGGGGCGATCTGGCTTCAGGTGAAGGCGGCCGTCGCCGCCCGCAGTGGACACCGGCTCCCGAAGGATGCGTTACGCATTCTCCAGCACATCCTGATCAGCCACCACGGGCAGCTCGAGTTCGGCGCCGCCAAGGTGCCGAGCACGCCCGAGGCAATCTTCGTCTCCCAGCTCGACGACCTCGACGCCAAGACGCAGCTCGCGATCACCGCCGCCGCCCGCGGCGACGAGAGCGCGGGCACGGCCGAGTTCACCGACAAGGTGTGGGCGTTGGGCACGCGGCTCTACCGACCCGATCCGCTGGGCGGTTCGTGTCAACCCGAGTCGTCGGCCGAGGCGGATCCGGACCCGGCGGGCCACGCCCCGTCGACGCCCGCGCCCGCCGATGCGACGCCGCCGGCGTCGGGCGTGTCGTTGTTCTGACGGCCGAGTCGATGGTGTCGCGGACGTCGATCTCCATGGTGCCACGGACAGCGGAGCGTCCGTGCCGTCAGCGTCCATCGCGCTGGGGAACTCTACTTCCCTTCGTGATGGACGACGCCCGGCACGGACGCTTCGCTGTCCGTGGCACCAACCCTCGCGGATTCACGTTTTTCGCGTACCGCCCCTTGATCAGCGGCATCCAACCCTCGGACGGTCCATCTGACCGGCGCCTACACTGCCGGCATCGTTGAGGAGTCGCCGATGACAGCGCAGCGCGTGTTGGTGGGGATCCCCGTCTACAACGAAGAGCCGTCCGTGAGCCGCGTGCTGGACGAGGTGCGTCGGTACGCGGCGGACGTCCTGGTCATCGACGACGGCTCCTCGGACGGCACCCCGATGCGGCTGGCCCGGCAACCGGTCGAGGTGATCCGGCACGCGGAGAATCGCGGGTACGGTCGATCGATGCAGGACATGCTGCGTTGGGCGCGTTTCGACGGCTTCGACTGGCTGATCACGATGGACTGCGACGAGCAGCACGAGCCGGCATCGATTCCCGACTTCATGCGGGCGATCGCGGCCGGGCACGCCGACGTCATCTCCGGCAGCCGCTACCTGGAACCGACCGCGTTCGACGACGCGCCGCCGTCGGATCGCCGGCGGATCAACCACTCGATCACCGAAGAGCTGAACGATCGCCTGGGGCTCGAGATCACCGACGCCTTCTGCGGCTTCAAGGCCTACCGGGTGTCGGCGTGCGATCGCCTGCGGCTGGACGTCGACGGCTACGACTTCCCCATGCAGTTCTGGGTGCAGGCCGTGGCCCAGGGACTTCGGATCTCGGAAATCCCCGTTCGGTTGATCTACAACGATCCGAGCCGCAGCTTCGGCGGTCCGCTCGACGATCCCGAGTCGCGTCTGGCGCACTATCACCGCACGATGCACCGTGAGCTCAAACGATGCGCCGGTCGTCTGCCGGCGCTCGCGCTGGCCGGCCTGGATCGGTGTCGGTCGTGTCTGGCCCAGCCCTGCGATGCGTGAGTCGTCGCCCCCAGCGCGGGGAGACGGGAGCGAGGTCGATCTCTCCGTCGACCCGGCGTGTCCGGCGTGGGCGAAACGCGCGGAGCGTCGATCGGGCGGGACGCTGGCCGGCGTGACGCTTGCGGAATGGCGATCGCGCACCCGCCGCGGGCTCGGTCTGGAAGCGGAACGGACCCTGATCGCCACGGGGCACCAGACGCTGCTCTGGCACCCCGGCATCCTCGTCAAGTACCTGCTCGCGGACGCGGTCGCGACGCAGCACGGGTTTGCGCAGGCCCACCTGGTCGTCGATCAGCACGCCGGTGACTTCGGCGGGCTCGACGTGCCGGTCACGAATCCGCGGGGCGGCGGAGGGCTGGCCGTACGTCGCGTGACGTTCACACGTCCGCGGGCCGGCGTGCCGATGGGACACCATCCGGCGTTCACGCCGCTGCCCCTGCCCCGCGGTCTGTCGGCCGCGTCGCCGTCGGTGGCGTCCGGTGTGACGCGGATTCACGCCGCGGTCGACTCCGCCCGAGACTCGCGTGACGCGGCCATGCAGATGGCCAGCGCGCTCGAGACGCTGATGCGGCCGTGGCTCGGCGCCCGGCCGGCGGTGACCGCGACCCAGCTCGGGCAGACCGAGCTGGCCCGGACGCTCCTGTCGGAGATGACGCGGGATCCGTGGGCCTGCGCGGCGGCGTACAACGAGGCGGTCCGCGAGCATCCCGAGGGCGGCATCCGGCCGCTGCTGGTCCGGGACGACTACGTCGAGCTGCCGCTGTGGCGCATCGACGCCAACGACCGCCGGATCCGCGCGTACGACAGCGACGTCGAACGCTGGCAGGAGACCGGCGCACCGACCCTCATGCCGCGAGCGCTCTTCATGACCGCCTTGCTGCGGCTGGGGATGTGCGACCTCTTCGTGCACGGAACCGGCGGAGCGCTCTACGACCAGGCGATGGAGCGTTGGCTCGACCGCTGGCTCGGCCTCACGCCGGCGCCGGTGGTCGTCGCCACGGCGAACATGCGTTTGCCGTTCGATGCCGGAAGCGACCAAGATCCACCGAACGTCCCCGCGGCCGTCGCCGCGGCGCACCGGCACTGGCACGATCCGGAACCGGGCTCGATGCGACCGGGACCGGTCAAAGCGAAGCTGCTCGCCGCGGTGGCGGCCACGGAGCGACGCACGCCGGCCCGCCGCGCGGCGTTCCGGCGTTTGCACGAGACGCTGGCGGAGTTGCGTGCGAAGCATGCGGATGCGCTGACGCGTTCCGCAGCGCGGGCGACGACCGCGAAGCGGACCGAGGCAGACCTCGTGATCGCCGCCCGACGCGATTGGGCGTTCCCGCTCTACCCGCCGGAGATGATCGACGCGCTGGCGGCGGAGGTCCGACGCCGGGTGGAGGTGGACGTGGACGAGACGTGCCAGGCGTCGTGCTCGGTGTAAGTGGACCCGGACCCGGACCCGGACCCGGACGCGGACACGGACACGGACGCGGTCACGGACACGGACGCGGTCACGGACACGGACGCGGACACGGACGCGGACACGGACACGGACGCGGGAGCGCTCGCGAGCGCTCGCGGGGCGTCAGCGCGATCGCGCCCATCGCGCAATCCCCCGACCCAACCTGCCCGATGCGGCATGGACGCCGCCGGTCCCCGCGCAGCCTGCACCCGCCGGAGGCGGTGCGAAAAATAGTCATACCCACGCTGAACCATCCAGACGCCAGCCCGCAGGATGCGGGCGGTGTATTTGGGCGTCCGGGCCGGTTTGTGCCTCGCCGCAGGATGCGGCGGATCGAGCGGGGGTCGGTTTCGCGCCGGACGACGCAGCGTTCAGCGAACGACCAACTGAGGCCGAGCGCGGCAGGACGCCGCCCGTGGAAGCACAGGGCGTCCGGACGTCACCGGCGTGTTCGTGCGGTTGGGGGAGAATTGGATCTGGATTCGGAAGCGGACAAAATCGCACCCGTCCCCAATTACCGAAGCGGACAAAATCGCACCCGTCCCCAATTACCCCGGGGGGAGATGACCCTCACCCGCCGCCATCCCCCTCCGGCTTCGTCGTCACGCTCACGTCATCGCCCTCGATCTCGATCACGCGATCACCAAGATCGATCAGCAGCCGTCCGTCGTCCTCATCGCCCTCGGCGGTGATGGTGCGATCGCCGAGACGGACGGTCATCGATCCACCGTCGCCGTCGCCGTGGACGTCGAGGGCCGGAGCGCCCATGTTCCAGGCGTCACCCAGGCCGCTGAGCGCGACGTCGTCGGTGCTGCCGAAACGTCCGTCCTCGCCCGCGCTGACGAGCTCATACCCCGGGGGTTCGTCCGTGAGGTGATACTCGTAGCGGTTGCCCCAGGGATCCAGCCGCGTGGCGGACTTGAGCGTGAGGTCGTCGAGGGACGCCGGCAGGAAGTCGTTCTCCTGTTCATATCCCTTCACCGCGATGGCGATGTTGACCATGTCGCTGGTGATCTCGACCGTTTCGGCCTCGGTGAGCACCACGGCGACGGCGGCGATCCCGAGCGCCGCGAGGATCGCCGCGCCGGCGAAGACGAAGATGAGCACCCATCCGCAGGTTCCCAGGAAGCCGACGACGACGCCGGCGATGGCGAACCCGCGGGGGCGGCGACCGCACGCGATCAGGCTGATGATCAACCCGACGGGGCAGAGCAGCCCGCCGGTCACGAGCAAGCCGACCATCGAGCAGATGAACCCGGCGATGCCGAGGCCGTTGATGGGCTCGACGCGATGTGGCGTGAGGGGAACCTGGGTCATGGCGTGCCTCGATCGATGGAGTCGGCGGGTCGCGCGGGTCGCGGACCCGCAGAGTGGTTGGGGATCGACCGCCGCGGTTTGCAGGCGTCCTTCACCTCACGCGCCCGCAAAGAGCGGTTCGAGCAGCGTGTGCGCGGCATCGTGATACAGGCTCCGGAGCAGATCGGCGGGGAGCTGCTTGCCGCGAAGTGGAGGCGCGTCGGTGGGGTCGTACCGTTCCGGATCGACCATCGCGAGATCGGGATCGGCGATCGGCGACGGGCCGTCGGCATCGGTCTCGTACAGCGTTCGCAATGCGAAGAACCGGCTGGCGTAGAGGTCATACGCATCGTTCTCGTTCGACGCCTTCGCGTACATCTCCTGATCGTCGTCTCCGGCGGCGAGATGCTCGTCCGCGGTGACGACGTCGGAGCCGAAGAGGATCCGTCCCTGGAACCGGCGGAGGAACGCGATCAGCTCCTCCCGCGAGTGCCGCGAGAGCTCGCGCACCATCCACTTCGTCGCGCTGGTGTCGAGGTACAGATTCGAGTGGCGGTCGAGCAGGCCGGTGAGGAACTCCAGATCTTCCGGCCATCCCCCGAGGTGGGCGCCGATCCACGGCTGGTCGAAGCGATCGAGGAGCATCTCGAACGGCTCGTACTGCGACGCCTTCGTGCCGTAGGCGTTCGCGTCGCGGTACTTGGTCTGGAACCACGTGTCGGGATCGGCGACGTGGGTCATGAAGATCATGCCGAGCGCCCGCGCCGCTTCCATGGCATCGATGCGGTGCGGTGCATCCAGCCGCATGAAATCCGGGTCGCCCATCTCGACGGCGTAGTCTCGCGCCCGGGGGGCGGCCCAGAACTTGACGATGCGGGCGCCGAGTCGGTGATAGGCCTCGATCCGCTCGGGGTAGCCGGTGCCCATG
The DNA here is from genome assembly GCA_013003065.1 of Phycisphaerales bacterium. GTDB lineage: Bacteria > Planctomycetota > Phycisphaerae > Phycisphaerales > SM1A02 > JABDLI01. Next base: position 1,590 of record JABDLI010000160.1, on the reverse strand, counting down.
TGGTGCCGGCGGTCGTCGGTGGACCAGTAGTTCGGGACCGCGATGAACCGCACGCGTCCGTCGAGCGCCGCGCGGATCGGCTCGACTTCCTCGAGCTTGGTCATGCTGTAGGCGAGGCTGACCCCGTACCGCTCGGCGGCCCGGCGGTAGAGGCCGATCGCCTCCAGTCCGTTCAGATGACAGTGGACGTCTATGATCGGCGTCACCGGCGGACCCAGCCGCGTGGCCTCGGCGTCGTAGTCGAGCCCGAGCCGGTTCGCGGGGCGGACGGAGCTGGAACGTGAGGTCGAGGTCGGCGTGCTCATGGATGCGATGATAGAGGCCGAGCCGCGGCCGCGGGAGACACCGCGGGTCGCGCTCGCCCACGATTGGCTCGTGGGAATGCGGGGTGGCGAGCGGGTGCTCGACCGCCTCGCCCGCCTGTACGGACCGACCGATCTCTACACGCTGCTCGACAGCGGCGTCGTCCTCACCGACGCGATCGCGGCGTGCCGCGTGCACCCGTCCGCGCTCCAGCGGTTCCCCCGGGCGACCGGAGCGTGGCGTCGGCATTACCTTCCGCTCATGCCGTGGGCGGTCGGCCGCCTTCGCGTCGCCCCGTGCGACCTGCTGATCTCGACCAGCTCCGCCGTCATGAAGTCCATCCGTCCCCCCGACGGCGTGCCGCACCTGTGCTACTGCCACTCGCCCGCCCGGTATCTGTGGGAGCAGTCCGCCGACTATGCCGGTGGCGCCGGTGGCCGACTGCGCAGCCTCGGTCTCACGCTGACGGGTCCCGCGTTCCGCCGGTGGGATCGCCGCACCGCCGGACGGGTGACTCGCTTCCTCGCCAACAGCGCGCACACCGCGGCGCGAATCGAACGGTGCTACGGCCGGCGGGCGGCGGTCGTTCACCCGCCGGTGCGGACGGCGTACTTCACGCCCGATCCGTCGGTTGAGCGGGAAGACTGGCTGCTCGTCGTCTCGGCGCTCGAACCCTACAAGCGTGTCGACCGGGTGATCGAGGCTGCCCGCCAAGGCGGCTTTGCGCTCCGGATCGCGGGCTCCGGCTCGCAGGCCGAGACGCTCGAGAAGGCGGTGGCCAACGTGCCCAACGTCCAGATGCTCGGCGGGGTCGACGACCCGACGCTTCGTGACCTCTATCGCCGCGCCGCCGGTCTCGTCTTCCCGCAGCTGGAGGACTTCGGCATCGTTCCGGTCGAGGCGATGGCCTGCGGATGTCCGGTCGCGGCGTTCGTGCCGCCCATCGATGATCCGCGGGGGCGCGGGGGTGCGGCGGAGACGGTGACCGACGACAGCGGCGTGTTCTTCGACGAGCAGACGCCCGGGGCGATCGCGCAGGCGGTGACGCGGCTCGTGGCGACACCGCCGCGGGCCGATGCGTGTCGGACCCAGGCGGAGCGCTTTGCGGAGAGCGTCTTCGACGCGGCGGTGACGCGGCACGTCGAGGAGATGCTGGCCGGCGGATGAGATTCCAAAGATGCCGCGGACACCCTTACAATGGTGCCACGGACAGCGAAGCGTCCGTGCCGTCAGCGTCCATCGCGGTGGGGTGCTTGACGCCCCTGCGTAGCGTGCGCTTCGCTGTCC